>DASUZP010000195.1:0-4060 GCA_036376775.1 Solirubrobacterales bacterium | reverse complement strand
TCCGACCTTGATCTAGATTAAGTCATAGAACCTGCGGATCCTAGGTCCGCTAAGGGTCAAATTGCGTTGGTCGGCGCGCAATTTGGAATGACCGCAACGGGTCGAAAGCAGCCCAGTGCGTCCCTCAGGTGATTGGGTTTTGACCCTTACCCCCATCTTCAGCGCGGCAGGGGGATGTCCCCGGTCATGTTGAACTTCTGAAAGGGTCGGCGTTGCCCGCCTTGAGCCGATAGGCTCGGGGTGCTGAGTCCGCAGAGGAGAGCAACGCCATGACGAGAGATAGCATGCCGGCGATGGCGCCGGCGACGGGGGCCGTGGAAGAGGCCTTCGCGGAAGTGAGGAGGAGCTTCGAGTCCTTCTGCCTCACGGCTGGGATCGAGGCGCTGGGTGCCATGATGGAGGCCGACGTCGAGGCCGCCTGTGGCCCGCGCCACGTTCGGGTTGCGAAGCGCCGGGCGCACCGCTGGGGTAACGCGCGTGGCCGGATCGGCTTCCACGGCGGCAAGGTCGAGGTCGAGCGTCCGCGGGTGCGAGACGTCGACGGCCACGAGGTTTCGATCCCGAGCTGGCAGACGGCGACTTGCGAGGACTGGCTCGGCCGCTGGGCTATGAACCTGATGCTGATCAACGTCTCGACGCGGCGCTTTGGGCGCGCCGTGCGATTGCCCGAGGGCGACGTGCCGGCGGGACCCGGGTCCGGCGTGTCGAAGTCCGCGGCATCGCGGCGGTTCGTGGCGCTGTCGGCGGAGAAGCTCGCCGATTTCATGGCCTGCGATCTGTCGGCATTCGACCTCTTGGTCATCCAGATCGATGGGCTCCGTGTGAGCGATGAGCTCGTGTTGGTCGCGGCGATTGGGATCGATGGCGCTGGCACCAAGCACCCACTGGCGCTGGTGGAGGGCGCGACCGAGAATACCGCGACCGTCCAGGTACTTCTCGACAACCTCGTCGAACGCGGGCTCGATCCGGCCGTGCCGCGGCTCTTCATTGTCGATGGTGCGAAGGCCCTGTCGAAGGCGATCCGGGCCACCTTCGGCAAGGACGCGGCGATCCAGCGCTGCCAAATCCATAAGGCCCGCAACATCATGGAGCGCCTGCCGAAGGACCGTCATGCCTCGACCCGCAGGGTGCTCCGCCAGGCCTGGGAGCTCGATGATGCCGATAAGGCCGAGGCGTTGATCCGCAACCTCGCCCGCCGGCTCGACCAGCAATGGCCGGGCGTGGCGGCGAGTATCCTCGAAGGCCTCGACGAGATCCTGACCGTTGTCAGGTTGAAGTTACCCAAGGAACTTCGCCGGTCGCTCGCCTGCACGAACATCGCAGAGAACATGATGGGCACGGTGCGGCGCGTTACGCGCAACGTGAAACGATGGCGGCATGCCAGGATGGCGCTGCGATGGGTCGCCGCCGGCATGATGGAGGCCACCAAGGGCTTCCGGCGGCTGAAGGCTCACAGGCAACTGCCAGTCCTGCGCCTAGCCCTCCAGAGCCACCAAGCCCACATCGCCGAAAAGCCCGTTGCTCCCGTCACCAGGGCCGCCTAACTTTCAACCCGGCGCCGCCGTCCCGGCGAAGTTCAACATCGAACGGGACATCCCTGTCACTGGCCGCCGAATACTCCCTGAATGCGGTCTTTGAATTTTCCCTGGCTGGACGCCCCTGCTGAGCTGTGGAGGGCATGCCCTCCACAGCTAAGCTTTCGCCCGTCGCCGCCGATGATGCCGTCCCGAAGAAGGGGATGGGGAGCGGCGCGGGTGGTCCAGCTAGGAGAACTTGTGATGATCCTCGACCTTCACCGGCAAGGCCTGTCCGTGACCGCGATCGCGCGACGGACGGGTCGCGACCCGAAGACGGTGCGCAAGTACATCACGCGTGGGCTTGAACCGCCGGTTTACGGACCGCGGCAGGTCGGGCGGCCCGGTAAGCTCTTGCCCTTCGTCGACTACATCCGCGAGCGGCTCGCCGCCTTCCCCGACCTGACGGCGACGAGGCTTCTGCGCGAGATCCGCGAGCGCGGCTATGGCGGGGCCTACTCGCCGGTGAAGCGCTTCGTGGCGGCGATCCGTCCGAACGATGGGCCAAAGCCGTTCGAGATCCGCTTCGAGACACCGCCCGGCTTGCAGGCGCAGGTGGACTTCGCCCGCTTCGTGGTGGCTTTCGAGGACGAGCCCGGCATCAACCGGATCATCTGGCTGTTCAGCCTGGTGCTCGGGCACTCCCGGCATCTGTTCGCACGCTTCGTGCTCCACCAGGACCTGCAGACGCTGCTTCGCTGCCACATGGCGGCCTTCGAGGCGATCGGTGGCGTGCCGGTGGAGATCCTCTACGACCGCATGAAGACGGCGGTGACCGGCGAGGATGGCGAGGGCCACATCGTCTACAACCGCTCGCTGCTGGCGCTCGCCCAGCATTACGGCTTCCTGCCCAAAGCGTGCAGGCCCTACAGGGCGAAGACGAAGGGGAAAGTGGAGCGCCCCTTCCGCTACATCCGCGAGGACTTCTTCCTCGGCCGCTCCTTCCGCGACATGGAGGATCTGAACAGGCAGCTCGCCGACTGGCTCGACACGGTCGCCAACGTTCGCCTGCACGGCACCACCAACCGCATCGTAGCGGAAGCCTTCGCCGCCGAGCAGCCCGAGCTGCAGGTCTTGCCGGCCGGACCCTTCGATGCGCTGATCAGGCTCGAGCGGCGGGTTAGCCATGACGGGTTCGTGGCGATCGGCGGCAACTACTATAGCGTGCCGGACCGGACACGCCGGCTGGTCGAGGTGCATCAGCTCGCCCATGAGATCCGCATCCTCGACGCCGGCCGCCTCGTTGCCCGCCATCCGGTGATGGAGGGGCGCAAGCAATACCGCGTCGACCCCGCTCACCGGCAGGGCAATGCGGCCAGGGCGCAACGCCATGGCTTCCCGTATCGGCGCGAGGAGGAAGGCCTGACCTTCCTCAGGCCCGGCGAGCAGGTGGCCAAACGCTCGCTCGCCATCTACCAAGCAATCGGCGACAGACTCGCCGCCGCCGGCGCGGGAGGCCGCCCGTGAGCGCTACCGTCCGCAATCCCCAACCCACCACGCTCGACAGCATCAAGCGAAGCCTGGTGGCCTTGCGCATGCCCCGCGCCCTCGAGGTGCTCGACCAGGCCGTGCGCCGCATCGAGCAGGGCGAGATCGACGCCATCGGCGCGCTCGACCAGATCCTGATGGAGGAACTCTCCATCCGGGAGAACCGCAGGATCAAGACCGCGTTGCTGCTCGCTCGCCTGACGGCGATCAAGACGCTCGCCGGCTTCGACTTCGCCTTCCAGCCCTCGCTCGACAAGAACCGCATCCTGGCGCTCGCCGAACTCACCTTCATCGATCGCGCCGAGGTGGTGCATCTGCTCGGCCCGCCCGGCACAGGAAAAAGCCATCTCGCCACGGCGCTGGCCGTGGAGGCGGTGAAGGCCGGCAAGAGCGTGGTCTTCTCCACGCTTGCCGATCTGGTCACCTCTCTCGCCAAGGCCGAGAAGGAAGGCACATTGCGCGAGCGCATCCGCTATCTCGCCAGGCCCCAGCTCCTGGTGGTCGACGAAATCGGCTACCTGCCGGTCGTGCCCGGCGGCGGGAACCTCTTCTTCCAACTGGTCAACGCCCGCTACGAGAAGGGCGCCATGATCCTCACCTCCAACCGCGGATTCGCGGAATGGGGCGACATCTTCGGTGACCCCGTCGTCGCGACCGCCTTGCTCGACAGGATGCTCCACCACGCCGTCGTCATCCAGATCGAGGGATCCAGCTACCGCCTCCGTCAGCACGCCGACCTCGTCCCCGAGCACGTGCGCTCGAAAGCCCTCATCACCCCGCCGCCCGTCATCAAACGTCGTGGCCGGCCGCCAGGAAAGACGAACTCCGATCATCACGCCGGCTGATCACCGCACACCTTCCGAACCCGTCTAGCCAGGGAATTTTGGAAGGCCACAATCGCGGAATGTTCGGGGGCCGTTGACACGATTGCCCAGCGCCTGGCTGAAGCACCGCCACAAGGCTGAGCGGCGGAGCTCGCCTGGCGACCAGCCAGGCCC
>DASUZP010000194.1:0-18817 GCA_036376775.1 Solirubrobacterales bacterium | reverse complement strand
GCCCGAGGCGGCGCCGACGCCCATCAGCGCCGAGCCGGCGTCGCGCATGATCGTGCGCACGTCGGCGAAGTCGAGGTTGATCAGGCCGGGGATCGTGATCAGGTCGGTGATGCCCTGCACGCCCTGGCGCAGGATGTCGTCCGCCTGGCGGAAGGCCTCAAGCACGCTGGTGCGCCGCTCGACCGCCTGCAGAAGCTTCTCGTTGGGAACGATGATCAGGGTGTCGACGTTGTTGCGCAGTTTCTCGATTCCCTCGAGCGCCTGCTGCATCCGCCGTTTGCCCTCGAACTCGAACGGCTTGGTGACCGCACCGACGGTCAGGGCGCCGATCTCTTCCTTGGCGATCTCGGCGATGACCGGCGCGGAGCCGGTGCCGGTGCCGCCACCCTCGCCCGCGGTGACAAAGACCATGTCGGCGCCCTTCAGCGCCTCCTTGATCTCATCGCGACTCTCGGCGGCAGCGCCCGCCCCGACCTCGGGGTTACCGCCGGCACCGAGGCCGCGGGTCAACTCCTGGCCGATCGAAAGCTTGATGTCGGCGTCGCATGCCTGCAACGCTTGCGCGTCGGTGTTGACCGCGACGAACTCGACGCCGCGAATTCCGGCGTCGACCATGCGGCTGACGGCATTGGTCCCGCCGCCGCCTGCTCCGACGACCTTGATCACGGCCAGGTAAGTGGATTCCATCTCCCGATTTCTCCAAGCCCAACCCCGGTGAGGGTTGGATTCTGCCCAGTCCACCAGGACTGGATTTGAGTTGAGCCTTTATTCCGTCCGACGCTTCAGTGAGGCTTAAGGGTTCAAGCTTACTCCTGAACCGCGGAAATTGCGCTCAACGTAGGGCATTCTCGGGGCTCTGTCAAACGCCCGGGAGACTTCCTGCAAGGGGAGACTCTCAAGGCTTACTTGAGAGTCTGTCTAGTCTAACCCTATGGTCGAGGGTTCATTCGGCAGGCGGAAGCGTATGCCCAGAGCCGCCTACCGCGGGGCGCCCCGGTGCGTGCAGGTCTACATAATCGAGCGTCGTGATCGAAGGGTCGGCAAGCACCGCGGCGGCCGCCTTCCACTTGGCAAGGACCTGAGAGGCATCGCCGAAGCGCAGTTCGATCCCCGAGCGCAGCTTCACGTCCACCCCGCTTTCGCCGTAATAGCTGCTTTCTATATACGGACGCAGGGTCGCCGGCGCGGCGCCGAGGACCCGGGCCTGCTGGAGTACCGGCCCCGCAAGCTCACCGCTTTTCGGCGGCTCGGAGAGCGGCAGGCTGGGCAGTTGCAGGTCTTCGGATAGCGGCAGCCAGGCGAGGATCTGCCCGTCGGGACCGACTGCGATCGCATCGGAGCCGGTCCCGATCGTCGCCGTCGCCCGCGGCAGTTCCAGCTGCGCTTCGACCGTCGAGTCGCGAACCAGAAACCAGTAGGCGCCCGCCAACACAACGAGCAGCAGTGCGAACAGGAGCAACCAGCGCCTCACAACTTCCAATCCTCTGGCCAGCGCACTTCGCCGAGCAGCTGCACCTCCGGCTCGAGCTCGACGCCGAAGCGCTCGTAGACGCGGCGGCGGCCCATGGCCATCAACTCGAGCACCTCGGCGGTGCTCGCCTCGCCGCCGTTCTCGACGAAGTTGGCGTGCTTCGGCGAGAAGCGGACAGCGCCGACGTGGAGGCCACGGCATCCGGCCGCCTCAAGCAGCTGCCCTGCCGTACGACCCTCGGCGCGCTCGTCCTCGGGATTCCTGAAAGTCGAGCCAAACGTCTTGATGCCCGATGGCTGCGCCCCGTGGCGCCGCTCCCGCATCGCGGCCATCGTCGCCTTGATCTCCTCGGGTTCTGCCGGCACCAGCCGAAATGACGCACGGGCGACCACGTGGTGCGGCCCGAGGTTGGAGCTGCGATAGGCAAAGCCGAGCTGCTCCGGGGTGCGGCGGTCGCTGCTGGCCGGAGTGACGACGTCGACCCACTCCAACACCCGCGCGAGCTGGCCCCCGTAGGCGTTGGCGTTCATCTTCACCGCGCCGCCCACGGTACCGGGGATGTTGACGCCGAACTCGAGGCCCGACAGACCCCAACCGGCCGCTTTGGCCGCCGCCGAAGGGAGCCGCGCGCCGCCGCCGCAGAAGAGACGCTCGCCCTGCTGCGCAACCGCCACCAACTCGCCGTCGAGCTTCAGCACAAGCCCATGGAAGCCCTCGTCGGCAACCAGCAGATTGGAGCCCGAGCCGATCACGCCGACCGGGATACCCTCCGCGTCGGCCCAGACAAGCAACTCTCTCAGCCGTCGCTTGTCGCCGGGGCGCGCGAACCACTCGGCGGGACCCCCGGTGCGGATCGTGGTGAGCCGGGCAAGCGGGAAGTTGGGCTCGACGCCACCGGGGAGCGCGATCATCCCTCGTCCCCGTTTCCGCTCAGCGCCTCGCCGACCTTGAATACATCGCCGGCACCGAGCGTAACGACCACGGCACCGGGCTCGAGGCGCGATTCGAGTGCTGCCCGTGCCTGCTCGATGCCCGGCGCCCAAAACACGCGCCTACCGGCCATCCTGTCCGCCGCCGCGCGGGCGACATCGAGGCCGCTGACGCCGGCCAGCTCTCCCACCGGCTCCTCGCGGGCCGGGTAGACGTCGAGCACGACCGCCTCGTCAGCCAGGGCCAGCGCCGCGCCGAACTGCTCGCCGAACGCCTTCGTGCGCGAGTAGAGGTGCGGCTGAAAGGCGGCGATCAGCCGCGAGGGCGACATCCCCCGCAATGCCTCTAGCGCCGCGCGCACCTCGGTCGGATGGTGGGCGTAGTCGTCGTATATGCGCGCACCCGCGCGCTCCCCCTTGAGCTCGAGCCGGCGATGAACGCCTGGAAAGCCCGCAAGCGCAGCGGCCACCGCATCGAGCTCGAAGCCGGCGAGCTCGGCGGCAGCGAGCGCGGCACGAGCATTGAGCACGTTATGCGCACCAGGCACAGCAAGCGACAGCTCACGCGGACCGGGCGCAAGGGGACCAAAGGTATGTTCGGCCCCTCTGCGGGGCTCAACATGGATCTCACTCTCTGGAGGGAGCACTGCCTGGTCCGCGGTCGTTGCGAATTGCTTGAAGGCGGCGCGCAGCTCGGCGATCGATCCCCAGCGGGAGTGATGGTCCATCTCGATGTTGGTCACCACGGCGATCTCCGGCCGCAGGTCGAGGAAGCTGGCGTCGCTCTCGTCGGCCTCGGCGACGACCCACTCCCCCCCGCCCCAGCCGGCATTGGCGACGCCGCCGTGCGGCCCCAGGCCAGGGACCTCGCCGCCGACGAAAAAGGCGGGATCGGCGCCGATCTCGCGCAACGCCCAGACGAGCATCGCGGTCGTCGTCGTCTTGCCGTGGGTGCCGGCGATCGCGATCAGGCGCTTCTCGGCGCAGAGCTCGGCCAGCAACTCGCCGCGGTGCCTGACCTCGAGGCCCCGCTCACGCGCCAGCACCAGCTCGGGATTGTCGTCGTCGATCGCGGTCGAGACGACGACTTCGACCCCCGCGGGCAGATTGTGGGCGTCGTGGCCGATGGCGGGCTCAAGGCCGGCGGCACGCAAGCGCTCCACATAGGAGGAGTCGGCGCGGTCGCTGCCGCTCACAGTTGCGCCAAGCTCCGCGCAGACCAGGGCCAAGCCGCTCATCCCGGCGCCACCGATACCGACGAAGTGCAACCGGCGCGAACCCCAATCGCTCATGAGCTCCCCCCGTCGATGGGACTATTTGTCGTCTCGGTGTTGACATTTCGGCCCGTCGGCAATCCGGCTGCGGCTAGGACCTCGTCGGCGATGCGGCGTGCTGCGTCGGGCTTCGCCAGCGCAGCCGAGGCGGCGGTCATCGCGGCGAGCCGTTCGTCGTCATGGAGGATGCCGCCGATCTCGGCGACGAGTCGCTCGGCATCCAGCTCCTCGTCGCGGATCGCGGTTGCGGCGCCCGCCGCCACCATCCAGGCGGCGTTGCTCTCCTGGTGAGCGGCGGCGGCGTGCGGGTAGGGCACGAGGATCGCCGGCCGGCCGGCTGCCGTCAGCTCGAAGATCGACCCGCCCGAGCGGCCCAGCACGAGGTCGCAGGCCGCTAGACAATCGCCGAGATCCGGCTCGTAGGCGAGCAGGGTGTAGCGGTCGTTGTGGGGGGCGGCGGCAAAGCGCTCCTCCAGCGCCGGGAAGTCGCGCTCGCCAGCGACGTGGACCACGTCGAAGTCGCGACCGCCGCGCTCCGCCAGCGCCGCCAGCGCGCACTCGTTGATCGAGCGCGCGCCTTGGCTGCCGCCCATCACCAGCAGACAGCGCGCGCCGGGGGCGATCCCGAAACGCCGGCGGGCCGCGCCACGGTCGGCCTCGAGGACCGCTGCCGGCACAGGTCGCCCGGTGATCGGGTAACGCTCGCCCTCGCGCCCGACGATCGGGAAGGCGAGGCAGACCGTGCGTGCGCGGCGGGCGAGCAGACGGTTGGCGAGACCGAGGTGACTGTCGGCCTCGGTGAGGACGAGAGGGATACGGCCGAGAACGGCGGCGAGCCCGGCGGGGCCGGCGACGAAGCCGCCGCCGCCCATCACCGCGTCGGGGCGGCGCCGCCAGATCACCCGCAAGGCGGCGCCGACCGCGCCGAGGGCCTCGACCCCGGCCAGGACTGCGCGCAGGCGGTTGCCCCGGTCGATGCCGCGCACCTTGACGAAGTCGATCTCATAGCCGGCGGCGGGCACCAGGTCGGCCTCGATCCGCTCGCGCGTGCCGAGAAAGGAGACCTCGACGCCGCTAGCCCGAAGCTCGTCGGCGACCGCCATGGCCGGCACGACGTGACCCGCCGTTCCCCCGGCTGCCACTACCACTCTTGCGACTCCTGGCACCGCTCGATCGACTCCTTCCATGCGTGGGCTTGCGCCCACCCTCGACGACGCGCAGTTTGCCAGCGCGGGCGGTCCCCCCGCGGGCGACGTTGAGGATCAGCCCCACGGCGAACAGCGTCGCCATCAGGCTGCTGTTGCCGTAGGAGACGAAGGGAAGCGGCACGCCGGTCAGCGGCGCCAGGCCCATCACGGCGAAGAGGTTGATCGTCGCCTGCACGAGAACCAGCGAGGTCAGCCCGGCGACCAGCAGCTTGCCGTAGTTGTCCTTGGCTTTCTTGGCAACCTGTAGGCCGGCGTAGCCGAAGAGGGAAAAGAGGCCGACGACGCCGAGAACGCCGACCAGACCCAGCTCCTCGCCGATCACCGCCGAGATCATGTCGGTGTGGGCCTCCGGTAGGTAGAAGGCCTTCTGCACGCCATTGCCGATGCCGACGCCGAAGAGGCCGCCCGAGCCGAGGGCGATCTTCGCCTGGGCCGCCTGGAAGCCGGCGCCACCGGCGTCGGCGCCGGGGTTCAGAAAGCCGGTCAGCCGCGCCATCCGGTAGGGCTCGATCACGGTCATCAGCAGGGCGAAGAAGGCCAGCACGACGCCGATCAGGGCGAGGTCCCGCAGCCGCATGCCGGCGGCGATCAGGGTGGCGGCGACGGCAAAGGCGACGACCATCGCCGTGCCCAGGTCGGGCTCGGCGACGATCAGCAGCGTGGCGGCGCCGACGACGAGCAGGAAAGGCATCAACCCCTCGATCGTCCGCGCCCGCTTCGGCTTGCGCGCCAAGAGGTCGGCGCCGTAGAGGATCAGCGCCACCTTGGCCAGCTCGGAGGGCTGCAGCTGGATGAAGCTCGGTCCGATCCAACGGCTCGAGCCGTTGACCGTGGTGCCGCCGAAGAGCACCGCCAGCAGGAGAAACATCGAGACGCCGAGGATCGCCGGGGTGAGGCGACGGACCGTCTGCAGCCCGTGCCGCGCCGTGAGGTGCATGATGCAGAGGCCGACGGCGCCGAAGAGCAGCGTCCGCTTCAGGTAGAAGGCGCTGTCGGAGAGGCCGCCGTCGTTGAGGATGCGGGTGGTCGAGCTGGCCGAGAAGACCATCACCGCCCCGAAGGCGAGCAGGCACAGCGTCGCCGTCAGCAGCAGGTTGTACTCGGCGGGGAGCTTGGCGGCGCGTTTCTTCTTCGCCTTCGCTTTCTTCGTCTTTCTCCCCGTACCCGACCAGGGCAGGGACAGCGCCCGGGCGCTCATGTCAGCTCCGCGACGATCTCGCGGAAGCGGTCGCCACGCTGCTCGAAGTTGGCGAAGGCGTCGAAGCTGGCGCAGGCCGGGGAAAGCAGGACGACCTCTCCCGGGCGCGCCGCGGCGGCAGCGCGGCGCACGGCGTCCTCGAGGTCGGCGCAGCGGTGCAGCTCGACACCATCGGCCAGGACGGGAGCCAACTCGGCGGCGAGCCGGTCGGCGGTGGCGCCGGTCAAATAGCAGGCGGTGGCGCGCTCGCGTAGCGGATCGAGCAGAGGCGCGAACGTTTCGTCCTTCTCGCTGCCGCCGAGGATCGCGTGAACACCGTGCTCAAAGGCGCCGATCCCGACGACCGCAGAGGCGACGTTGGTCGCCTTCGAGTCGTTGACGAAACTTACGCCGCCGACCTCGGCGACCTGCTCGAGGCGGTGCGGCACGCCGGCGAAGCTGCGTAGGCCCTCGCGCACGGCGTCGGGATCGAGCCCCATCGCCAGCGCGGCGCTTGCCGCGGCCATCGCGTTGGCGACGTTGTGCTCGCCGAAGAGGCCGAGCTCGGCGGTAGCCAGCAGCGGCTCCCCGTCGTAAAAGATCGTCCCCTCGACCAGCGCCACCTCGCACTCGGGGGCGGCGCCGCGGCAGAAGGCGACGCGCCGGGCGCAGCCGCCGAGATCGGCGCCCGCGAGCGCCGGCTCGTCGGCGTTGTAGACGGCGACGTCGTCGTTGCCCTGGTTGGCGAAAATCCGCAGCTTGGCGTCCAGGTAGGCGTCGAGGTCGAGATGGCGGTCGAGATGATCCGGCGCCAGGTTGAGGAAGACCGCGCACTCCGGCGCAAAGGCCGCGGTGTCCTCGAGCTGGAAGCTGGAGGCCTCACAGACGACGGTGGCCCCGGGATCGACGGAGCCGGCGAGCGAGGCGAGTGGAGTGCCGACGTTGCCGGCGACGGCGACAGGCTCGCCGGCGGCCCGGTAGATGTGGCCGAGCAGCTCGACCGTGGTCGTCTTGCCGTTGGTGCCGGTCACGGCGAGGAAGCGGTTGGGGATAGTCCGCCAGGCAAGCTCCAACTCGCCGACCACCTCGAGCCCCCGCTCCAGCGCAGCGGCGATCACCGGCGCCTCCCGGGGTACCCCCGGGCTCTTGACGACGGTTCGCATGCCATCCAGCTGAGCCAGTCCACTCGTATCCAAGACAACTTCGACGCCGTCCCCCGCAAGCCCTGCCGCACCATCCGGATGCCCGGAATCGACCCCCCGCACCTGCTCGCCACGTCCCGCCAGCAGGCGCACCACCGCGCCGCCTGAGCGGGCCAGCCCGACGACCAGGAACGGCCCGGCGGGCAGCGGCGGGCGAGACTTGCGCGGCGGCGGAGCGCTCATCCGTCCATATTCGCGTCCGCTGCGGCTGCTTCCTGTGGCGATCAGGCCTCAGATGGTCGATTCCACGGCCGCGTGTGACTGGGGACGCGCGTGGCCAAGCAGATCAAGGACGCAGGGTGCAGCCTTTGCTGGTTGCAAAGGCAAACCCGAGGACGCAGAGATGCGCAGTGCCACGTGCGTCATCCAGGCGTGCGGGGTCGTGGAATCGACCATCTCAGTAGAGAGCGGCAGCCAGGCGCCTGCGGTGCTCGCGCGCCACCGGATCGGCTGGATCGGCTTCGCTGAGGATGCCGACGATGGTGCGGCGTAGGTCCTCGCGGGTCTCCTCGTCGCGGCCGTCGATCTCGTCCAGCAGTGCATCCAGGGCCGCCTCGCGACGGCCGCGATCGAGCTCGGCGAAGGCCTCCGACCCGATGCCCTGCCTGGCAAGGCGGACGCGGGCGGCGATCCCCTCGGCGGCGAAATCGCCCTCGTGCGGTCCGACCGCCTCCAGCGCCTCGTCCTCCGCCCCACGCTCGAGCCGGGCCCGGGCCAGGGCGACGGCGATGTCGGCCCGCCGCGGTTCCAGTTCGGCCGCCTCGCGCAGCGACAGCTCGTCGCCTTTGGCCAGCAGCTCGTCGGCCCGCGAGGGCACCAGCGAGTCGAACAGCCCCTCGACTTTCGCCTTCGGCGCGGCGCCGACGAACTCGGCGGCGACCTTGCCGTCGCGGAAGGCCTTCACCGCCGGGATCCCCTGCACGCCGTAGCGAGCCGCCAGCGCCTGGTTCGAATCGACGTCGATCTTGGCCAGCACCACCTTCCCCGCGCGCGCCTTCTCGGCCGCCTCCAACGCCGGGGTCAGCGTCCGGCAGGGGCCGCACCACTCGGCCCAGAAGTCGACTACCACCGGGGTCTGCCGCGAGCGCTCGATCACCTCTTTGCCGAAGGTCGCCTCGGTCACATCGATTGACATGTCGGGAGCTTAGAACCACTTTCAAAATGAGCGCGAGTCCGGGGAGGTCGATGACCAAGCGAGACGGTCACGGCACGGTTCCCGCGTAGCAGCGCTACGCGGGACACCGGGACGGGGCCGTCTTCGCGCAGTGTCACTCGGCCTCATCCGGGCCGTGGTCATTTTGAAAGGGGTTCTAAGAGACAGACCCCTGGATTGCGGCGAAATGCGGATGCGGCGGCGACCCGCCGGGCATACGGTCTCTTCGGGCGGGGAAATTTTCCATCAAGGAGGAGACATGTCAAACGTCGACACCGCCCGGTCCGCCTACGAGGCATTCGGCCGCGGCGACCTGGAATCCCTGAAGGACTCGTTCGCCGAGGACGGCGTCTGGGTCACTTCGGACGAGCTGCCGCTCGGCGGCGTCGTCGAAGGCCGCGACACGATCCTTGGCAACTTCGCGCAGATCCCCAACTACTGGTCCTCGTTCAGCGTCGACCCGGAGGAGTTCATCGACGCCGGCGACTACGTGGTGGTGAGGGGTACGCAGCGCGCCGGCAACGACAGGGGCAGCTTCGAAGCGCCCTTCGTACACCTGATGAAGTTCGACGGCGACGGCAAGGTCGCGCGCGGCGAGTTCTTCACCGACAGCGCCAAGGCAGCGAAGCTACTCAGCTGAGCGGCGTCAGCGACCGGGCTTCCCGGGTGCCGGTCGAAATGCCGGGTTCCCTCTGGACGGCATGACTGCGGTGTCCTGACCAAGCAGATCAAGGACGAGCGAGGGAGTGTGCCCTGCACATGACCGAACGAGGACGCCGAGATGCGCGGGTCAGGTGCCCGCAGTCATGCCGTCCAGGTCGCGGCGGAGCTCCTTCAGCTCATCGCGGATGCGGCCGGCCTCCTCGAAGCGGAGGTCGTCCGCGGCGGCCAGCATCTCCTCCTCGAGGGAGACGATCGTGCGCTCGAGCTCGGCCGCGTCGGCGAAATCGCCGCCGACCTTGCGGCGGCGGCGTTTCGGCGCCCGGTCCTCCATCGCCAGGAACTCGGCCATCTCGGAGATGCCCTTGCGGACCGTCTCCGGCGTGATCCCGTGCTCCTTGTTGTACGCGAGCTGGATCGCGCGACGGCGGTCGGTCTCGCTCATCGCCGCGCGCATCGCGTCGGTCTCCTTGTCCGCGTACATCAGCACCCGCCCGTTGACGTTGCGGGCGGCGCGGCCGATCGTCTGCACGAGGCTGGTCTCGCCGCGCAGGAAGCCCTCCTTGTCGGCGTCGAGAATCGCCACCAGCGAGACCTCGGGCAGGTCGAGCCCCTCGCGCAGGAGGTTGACACCGACGAGCACGTCGTACTCGCCCAGCCGCAGCTCGCGGATGATCTGGATCCGTTCCAGCGTGTCGATCTCCGAGTGCAGGTAGCGGACCTTGATCCCGTACTCGAGCAGGTAGTTGGTCAGGTCCTCGGCCATCTTCTTGGTCAGCGTGGTGACCAGGACACGGTCGCCGGCGTCCGCCCGGGCCCTGATCTCGTTCATCAGGTCATCGATCTGGTTCTTCGTCTCGCGCACCTCGATCTCAGGGTCGATGATCCCGGTCGGACGGACGATTTGCTCGACCGTGCGCGACGACTCGGCCCGCTCGAACGGGCCGGGCGTCGCCGAGACCATCACCAGCTGGTCGACCCGCTCGAGGAACTCGTCGAACTTGAGCGGTCGGTTGTCGATCGCCGATGGCAGGCGGAAGCCGTAGTCGATCAGGGTCTGCTTGCGCGAACGGTCCCCCTCGTACATGCCGCCGATCTGCGGAATCGTCTGGTGGGACTCGTCGACGAAGACGACAAAATCGTCGGGGAAGTAGTCGATCAGCGTGTGCGGTGGACTGCCCGGCGGGCGGCCGTCAAGGATTCGCGAGTAGTTCTCGATCCCCGAGGTGAAGCCGAGCTCCTTCAGCATCTCGATGTCGTAGGCGGTCCGCTGCCGCAACCGGTGCGCCTCCAGCTGCTTGCCCTCCTCCTCGAGCTCCGCCGTGCGCGAGTTCAGTTCGTGACGGATTTCCTCCACCGCGCGCTCCAACGTCTCGTCCCTGGTCACATAGTGCGACGCGGGCCAGACCGATACATGGTCGATCGTGTCGAGGATCTCGCCGGTCAGCGGGTCGAAGTGCTGGATCGACTCGATCTCCTCGCCGAAGAGCGAGATCCGGTAGGCCGACTCGGCGTAGGAGGGCATGATCTCCAGCACCTCGCCGCGCACCCGGAAGGAACCGCGGCCGAGGACCGAGTCGTTGCGCTGATACTGCATCTTGATCAGCTTGCGCAGCACCTCGTCGCGGTCGATCCGCTCGCCGACCTTGAACAGCTGCATTTTTTCGTTGTAGACCTGGGGCGAGCCGATTCCGTAGATACAGGAGACCGAGGCGACGATGATCGTGTCGCGGCGGGCGAACAGCGCCGCCGTGGCGGCGTGGCGCAGGCGGTCGATCTCGTCGTTGATCGAGGAGTCCTTCTCGATGTAGAGGTCCTGCGCCGGGACGTAGGCCTCGGGCTGGTAGTAGTCGTAGTAGGAGACGAAGTACTCGACCGCGTTCTCGGGGAAGAACTCGCGGAACTCGTTGCAGAGCTGCGCAGCCAGCGTCTTGTTGTGGGCGATCACCAGGCTGGGGCGCTGGACGGCGGCAATCGTCGCCGCCATCGTGAACGTCTTGCCCGTACCGGTGGCGCCGAGCAGCGTCTGGAAGCGCTCGCCCTGTTCGAGTCCCGCGGCGAGCCCCGCGATTGCCTGTGGCTGATCGGCGGTCGGCGTGTAGGCCGGGTTGAGCTCGAACTCGGGCACCGGACGACCTTACCGGGGCGCTTTAGTAGACCTATAGACGAGGAAGTCGCCCCGGCGGCAAGCCTGGAAGACTGCCGGGCCATGACCCGCTCGCAAAAAGCACTGGCAGGCTTCTTTGCTTTCGCCGGCACGATGCATTTCGTCATTCCGCACAGCTACGAGGCGATGATGCCGCCATCGCTGCCGCGCCACCGAGAGGCGGTAATCGTCAGCGGCCTGGCCGAGATCGCCGGCGGCATGGCCGTCGCCGCACCGCCCACGCGCCGTTTCGCACGCTGGTGGCTGCTCGGTCTGCTGGTTGCCGTCTTTCCCGCGAACGTCCACATGGCGGTCAACCCGGATCAGGTACGCGGCCTCGACCTGGATCGCGTCCCGCGCTGGGCGCTCTGGGCACGACTGCCGCTGCAGCCGCTGGCGATGTTCTGGGTTTGGCGCGCCACTCGCGCCTGACACCGGTAGGATAAACGCGCGAGTTCCGTTTGGAAGTTCGCTGTCTGTAGAGCTTCTGTCGGCATACGCAGAGAATCCCGTCCATGAAACCACGCGACCGCTTCGCCATCAGCCTGCGTAAAGCCCGGCAGAAAGCCGAAATCTCCCAGGAGGAGCTCGGTTTCCGCTGCGATCTGCACCGCACCGAGATCTCACTCTTGGAGCGCGGCGGCCGCGAGCCGCGGCTGGGCACGATCATCAAGCTCTCCAGCGCGCTCGAGGTGACACCCGAAGAACTCTGCGCGGGGATCAGCTGGAGCGTCAAATCGCAGAAGTTCCAGTTCAAGAAGTAGCCAGGCAGGCCTGTCCCGGTAGGGGTTCCGCTTAACTTTTCCCGAAGACACTTTGCGGCTGTCCGCGGACAGCTACCGCGAAAAAGTACAAGACGCTCCACCCCTACCGGGACAGGCCTGGGGTTCTAAGGAAGGAATTGTTCGATGAGGCCGCCGGCGGGACCCAGGAAGCTTTCTAGGTTGTTGAGCAGGGAGCGGGCGTCCTTGATCAGTTCGATTGCCTGATCGACCGGGATCTGCTGCACGGTTGCGCGCAGCGGCGCGGCCAAGAAAGGGTTGAGGGCGCCGGCGCGTTCGGCGTCGTCGATCGCCCGCAGCAGGCCGGCGCGGATCGCTCGCGCCAGCTCCGCATCGTCGATGTCGTAACGCTGCGTAAAGCGCTCCCGTGACTCTGGCGTGGCCAGAGCGCGAGCCAGAGTCTCGCGGCTGACCCCCAACTTACAGGCGGCGCCGTCGAGCGCCGAAAGCGAGAATTGCTCTGCGATCTGCTGCAGACCTTCCGGATTGCGCCAGGGTCGCGGTTTGCACGGATCCTGGGTCTTCGCCGGCTCGTACGAGGAGCCGCCCGCGGCCAGATAGGCGACGACAAGCGCCAGCGAAGCGACGACCGCGGCAGCGATCAGAAACCGACCTCTCGTCTCCGCGCGGGGGGTCACAGATCGACCCTCCGCGCCAGGCCGATCGGGATCAGCGCCAGCAGGCCGATCAGGGCGCCGAGGCCGAAGGACGGGCTGAAGGCATGGGTGGCGCCGCGGTCGAGCTGGTCCTGGAGTTCTTCGCGCAGGCGGATGACGTCGGCACGATCGCCGGGGTCTTCCGGCAGCGGCTCGAAAGCGGGGCCGAGCGTCGGCACCTTCCCCCGCTCGCCTTCCAGCCGGTCCTCGATCCGCTGCGCGAGCTGCAGCTTCAGCAGCGGTTCGACCTGCGAGTCGAGCACGACCGCGGTGCTGGCGTCGATCGCGTCGCGGCGCTGCTGCGCGATGTCGGAGGTGAAGAGCGGGGTCAGCGCGATCAGGCCGATCGCGACGCCGGCGTGCCGGGCCGAGATGGTCCAGCCGCCGTGGATCGCCTGCGGCGCGCGGCCGGCCAGCGCCGTCTCGGTCAGCGCCGAGAGGACCAGCGCGAGGCCGAAGCCGACCAGCAGCTGCGGGGGCACGGTCAGCACCACCTCCGCCTTAGGTAGCAGGGCAAGGCCGGCGAGGCCGCCGGCAACGAGGATCGCCCCCGCCGCGGCGCGAGCCCGCTCGCTTCCTGCCGCCGGCCCCAGCCGGGCGCCGAGCAGCGCGGCCAGCGGCATCGCGGAGACGACGATCGCCGCGCCGATCGGGCTCAGGCGCCAGCCTTCGATCAGCAGCAGCACGAGCAGGAAGAGGGCGGCGGCGATCGCCGCCGAGACCATCGCCAGCGCCAGGTTGGCGAGCAGGTGGGGGCGGCCGGTGCGGCGCAGCTCCGTGGCGACGATGCCGGTGGCCGCCTCGTGCCGGGCGACGGCGAGGATCGGCACGCCGGCGACGATCGCGATCGGCGCCTGGATCAGGAAGATCGACTGCCAGGAGACGAGCTCGGTCAGCAGACCGCCCACCGCCGGACCCAGGGCGGCGCCGGTCGCTCCGGCGGTCGCCCAGATGGCAACCGCGCGCCGCTCCGAGCCAACCGTGGCCGGCAACAGCTCAAGCACCGCGGTTACCGCGACGGCGCCGCCCAGCGCCTGCACGCAGCGGGCCGCGATCAACGTGCTCAGCTCGGCGGCAAGCCCGCAGGCGAGCCCGGCGCCGGCAAAGACGGCGAGCCCGATCGCCGCCGCGCGACCGGGGCCGATGCGGCGGGCCAGATGGGCGGCCGGAACGGCGGCGAGCGCCATCACCAGGTTGAAGGAGACGAGCACCCAGGTGACTCCGGCGACGCTGGTGTCGAGGTCGCGATAGATCTGCGGCAGCGCCAGGACGACGATCGACGAATCGGCGAGGACGAGGCCGACGGCGACCGCCAGGGCCGCGAGTCGCGGTCGCGGCGCGCTCAATATCCCAGCTCCGTCCCGTACTTCTCACGGTAGGCGCGCTGCTTGTCGAGCACGTCTTCGACGTAGGCGCGGGTTTCCGGGAATGGGATCCCGGCCACGCTCAGATCGCCACCCCCCCAATTATCGACATTGGTCGGGCCGGCGTTGTAGGCGGCAAGGGCGGCAACCACATCCCCTTCATAGCGGTCGAGGAGTTCGCGCAGTCGGTAGGTGCCATAGCGGATGTTTATTTCCGGATCGGCGAGGTCGCTGAATTCGAAGGTGGTGCCATGGCTGTGCCGCTCGACATCCTTGGCGGTCGCCGGCGTTATCTGCATCAGGCCACGCGCGCCAGCCTTGGAAGTCTGGTCTTCGAACCGCGACTCGGCGTAGATCACCGCGGCGATCAGCGCGGCGTCGACATTCTTTTCCCTTGACTGCTGGCGGATGATGTCCTCGTGGCGCAGCGGCAGCGTCAGCTCCTGAATGACGTCGTCGAACTTGCCGAAGACCCCCAGCGCCAGGCCCACGGCGACGCCGGCGACGACCGCCGCGCCCGCGACGAGCAGGCGCCGCCGCCGCCTCGCCTTCCTCTTCATCCAAGGAGCTTCTCGACAAGGGCGGACAACTCTCGCTCGAGATCGGCGACGCTGCCGTCGTTCTCGACCACATGCTCGGCGCGGGTCGCCTTCTCGTCCTGCGCCAGCTGGCGCGCCTCGCGCTCGTCGACCAGAGCGTGACCGCGTCCGGCGGCCCGCTCGCGGCGGACGTCGTCGGTGGCGATCACGGCGACGGTCGTGTCGAAGGCCTTCTCCATGCCCGACTCGAAGAGCAGCGGCACCTCGACCACCGCCACGTCCGCGTCTTCGCTCAGAGCTGTCAGCCAGGTCCCGATCCGTTCGCCGACAAGGGGATGGATCTGGCCCTCCAGCCACTTCAGCTCATCGGAATCGGCGAAGACGATCGAGCCGATCCGGTCGCGGTCCACCCGCCCACCCGGAGCGACCTTCCTCCCCCAGCGCTCGACCAAGAGCGGCAACAGCGGCTCGGTCTCGAGCAGCTCGTGCACAACCGCATCGCTGGATATCGTCGCTGCCCCCAGCCGCTCAAAGGCAGCGAGGGCCTCCGACTTCCCAGCCGCAATCCCCCCAGTAAGCCCGATCGTCAGCGGCCGGGCCACAGCCCAGCTCAGGACTCGGGCGAGTCCGACTCCTCAGCCTCTGGAGCCGCCTCAGCCTCGGGCTCCTCAGCCTCTGGCTGCTCAGAAGTGACCTCAACAGCAGGCTCCTCAGCGGCGACCTCAGCCTCCTCATCTGGCTGCTCAGAGGCGATCTCGGCAGCAGGCTCCTCCACCTCGGCCTCGGACTCCCCAGCTTCAGGCTGCTCAGGCGCGACCTCGGCCACAGGCTCCTCGGCTACGGCCTCAGGCTCCGGAGCGTCCTCCTCAGCGGCGTCTGCTGCGGGTGGCGTGGCGGTGGGCTCCTCGCCCGCAGCTTGCGAGGACGAGGAGTCCTCTGCCGCGACAGGACCCGCAGCCTGAGAGTCCTCGTCCGAAACGTCCTCCGAACCCTCAGCCGCTTCGATCTGCTGTCCGAGGTCCCCCATAGGCATGTTCTGCCCCTCAACCCGCTTGATACTGAGCGAAAGCCGCCGCCGCTCCTCATCGATCTCGAGAATCTTCACGTTCAGTGTCGAGTTCGGCTCGACCACCTCGGTAGGGCTCTCGACATGATGGTCGGCGAGCTCGGAGATGTGGACCAGACCCTCGACCCCGGGCAGGATCTCGACGAAGGCGCCGAAGGCGACCACCTTGGTGACCGTCCCCTCCAACACGTCGCCGGAGCGGTGGGTGCTGATCACCCGCTGCCACGGGTCCTCCTGGGTCTGCTTGAGGCCGAGCGAGATGCGCTGGCGGTCGCGATCGATGTCGAGCACTTTGATCCGCACCGTGTCGCCGATCGAGACGACCTCGGAGGGATGGTTGACGTGACTCCAGGAAAGCTCGGAGATGTGGATCAGGCCGTCGATCCCGTCGAGGTCGACAAAGGCGCCGAAGTCGACGATGTTGGAGATCTTGCCCTCGACCACCTGACCCGGCTCGAGCCGGCCGAGGATCTGCTCGCGGACCTCCTTGCGCTCTTCCTCGAGCACCGCGCGCCGCGAGAGCACGACGTTGTTGCGGCTGCGGTTGAGCTCGATCACTTTGCACTCGAGTTTCTGACCCAGGAACTCGTCGAGGTTGTGGACGCGGCGGATGTCGACCAGCGAGGCCGGCAGGAAACCGCGCACGCCGAGGTCGAGGATGAGCCCGCCCTTGACGACCTCGATCACGCTGCCTTCAACCGGTTCGCCAGACTCGGCGGCGGCCTCGATGCGGCGCCATGCCTTCTCGAAGCGGGCGCGCTTCTTGGAGAGGACGAGACGGCCCTCGGCGTCCTCTTTGGTCAGGACCAGAGCGTCGATCTCCTCGCCCAGCTCAACCTCGTCGGCCGGGTCGACCGACTTGCGGATCGAAAGCTCGGTCGAGGGGATGACCCCCTCCGACTTGTAGCCGATGTCGACCAGGACCTCGTCCTTGTCGATCCGCACGACGCTGCCCTTGACGACATCGCCCTCGTCAAAGGAGACCATCGTCGCCGCGTAGTTCGGCACGATCTTGCCGTCGATTTCGACGAGCAGGCCGTTGGATCCCTCTACAGGGGAACCGGTCGGCGCAGGGGTAAAGGTCGTATCGGTCACGGACACAGCGGCCCATAATGCCAGAGTAAGTACGCTCCACGTCGTGCCGATCCGTGCGACCAAACGCGGCGACGAACGCGGGCCCCTCTCCGGCGGCCATGACGTGCTGATCTGCGGCGCCAGCTTCGCCGGTCTGGCGGTCGCCCGGGAGCTGGCCGGCTGCGGCGCCGATGTGCTGATCGTCGATCGCTACGAGATCGGCGAGCGACAGACCTCGGCCTGCGGTATCCCGACCGAGTGGCTGCGGACGATGGGGCTGATGGGAGCCGAGCGCCAGCGCTTCGGCTCGCTGCTGATCCACACCCCCCACGGCAACCGGCGCTACGAGCTTCCCTGGACCTTCTCGACCTTCGACTACCGCGAGCTGTGCGAACTTCTCTGGAGCCAGTGCGACGCCCGCTTCGAGACGGCAAAGGTGAACGGGCGCGCTGCGGCCAATGGCGACGGCACGATCGCTGTCGATACCGACCGCGGCGTCCTCTCCGCCCCGCTCGTCGTCGACGCGCTCGGCTGGCGCCGCATGCTCGCCTCCGGCGACGGCTTCCAGCCCCCCGACGCACCGCTCTCACGCGGGCTCGAGGTGCACCCCGGAGGCAGCAGCGAGGACCTCGAGGTCTGGATCGACCGCCGCTACGTGCCCGCCGGCTACGGCTGGTCCTTCCCCGCCCGCGACGAGCTGCGGATCGGCGTCGGTTCCTTCGACCCGCGCTTCCACGTGCGCGAGACGACCGAGCTGCTGGCCGAAGACCTCGGCAGCGAGCGTGTCCGCTACCAGGGCAACTGGATCCCCCACAAGCTGCGCCGCGCCACCGAGGGCGGTGTCTTCTTCGTCGGCGACTCGGCCGGACACTGCCTGCCGCTGACCGCCGAGGGGATCAGGACCGCGCTCTACTTCGGCATCGCCCTGGGACGCGAGTTGCGCGCGGTCCACGAGGGCAGCCAGGACCGCGACCGCGCGGCTGCGCGCTACGCCGAGTTCCACGACTCCCACGAGTGGAAGTTCCGCTGGATGCTGCGCGTGCAGCGTCTCGTGCCACGGATACCGCCGCGCCTGCTCGGGCCGATGATCCGCCTGCTCGGCAGCAAGCGCTTCGTCGACTGGTCCTTCGAGCACTACCTGCGGATCGCGCCACCGGCGCCCTCAGCGGACCACGAGAACGGTGCCCACCATCAGCAGGGCGACGCCGATCGCCCGCTCGGGGCTGAGCGGGACCTGGTCGAGGCCGAAAAGGCCTAGCCGGTCGATCGCCACCGAGGCGGTCAGCTGGCCGGCGATCGTCGCCGCGGCTACCCCGCCCGCGCCGACAACCGAAACCGCGATCAGCGCGTTGGTGACGTAGATCGCCCCGAGCAGACCGCCGAGCAGGTAGTACCAGCTGACGTCGAAGGTCGAGTCGAGCCCTCCGGCTCGGCCGCTGAGGACGACGATCGCAGCGAGGGCGATCGTGCCGATGCCGAAGGACACCAGCGCCGCAGGCAGACTGCCCGTCGCCCTGCCGAGGCCGGCGTTGATCGGCGCCTGCAAGGCGATCAGCCCGCCGGCGACGGCGGTGAGGAGCACTGCCAGGCTCTTATCCACCGGGACGATCCCGCAGGGGCGTGATTTTCGCTTGGCGCTCGGGTTGCATCGAACAGAGGTCCGGGACGGTTGAACCGCCGTGCTGTCATATCAGTAAGTCGAAGGAGATCACGCCGCAGATGCCACCGCCAGCAGAGGGACCAGTGCCGGGTCAACCAACGTTCATCCTGCCCTGGCGGCTGCAAACCTGCACTGGCCTTTGTCCTCGGTCGGCCAAATGCAGGAATGCATTCGGCCTCCCTGCGTCCGCGGCCAGTTTGGTTTTCGCTCGCCAGAGGCAGGCGTACGTTGGCTGACCCGGCACTCGCCTCCCGCCTCTTCCTAGGCCCAGCCCTGCGCACGCAGCCGGACCGGCGGCTGGTGACGCTGGTGCGCGAGGGCTACGAGGCCGCCTTCGAGGAGATCGTCCGCCGTTACGGGCGGCCACTGGGGCGCTATGCGGCGTCGATCGTCGGCAGTCGCTCCGAGGACGTCACCCAGGACGCCTTTTCCAAGGCGCTGCTGGCGCTGCGCCGC
>DASUZP010000193.1:0-6345 GCA_036376775.1 Solirubrobacterales bacterium | reverse complement strand
GCAAGCGATGTCGGCCTCGGCCCCCGCGGTGCGGAGTTCACTGTCGTCCCAGGGCCGACGGGCCGAAAGCGGTCGCATATCGACCGGATTCGGCCCATCGGCGGGGAGTGGCGGGTGAAAACCCGGCTGCCCGGCGACTTCAACGTGGCCAATGCGCTGGCGGCGTTTGCGGCTGCGCTGGCGCTCGGGGTCGAGCCGGAGGCGGCTGCCTCCGGGCTGGCGCAGGCGGCGCCACCGCCCGGGCGCTTCGAGCCGGTCGACGAGGGGCAGCCGTTCTCGGTCCTCGTCGACTACGCCCACACGCCGGACTCGCTTGAGAACGTGCTGCAGGCCGCCCGGCGGCTTACCGGCGGGCGGGTGATCTCGGTCTTCGGCGCGGGTGGCGACCGCGACCGCGGCAAGCGGCCGCTGATGGGCCGCGCCGGCGCCGCGCTGTCCGATCTGACGATCGTCACCTCCGACAACCCGCGCTCCGAGGATCCCGAGGCGATCGTCGCCGAGATCCTCGCCGGGATCGAGGATCGCGGCGGGGTCGAGGCCGAGGTCGACCGCCGAACCGCGATCGCCCAGGCGCTTGCCTGCGCCCGGGCAGGCGACACGGTGGTGATTGCCGGCAAGGGCCATGAGCAGGGCCAGGAATTCGAGCGGGGACGCAAGACCCCCTTCGACGATCGCGAGGTGGCGCGCGAGGAGCTGCGCCGGCTGCTGAGCGAAGGGCAGCCGCCGGCCGCGAGGTCGCGATGAACCTCACTCCCGAGCAGATCGCAGCGGCGATCGGGGCGGAGATCGTCGCCCGTGGCGGGCCCGGCGCTCCGCGACGCGGCGTGATCGACTCCAGCGAGGTGACGGAGGGCGACCTCTTCTTCGGCCTGCGCGGCAAGCGGGTCGACGGCGCCAAGTTCGCGCCGGCGGCCATCGCCGCAGGAGCCTGGGGCGCCATAACCACCCCCGCTTGGTCGAGACTGCAATCGGCGTCGGATAGCGACGCCAGTTGCAGTCTCGACGGCAGGGCCTGGATATTTGCGGTGGCCGATCCGCTTGCGGCCCTGCAGGCGCTTGCGCGCACTTGGCGGCGCGAGCTGAGTGCACCCGTCGTCGGCATCACCGGCTCGGTCGGCAAGACCTCGGTCAAGGACATTGCGCGCGCGCTCCTGCCGGGCCGGGTGCACGCCAATCGCGAGAACCTCAACACCGAGATCGGCCTGCCGCTGACCGTCCTCGAGGCGCCTGCCGAGACCGAGCTGCTGGTGCTGGAGATGGCGATGCGCGGACCCGGTCAGATCGCCGAGCTGGCGGCGATCGCCGAGCCGCGGGTGGCTGTGATCACCAACGTCGGCCCGGTCCATGTCGAGCTGCTCGGTTCGGTCGCGGCGGTGGCGGCGGCGAAGGCGGAGATCCTCGCCGCGCTGCCCGCCGAGGGTACGGCGGTCGTCCCGGTCGAGGCCGGTGAGCTCGAGCCTCATCTCGGCGCTGCGCCGAGCCTGCTGCGCTTCGGCCCCGGCGGGGACATCGACGTCGCCGAGCTGGAGGTTGTCGACGGTGTCATCGATGCCCTGGTTGTCACCCCTGCCGGCCGGGCGCGCTTCCGCTTTCCCTTTGCCGAGCGCCACAACTTGACCAATGCCCTCGCCGCCGTCGGCGCCGGCGTCGCGCTCGGCGCCTCGCTCGAGGAGATGGCCGACCGCGCTGCGAACATAGGCTTCTCCCGCTTCCGGGGCGAGCGCCTGGAGCTTGGAGACGGGATCGTCCTGGTGAACGACTGCTACAACGCCAACCCGGTGTCGATGCGCGCGGCGCTGGATCACCTCGCCTCAACCGAGGCGACGCGCCGCATCGCGGTGCTCGGGGAGATGGCGGAGCTGGGGCCCGACGCCGCCGCCTACCACCGCGAGGTAGGCGACCACGCCCGTGCCGAGGGCGTTGATCTGCTGATCGGGGTGGGAGAGCCGGCACGCGAGTACGGCCCCGACGAGCTCGTCGGGGATCCGGCCGAGGCCGCCGAGTTGCTCGCCGCACAGCTCGAACCGGGGGACACCATCCTGGTCAAGGGGTCGCGTTCGGCGGGGCTCGAGACCGTCGCCGACTTGCTCCAGGAAGCGGCTCCGGGACGCGGGAGTGGGGTTCGGTCGCAATCCGATTCTCCTGACCCCCACGGGAGCAGAGGAGGCCGCGCTTAATCATGGGCGAGGTCCTGATCGCCGGCATGGCGGCGATGCTGATCTGCATCTTCCTCGGCCCCAAGTTCATCGAGTACCTGCGGGTGAAGGAGTTCGGCCAGCACATCCGCGAGGACGGGCCGCAGGAGCACCACGCCAAGGCCGGCACGCCGACGATGGGTGGATTGATCGTCTTCGCCGCGATTTGCGTTCCCTACCTGGTCCTCTCCGATCGCGACGCCCAGAGCCTCGCCGTCTTCGGGGTCGCCCTCGGCTGCGCCGCCCTCGGCTTCGCCGACGACTTCACCAAGATCGTCAAACGCCGCTCGCTCGGCCTCTCGGCGCGCTGGAAGCTGGTCGGGCAGCTGCTGCTGGCGCTCGTCCTCTGGTGGGTGGCCCGCCACGAGGTGGGCCTCGAGCCGACCCTCTTCTTCCGCATCGGCGACGCCAGCCTCGACCTCGGCCCGGTCCTCTACTTCGTCCTCGTCTTCCTCGTCATCGCCGGCACCTCCAACGGGGTCAACCTCACCGACGGCCTAGACGGTCTGGCTGCGGGCTCGTGCGCGATCGTCCTGCTCGCCTACACGGCGATCTGCTTCGTCACCAACGAGCAGCAGAACCTGGCGCTGCTCTCCGCCTGCCTGGTCGGCGCCTGTGTCGGCTTCCTCTGGTTCAACGCCTTCCCGGCGTCCATATTTATGGGGGACACCGGCTCGCTCGGCCTCGGCGGCGCGATCGGCGCCCTTGCCGTGATGACCCAGACCGAGGTCCTGCTGATCATCATCGGCGGCATCTTCGTGATCGAGGCGCTCTCGGTCGCGGTCCAGGTCTTCTCCTTCAAGGCCTTCCGTCGCCGCGTCCTGCTGATGGCGCCGCTGCATCACCACTTCGAGATGATGGCCTGGTCGGAGACGAAGATCATGCTGCGCTTCTGGATCATCGCCGCAGTCTGCTCCGGCATCGGCTTCACGCTGTACCAGCAGTCGATCGGCCGCTGAGCGAGCAGGGTTGGATGGGGGAACATCTGTTCGTCTGGGTAGACTCGACCGACAGTGGCTGCCTCTGAGCGAATCGTCATTTCGGGTGCGCGCGAGCACAACCTGAAGGACATCGACGTCGAGCTGCCCCGCGACGCGCTGATCGTGATCACCGGGCTTTCGGGCTCGGGCAAGTCGAGTCTCGCCTTCGACACGATCTATGCCGAGGGCCAGCGGCGCTACGTCGAGTCGCTCTCCGCCTACGCGCGCCAGTTCCTCGGCCTGATGGAGAAGCCCGACGTCGACTCGATCGAGGGACTCTCGCCGGCGATCTCGATCGACCAGAAGACGACCTCGCGCAATCCGCGCTCGACGGTGGGCACCGTTACCGAGATCTACGACTACCTGCGCCTGCTCTGGGCGCGGATCGGCACTCCCCACTGCCCCACCTGCGGCGAGGAGATCGCCGGCCAGACCCAGGAGCAGATCGTCGACCGCCTGATGACCCTCGAGGAGGGGACCAAATTCATGGTCATGGCGCCGGTCGTGCGCGGGCGCAAAGGCGAGTACGGGAAATTGCTCGACCAGATGCGGCTCGAGGGCTACTCGCGGGTGAAGGTCAACGGCGAGCTGCTCCGCCTCGACGAGGAGATCGTGCTCGACAAGAAGTACAAACACGACGTCTCGGTCGTCGTCGACCGGCTGGTGATGAAGACCGACCTGCGCCGCCGCCTCTCCGAGTCGGTCGAGGCGGCCGCGGGTCTCGCCGCCGGCCTGGTCGAAGTCGAGATGGTCGATGCCGATGCCGAGACGTTGCTCTTCAGCGAGCAGTTCGCCTGCCTCAACTGCGGCACCTCGATCCCCGAGCTGGAGCCGCGGATCTTCTCCTTCAACTCGCCGCACGGCGCCTGCGAGCGCTGCCACGGGCTCGGCTTCCAGCGTGTGATCGACCCGGAGCTGGTCGTCCCCGACCCGACCCTCTCGCTGGCCGAGGGCGCGCTGCAGCCATGGAACCGCGGTGTCACCGCCTACTGGCGGCGGCTGATCGGGGCGGTGGCGGACGACTATGGGGTGGACGCCGACAAGCCCTGGTCGAAGCTGAAGAAAGCGGAGCGGGAGGTCTTCCTCTACGGCACCGATGGCGAGCGCCATCAGGTCACCTACACCAACCGCTTCGGTCGCCGCCGCTCCTACAAAGTCCGCTTCGAGGGGATCGTCAACCAGCTTCAGCGCCGTTACGAGGAGACCGACTCGGAGACCAACCGGGAGCGGATCGAGAGTTACATGGCCGAGCAGCCCTGCCCCGACTGCTCAGGCGCGCGGCTGCGGCCGGAGAGCCTCGCGGTCAAGGTCGGCGGGTTCAGCATCGCCGACTACACCGACCTCTCGGCCCGTGCGGCGAGCGCCTGGATCCAGGCGTTGGAGCTGACCGAGACCGAGCGGGCGATCGCACGGCTGATCGTGCGCGAGATCTCCGAACGACTCGCCTTCCTCGAGAACGTCGGCATCGGCTACCTCTCGCTGGCCCGTTCGGCGCGCTCGCTCTCGGGCGGCGAGGCGCAACGGATCCGCCTGGCGACGCAGATCGGCTCCAGCCTGGTCGGCGTGATGTACGTGCTCGACGAGCCCTCGATCGGCCTGCACCAGCGCGACAACGAGAAGCTGATCGGCACGCTCGACCGTCTACGCGACCTCGGCAACACGGTGATCGTGGTCGAGCACGACGAGGGGACGATGCGGGCCGCGGACCATCTCGTCGACCTCGGCCCCGGCGCCGGCGAACACGGCGGCCACGTGATCGCCGCCGGTACGCCGGCCCAGGTCGCCAAGGACCCGGCCTCGCTGACCGGCCAGTACCTCTCCGGCAAGCGCGAGATCGAGGTGCCGGCCGAGCGGCGCGAGCCGCGCGGGGCGCTGCTCGTGCGCGGCGCCCGCGAACACAACCTGAAGGGAATCGACGTCGCGATCCCGCTCGCTGTCTTCTGCTGCGTCACCGGCGTCTCCGGCTCGGGTAAGTCGACCCTGGTCAACGAGACCCTGCACCACGCGGTCGCCAACCGCCTGCACCAGGCGAAGCTGCGCCCCGGCGCCCACGACGGCATCGACGGCCTCAGCCAGATCGACAAGATCATCAACATCGACCAGTCGCCGATCGGCCGCACGCCGCGCTCCAACCCCGCCACCTACACCGGCGTCTTCGACCACATCCGCCAACTCTTCACCCAGACCCAGGAGGCACGGGCGCGCGGCTACAAGCCGGGGCGGTTCAGCTTCAACGTCAAAGGCGGGCGCTGCGAGGTCTGCCGCGGCGACGGCCAGATCAAGATCGAGATGCATTTCCTGCCCGACGTCTACGTGCCCTGCGAGCAGTGTCACGGCAGGCGCTACAACCGTGAGACGCTCGAGGTCCGCTTCAAGGGCAAGAGCATCGCCGACGTGCTCGAGATGTCGGTCGAGGAGGCGGTTGTCTTCTTCGAGAACGTGCCCAAGATCGCCCGCCGCCTGCGCACCCTGCACGACGTCGGCCTCGACTACATCCGCCTCGGCCAGGCGGCGACGACGCTCTCCGGCGGCGAGGCCCAGCGGGTGAAGCTGGCCACCGAGCTCTCCAAAGTCGCCACCGGCGACACCCTCTACATCCTCGACGAGCCGACCACCGGCCTGCACTTCGCCGACGTGCAGCGCCTGCTCGACGTGCTCGGCCGCCTCGTCGACGCCGGCAACACCGTGGTCGTGATCGAGCACAACCTCGACGTGATCAAGACCGCCGACCACCTCGTCGACCTCGGGCCTGAAGGGGGCGAAGAGGGGGGAGAGGTGGTCGCCACCGGCACGCCGGAGGAGGTCGCGACGGTCGCCGCCTCCCATACGGGCCGCTTCCTCGCTGAGTTGGTCGAGCCGGCGAAGCCGAAGCGGACGTCGCGCAAGAGACGCGAGCCGGTCGCTGCCTGACTCGGAACACCCGCCGTCCCGGCGGGCGAGTCGCGTCCTCCGCGCCTCGGCCGCCGCGCAGTTTTGCGCTATTTTTTTGGAGTGAAATCGCGACCGGGAGGCTGGCGGTGGAACGGAGGGCCTGCCGCGCAACCGGCTCAAGGTCTGCTGCCGCGCGCCTTCATCGTCTTTCTGCTGCCGATGGTGGTTGCTGTGGGTTGCGGAGGAGGAGAAGAACGAGCACGCGGCGACAGCGACCGGGCGAAGACGAAGCTCGCCTT
>DASUZP010000192.1:0-17584 GCA_036376775.1 Solirubrobacterales bacterium | reverse complement strand
CTCGGGTCTTCGCGGCTCGGTTCGTAGTTGAAGACTTTGTTGCTGTCGAGGCCATCGATGAGGACCTGCGGCGTGGCGGTGGCGGCGGACGCCCCGGGGGCGGTCTCGGTCCGGGTGCAGGCGGTGGTCGTGCAGCTATAGGTGACGAGGCAGGGAATCGCCCCGATGGCTGCGTTGGTCTGGACCGCGCCACCGCATTTGGCGCGGCGCAGCAGGGTTTCGAATTCGACCCTGGAACCGGTCGCCCCCGAGCCGGTCGCGCCTGGGATGACGGCGATGCCGTTGCGGATTTCGCGCGTCATCCGCTCCAGCACGTAGCGCGCGGTCGAGATGTCCTGGGCCTTCTTGCTCAGCTTCGGCTGGTCGCGCACCGCGCTGATCAGCATCGCGCCGGCGGCGCCGACCAGGACCACGCTCATCGACGCGGCGACCAGCAGCTCGACCAGGGTCAGGCCGGCCTCGCGGTCCCCGTTCCCAAGCCGGGCTCGCAGCCGCCTCATCGCCGCCCCCGCCTGCTCTGGCGCGAGTGCTTGCGCTCTCCGGCCGGGCGCACCAGCTTGAAGACCCGCCTGGTCGGCTTCGCCTCCCAGACGCCGTCGACGTTGACGCCCTTCACGCGGAAGACGTGCTCGCCGGGAGCTAGCTTCCGCAGCTGCGTCGGCGAGCTGCAGGGATGCCAGCGATGGCGATCGAGCTCACAGATGAAGCTCGTTCCCACCTGCCCGGTCGCATCGGTGAAGCGGAAGACCGGTCGCCGCACGCGGGTCTTGAAGGCGGGGCCGAAGGTGATCCGGGTCTGCGGCACCTGGATCGCATCCTCGCGGTGGAGCACCGGTTCGGGCAGCGCTCCCAGCCCGTGGTCCACCACCGGGGAGGAACCGCCCGCGCCGCTGTGGAGCGATTCTTCGCCGCGTTGCCGGTAGGAGACCTCGTTCGAGCAGGGCGAGACGAACCCGTCCGCTTCGGCGGTTGCGCGGAACCTCGTCGTCACGCCGCTTTCGACGGCGACGCCGATCCCCGGTTCGGCCAGGGTCGCGGCGTCGCCGGTGGCGACCGGTTCGCCGGAGCAGTCGTCGGTCTCGTAGAGCTTGATGAACGATTCGGCTTCGGCGCTGCCGAAGACCTTGGGCGAGGTCGACGCGGCCGGCGATTCGGGCGTGGTGCCGGCCAGGATCGGCGCCGGCGGCCCGAGCTGCAGCCCCGCAGGGTTGCCGGCCGAGATCAGCCGGGTGGTCGTTCCCGAGCGCGAGTAGACCTTGTCGTCGTTGCTGACGTCGGCATCGGCGGTGAGGCGTTCCTCGCTGACGAAGAAGGCGACCGTGCCGTCGGCGGAGATGCCGTGCAACTGCGCGTCCTTGGAGCCGTTGTCGCAGGGAGGCGAGGCGCAGATGCTGCCGTCGCCCCGTGAGATCCGCGTCGTCGTCGCGGTTTCCAGATTGCGTTCGTAGATGTCCTTCGCGCCGCTGTCGAGGTCTTCGCCGTCGAGGCTCTCGTCGGTGACGAAGAAGGCGCGCAAGCCGTCGCTGGAGGAAGCGGTGAAGCTGGCGTCGGGGGCGCCGTTGCCGCAGCCGGGCTCGCAAGCCGCGGCGCCGCGGCTGACCCGGACCGTCTGCCCCGCCGGCAGCTCACGCGCGTAGATGTCGAAGGATGCGTCGGTGTCGTCGCTCGTCAGTTTCTCCTTGGTCGAGAAGAGGACGCGGGTGTCGGCGCCGTCGACGGTCACGCCGTTCGGCACGTTGTCCCGGCGGACCACGGTGGCGTTGAAGCCGCCGTTGCCGCAGCCCGGCTGGCAGGCGGCTTCGCCCCGGGAGACGAGCGTCGTTTCGCCGGCCCCCAGGTCGCGCCCGTATATGTCCTGGGACGCATCGGTGTCGGCCACCGGGTCGAGCTGCTCGCCGGTCTCGAAGTAGACGGCGCTGCCGTCGGGCGAGCTGCCGGAGAAGAGCGCGTTTGCGTTGGCTTCGACGTTGCCGCCGTCGGGTCCGGTCGAGGCGCGGGTGACCGAGCCGCCGGACCAGGCGTAGACGTCCTGGGCTTTGTCGGTGTCGTCGCCGGTGACCTGGGCGCTGGTCTCGAAGAAGACGTGCGACCCGTCGACCGAGATCCCGCCGAAGCTCGGCTCGCAGTCTTTGGCCGTTTTCCCTTCCGGGCAGGTACCGGAGGGCGAGACGAGCCGCGTCGTCTCGCTCGACGGTTCGCCGATGTCGCGCAGGTAGATCCGCTGGACGGCGCTGGGCAGGCCGGTCAGCGGCTCGCTGCTGCCGAAGGCGACCTCGGTGCCGTCGCTCGAGGCGCCGAGGAAGCTGGCGTCGGCGGCGCCGTTGCCGCAGGCCGGCGCGCAGGCGGTGGCGCCCTGGGAGACCCGCTCGATCAAACCCGGTGCTCCGATGGCGCGGACGTAGACGTCGAAGGAATCGTCGCTGTCGTCGCCGCTGAGCTTCTCCCTGGTCGAGAAGAAGACGCGGCCGCCGTCGCCGGACATGCCGACGAAGTTGGCGTCGAAGGGACCGTTGGCGCCGCCCGAGACCAGGGTCGTCGCCTTGGCTTTGAGGTCGCGCATGTAGACGTCGCTGAAGTTGTCGGTGTCGCCGGCCGTCAGCCGCTCCCTGGTCGAGAAGAAGACGCGCTGCCCGTCGGTCGAGGCGCCGTCGAAGGTTGCGTTGGAGGCGTTGTTGCCGCCGGTCGGCCCGAGCGAGACGATCCGGGTGACGAAGGCGCCGCCTTCGCCGACTCCTGCGTCGAAGTGACGGACGTAGACGTCCGTCCTGGTGTCGGTGTCGCCGGAGACGAGCTGTTCGGTGGTGCTGAAGAAAGCCACTTTCCCGTCGGCCGAAGCGCCCTCGTAGCGGGCGTCGGCGGCAAGCGCCGAGGACGCGCCGAGCGCGACGGCGCAAAACGCGATCAGCGCGACGGGGATCGCGCGGTGTATCTGCTTCGCCGGCATCGTTGCCCTATCGGCTTGTATGGGCCATTCGCTTAGTCCCACCCTGGACGCTTGGCCGAACGCGCGAGGGGCGGGCACAAAAGGCCCGCCCCTCGGCAATTCGGTTCACGCCTGGCTAGGCCGAGGCGAGGGGTTATTCGCCCCAGACGCCGTTGCCGGCACCGTCATCGGTACAACCACCCATACCCGGATTCGAGCAGGTGAAGGTGAGGGCACCGCCTTCCTCACGCGTGATGGTGAATTCGGTTTCTTCACCGCCCGACGCGGTGGCGGTTACCTCGTACGTCGTTCCGGCCGGGAACGTGACGGTCACGCCTTCGTCCGGGATCGTCGGCTCGATCGTCTGCAGGTCCGCCAGGTTGGCGACCGTGCCGCATTCCGAGTAGTCGTTACCGTGGTCGCTCGCGCAGGTCTCCACCGCGACTTGCGTGGTGTGCGCGAGCTCCTTGGCCTTGGCGTCGCCGGCCTTTTCCTTCTGGTTGAAGAACGCCGGCAGCGCGATCGCGGCCAGGATTCCGAGGATGAGCATGACGACGAGAAGCTCGATCAGCGTGAAGCCGGCCTCGCTGTCGCCGTTGAGCCGGGCGCCGATCTTGGCCCGGAGATTCTGGAGAAACATTAGTGACCTCCTATGGTCCTAATCGTTTGCGCCAGAGCCCCGTCGCTTGCAGCCACGTGGTGTCTGTCGACCCCGGTGGTAGCCCGGCCGACTCCCCTGAGGGAGTTCCGACGGCTTTGCGCCCCCGCCTCGCAGCGGGTTTGCCTTTTGCACCGAGGCACTGGCAGATTCATCACAGGTCCCTAATCGACCGACTCCCAAATCCCTAAATCCTCGAAATTTGGGCTTCATCGGGACAAAACTCAGGCTCTGTGGTCAACCACTCCCGGCCCGCCTGGGATAACCCGTAAACCGGACAGGCCTCGCCGTCAGTAGGCGCTGGTGACGCTTTCCTCGAACTCTTCGACCAGGTCGAGCAGCTCGTCGCACTCCCACACGCGACCCCACTTTTTCTCGTTGAGCCTGCGGACGATTCCGGCCTCTTCCATCTGCAGGAGGCCATTGTTCACCGTCACGTAGGACTTGCCCGTCAACCTGCACCCTGCCGCAACGTCGATCACCGGCTGGCCGGGGAGATTTGCGATCAGCTGGTGGACCACCGCATCTCTGCGGGGATTTCCCAATCGCTCCAGCCACTGCACTTGCCGATTGTCGATCTTCGACGCCATCCTCTCTGCTTCCCTGGTTGCCCGCTCGGTCGCCGCAGCGAAGAGATCGCACCAACCGCTCACATCGCCGCCGCTGAATTCGCCAAATCCGGCAGCGTAGGACTGCTGGGTGGCCCCCAGGACGAGGCTGATCGGCGGGACGTAGTTGAGCGCTTCTCCACCGCGGCGCAGAACCGTGTGAATCAGCGCTCTCCCGACACGCCCGTTGCCATCGGCAAACGGGTGGATGTTCTCGAACTGGGCATGGGCGATTGCCGCCTGGACGATGGGCGCGATGTCGTCGCGCGCGATGAAACGGCAGAGATCGTCAAGCAGTCGGTGCACGTGCTCCGGAGGAGGAGGCACATAAACCGCTCCAACCGGGCTGAAGGGGTTGGCGCCGATCCAATTCTGTTGCGTGCGGATTTCGCCGGCGATCTTCCGGTCCACCGAGAAGCGCAAGAGCGTGCGATGGATGTCACATATGTCATCGATCGAGACCTCCTTGCCGGAGACCCCCAGCGCAACCGCCTGCCTCATCGCCTTCACGTTGCCCAGGATCTCGGCCGCGGTGCTGTCCTTCCCCCGCCTGTCCGAATCTTCGAACGCGGCACGGGCCAGGCGCTTCTGTGAGATCGACAGGCCCTCGAGCCTCGACGATGCGGTGCTCTCCGAGCGCAGCAGCGCACTTGCAAGGGCATTGAGGGAGGTCAGCCGCGGTTCGGCCGAGTTGAGGCGCGCCAGAGCCGTGGTCGCCGAAGCGACGGTCGCCACCACGTCTTCGTCAAGCGCAAAACGGCGCTCGGCAATCTCGGCCGGAACGAACACTTCGTAGGAGCCGCCGCGGCGTGCTACCCGCCCACCCATGGCACCCGGGTTCGGCTTCCACAGCCTGCGCTCACGGTGCCCGAGCGGCTCGATCAAAGACCAACGCGTCGGCGAGCTCACTACCGCTCCATCCTTTCGGAAATCTCGGACCTTTTAAAGGTTAGCAGCTTAAAGTTTCAAAGCTTGCGAGCCTTTTTAAGGTTGGCCTCGCCCCGGCTCAGCGGATCTTGTCGTACAGGGCGAAGATCGGCAGGTACATAGCGATCACGATGAAGCCGACCACGCCGCCGACGAAGACGATCATGATCGGCTCGATCAGCGAGGTCAGGGCTTTCACCTTGGCGTCGACCTCGTCCTCGTAGAAGTCGGCGATCTTGGTCAGCATGTGTTCGAGCTGACCGGTTTCCTCGCCGACCGCGACCATGTGGCCGACCATCGGCGGGAAGATCGCGTTGCGCTCGATCGGACCGGCCAGGGAGCCGCCGCGCTTGACCGAGTCGTAGACGTCCTCCATCGCCTGCTCGAGGACGATGTTGCCGGCGGTCTCGCCGGTCAGTTTGATCGCCTGCAGCATCGGCACACCGGCCGAGACCGAGCCCGAGAAGGTGCGCGACCAGCGGGCCAGCGCCACCTTCTGGATCACGTCGCCGATTTTCGCCGGCAGGCGCAGGACGAAGCGATCCCACATCTCTTTGCCGGTTTCGGTCCGTTTCCAGCGGAAGAAGAGGACGAAGCCGATGACGATCCCCGGGATCAGGATGAACCAGTAGCCGGTGATCGCTTCCGAGGCGCCGACGCAGATCTGCGTCGGCAGCGGCAGTTCCGCCTTTTCGCCGGGGTTTTCTTCGGCGATCTGTTCGAAGATGCCGACGAAGACGGGGATGACGAAGGCGACGACGCCGACCAGGACGACCATCGCGAAGCCGAAGATCAGCGCCGGATACATCAGCGCCGATTTGACCTGACGCCGCAGCGAATCGGCTTTCTCCACCTGGAAGGCGATGCGGTCCAGCGCGTCCTCGAGCCGGCCCGATTCCTCGCCCGAGCGGACCATCGCCCGGTAGAGGCGGTCGAAGACTTCCGGGTGGCGGCCCATCGCCTGCTCGAGCGTGCTGCCGGCCTCGATGTCGGCGCGCACGCCGGCGATCGCCGCCTTGATCCGTTCGTCCTGCGTCTGCTCCTCGAGCGTGTGCAGGGTGCGCAGCATCGGCATCCCCGAGGAGACCAGGGTCGCGAACTGGCGCGAGAAGACCGAGAGCTCGCGCATGTCGATGCCCTTCCAGGTCTGCCAGAGCTGCTCGATTTTGAACGGCTCGCTCTTCTCGCTGACGTCGAGGACGATCAGGCCGCGCTGGCGCAGCTGCTCGGTGACCTGCGCCTTGGACTCGGCCTCGACCTCGCCCGTGCTGGCCGCCCCGGCTAGGTCCATCGCGCGGAAGGCAAAGGTGCTCGCGCCCGCCATCGGCTAACCCACCGGGGCGTAGTCGGGCGGCTGGACCGGCGCCCCGCCGAGCAGCCTTTTGAGCTCCTCGGGGACGGAGGCGCGCTGCTCGGCCAGCGAGCGGCTGATCGTCCCAGCGCGGACCAAGCGCGCCAGGTCGGCGTCCATCGTCTGCATGCCGACCGCGCCGGAGGTCTGCACGGCGGCGTAGATCTGGTGCGTCTTGCCCTCGCGGATCAGGTTGCGGATCGCCGGGGTCGGCACCAGCACCTCGGTGGCGACGACGCGGCCCATGCCGTCGGCGGTCGGCAGCAGCTGCTGGGTGACGATCCCCTGCAGGGCGATCGAGAGCTGGGTCCGCACCTGCCCCTGCTGCTGGGGCGGGAAGACGTCGATGATCCGGTCGACCGTCTGCGCGGTCGACTGGGTGTGCAGGGTGGCGAAAACGAGGTGGCCGGTCTCGGCCGCGGTCAGCGCGGTGGAGATCGTCACCAGGTCGCGCATCTCGCCGACCAGGATCACGTCGGGGTCCTCGCGCAGGGCGGCGCGCAGGCCGAGGGCGAAGTCGGGCGCGTCGGCGCCGACCTCGCGCTGGTTGACGATCGAGCGTTTGTGCTGGTGCAGGAACTCGATCGGGTCCTCGATCGTGAGGATGTGGTCCTGGTTCTCTTCGTTGATCACGTCGATCATCGCCGCCAGGGTCGTGCTCTTGCCCGAGCCGGTCGGGCCGGTGACGAGGACGAAGCCGCGCGGTTTGGCGCAGAGCTCGCGCAGCACCTGCGGCACCTTGAGCGAGTCCAGCGAGGGGATGTCCTGCGGGACGAGGCGAAAGGCGGCGCTGATCGAGCCGCGCTGGAAGAAGCAGTTGACGCGGAAGCGGGCGACGCCGGGGATCGCGTAGGCGAAGTCGAGCTGTTTGCCGGTCTCGAAGCGTTTGCGCTGGTCGTCGTTGAGGATGCTGTAGACGATCTCGCGCGTCTCCTGGCCGGAGAGCACGTCGAAGCCCTCCATGTGGACGATCTTGCCCTTGTCGCGCATCGACGGCGGCACCCCCGGCGTGATGTGCACGTCGGAGGCGCGGGTCTCGACCATGGTGCGCAGGACCTCTGAGAAGTCGACGGCCATAGCGCCTAGATCGGCCTCCGGGCCCGATTCCTGAAGCGCGGGTGGTACCTCCCGGCGCAAAATGGAACCTTGTGTCCCTCATAGGGGCTACAAGCGTCCATCTTGGCGAGGGAGGGCGGAGAGACGGCGTCAGGTGGTGACACGGATTACCTCCTCGAGGCTGGTCAGGCCGGCGCGAATCTTGCCGATGCCGTCCTCGCGCAGGGTGAGCATTCCCTCTTCGCGGGCCGCGGCGGCGATGTCGGCCTCCGAGGCCTGGGCCACCGCCATTTCCTTGATCCGGTCGCTCATCCGCATCACCGAGAAGATCCCGACACGGCCGCGGTAGCCGCTCTGATTGCAGCGCGAGCAGCCGACCGGTTCGTAGCCCTCGACCTCGCCGCCGACCCGGATCTCGACTTCGGCCAGGGCCTGCGGCGGCACGATCGTGCGCCGCTTGCAATGGCTGCAGAGCTTGCGGGCGAGCCGCTGGGCGACGACGCAGTCGACCGCGGAGGCGATCAGGAAGGCCTCGATCCCCATCTTGGTCAGGCGGGTGACCGCCCCCGGCGCGTCGTTGGTGTGCAGCGTGGTCAGCATCATGTGGCCGGTCAGCGCCGCCTCGATCGCGATCCGCGCGGTCTCGCCATCGCGGATCTCGCCGACCATGACGATGTCGGGGTCGGCACGCAGGATCGAGCGCAGGCCGGTGGCGAAGTCGAGCCCCGCCTTGCGGTTGACGTTGATCTGGTTGATCCCAATCAGCCGGTACTCGACCGGGTCCTCGATCGTGATGATGTTGCGCTCGACGTCGTTGATCTCCTGCAGCGCCGCGTAGAGGGTCGTCGACTTGCCCGAGCCGGTCGGGCCGGTGACGAGGACCGCGCCGTAGGCCTGGTGGAAGGACGCCTCGAAGCGCTCGCGCGCGGTCCCGTCCATGCCGAGCTCGTCGAGCGTGCGCTGCGCGTTCTCCTTGTCGAGGATGCGGATCGTCGCGCCCTCGCCGCGCTGGGTCGGCAGCGTGGTGACGCGCAGGTCGACGCGGCGCTCCTCGACCGTGACGCTGACCCGGCCGTCCTGGGGCACCCGCTTCTCGGCGATGTTGAGGTCGCTCATGATCTTCACCCGCGAGACGACGGCGTTGACCATCCGCTTCGGCACGTGGGCCGCCTCGCGCAGCACGCCGTCGATGCGGAAGCGGACCCGCATCTCCCCCTCGCCGGGCTCGAAGTGGACATCGGAGGCCCCCTCCCCCACCGCCTGGCCGAGGATGCTGTAGACGAGCTTGATCACCGGCGCGTCCTCGGCGCTGACTTCCATGTCGGCGACTTCGGCCAGTTCGCCCTCGGCCTCGGCCTCGCCCTCGGTGACGGCCTCGCTGACGGCGCTCTGCAGCGTGTTGAGCCGGCCGATCAACGCCTCGATGTCCTCCTCGGCGGCGACGGCGACGCGGCAGTCGAGCGCCGTCGCGATCTGGATGTCGTCGACGGCGAGCACGTTGGTCGGGTCGGCCATCGCCACCAGCAGCGTCTCCTTGTCGACGAAGCCGACCGGCAGCGCCCGGTAGCGGCGCGCCGTGTTGACCGAGATCAGGTTCGCGGCGGCCATATCCACCTGGTAGGTGGAGAGGTCGATGTGGTCGAGGCCGTAGCGCTCGGCGACGGCGCGGGAGAGGTGATCGGCGGTGATCGCGCCCTGCTCGATCAGCAGCCGCTCCGGCGGGCGGCCGGCGGTGCGGGCGGCCTCGATCGCCTGGCGGGCGACGTCGTCGGAGGCGAAGCCGAGATCGACGAGGACGTCGGTGACGAAACCGCTGGAACGGCCGCGCATCCGGGGCGGGGTCAGACCCGGCGTGCCGCCGGCCGTGGGGTCCAGCACCGGCGCGGTCGAGTCGCCGGAGTCGGGGACCGGTCGCAGGTGGCTGGGAAATTCCCGCGAGTCCATGTCAGCTCACGGGTGGTAGTCGACCGTGGGACCCCGGTAGCCGGCGTCGATCACTGCCTGGGCGACGCTCTCAGGACTCTGGAAGCCGTAGCTGACCGAGGCGGTCGGCACGGTCTGCTTCAAGTGCCTGGGCGTGACCACGACCAGGGCCGGCACGCGGTCGACCCCGACGCCCTCGGTGATCGCCGCATAGCGGGAGATCTGCGCCGCGGGGACGACGAAGACCGCGGCGTCGCGGAAGCCGGCGAGGCCGTCGGTGGCGGTCTTGACCAGGCGGTCGTCGATGCCACCGTCGCGGACGAAGAGCAGGACCAGCGTCCGGTTCGCCTTCCAGGCGCGGAGCACCGGCCGGGGCAGGGGCGGCGCCTCGGCGGCGGCCTGACTGACGGCGGAGAGCGTCGCCGTCAGGTCGGCGGGCGGCGCGGCAGCAGCGGGCGCCGTCGCCGTGGTGCTGACCGAGGTCGTGCTGGGCGCGGCCGCTTCGCCGCCCTCTTCGCCGCCGCCACCACCGGAGGACATGGCGAAGACGGCGACCCCGACCAGCAGCACCCCGATCACCGCGATCTGCGCCAGCGGGTTGTTGTTGAGCGCGTCTCTCATACGTCCGCCTATCTAGCTCGACAGCAAGGGCCGCGAGCTTGAATCCTGGGCGGCGGACGATCCGGCGCCGGGGTGCCGCGCCGCTCAGCAGCTGGCGTCGGGTTCGGTGCCGGGCGGGGTCGCGCCGCCGCTGCACTCGACATAGGACTGGGCGTGGAAGGTGCGGCCGCCGACCGTCGCCGAGCCCGCGTCATTCACGGCCCATTCGTCTTCCATTTTTTTGATTTCTTCTTCTTTTTTCAGTTTTTCTTCTTTGACCGTTTCGACCGCGCCTTCGCTGACGCTGCCCGGGTTCAGTTCCGGCGGGATTTCGAAGCCTTCGTCCTGTTCGAGTTTGACGCTGCCGCTGATCGTCACCCGCTTGCCGACCACGATCCCTTTGCTCGCGTTACCGCTGATCGCGATCGTGGAGTTCGGCCCGTAGACGATGAACTCGTTGCCCGAGGAGGTGCCCGAGATCGCGATCTGGCTGGTTTTGGTGGTGGAGCCGAGCAGGTAGAAGCCGGGGACGGCGAACTGCCCCGATTTGCCCTTGTAGCCGGTCGAGACGATCTTGCTGTTGCCGCTGATGGCGATCTGGTTCGAGCTGCCGCAGTGCTCCGGCGTATCGAAGAAGAAGCGGGTGTGCGCGCCGTCGGCCATGATCAGTTCCTGGCTGCCGCTGAGCGTGATCGAGCAGATCCAGTAGTCGCCGCCGCCGACGGTCAGCGTTTTGCTGCCGGAGAGGTTGATGCTGCGGGCTTTCGGTTCGAACGGGATGGTGCCGTTCCAGCTGCCGTTGTAGGTGTCTTTCTGGCATTCGGCCGGCAGGCCGTTGCTGCACTTGGTCAGGCGGGCGTTGGAGTTGTGGGTGGCGATGTCGGAGGGGATGAAGCTGCTCACGGAGGGGACTTCGATCGTGCCCTGGGTGAGTTTGTGGCCCTGGCACTGCGATTTGTGGCCCGAGGCGATCCAGGTTTTGCCGATCCCGGTCTGGATGTCGCCGCAGATGTCGACGCTGCCGGAGGTGACCAGGTTGCCGTTGGTGGCGACGCCGAGCCCGATCGTGGCGCTGCCGCTGATCGTGATTTCTTCCCTGCCGACGAGGCCCGCGATGCCACCGCCGCTGCTCGCTTCTTCTTCGGTTTTTTTCAGCCGTTCTTCGAGTTCTTTGATTTCTTTCGCGTTGCTTTCTTTCTGTTTGGCCCGGGCGAGTTCTTCTTCGGTTTTTTTCTGCGACCATTCTTCGAAGCCGAGGCCGTCTTCGTCGAGGCTGAGCAGAACCCGGCGGCTGACGTCGTCCGCCGTGCCGGTCGAGACGATGCAGATGTCGTGCCCCGCGCAGCTGCTGCCGAGCGCGCTGACCCGGTAGCCGTAGCCGGCCCCGCCGACCTGGCCTTCGATCTCTTCGCACCATTCCGGTTCGGAGGCCGGCGCCGTACTCGCTTCGAGCTGGCCGCCGGCGTTGACCTTCAGGCAGGGTTTTGAGCTGCTGAGCGAATCCCCGTAGCGACTGAGCCGCTGCATCGCCACGTTCGCGCCGGCGTCGGCGGCCGCGATCGCGCTCTTGGAGCCGTTGTCGCGCTTTGAGCTCGACTGGACGTCGATCGAGGACATGACCGCCGCGCCGGCCAGCGACAGGCTGGCCACCGTCGCCAGCAGCGCCACGGGCAGCGCCATGCCCTGCTCGCTGCGGATGAGGAGGCGCAGGCGGGAGCCGATCCAGGCAAGAGTCATTACGACTCCTGATCGACCGCGGACCGGCTTGCTTGAGCGCAAAGACCCCGACGACCTCCGGCCTGGACGCTGCTACTACCGATTATTGAGCGCAGATCGTGCTCGCGACTTAACCAATTCCCAAAAAAGACCGCCACATGGCACAATCCCAATTGCGTGATTGGAGGCGAGTTCAGCTCAAGCAAGGGGAGAGCAGGCGCTCATGTCCTGCTGATGGCGACCGACCCGCTCAACCGCAAGATCCTGCGCACGGTGCTGGAGCGCCCGCTGGTGATGGAAGGCGGCCACTACGAGGTCAGCCCGGAGGGGCGCGAGGCGCTCTTCGTCGCCTTCGTGGTCGAGCGCTGGTTGCAGAACTGCCCGCGCGGCCCGCTGCCCTTCGACAGCAAGGAGGCGGAAAGGGCCGTCGCGGCACTGGTCGAGGGCTGGTCGGCGACCATCGTGCACATGCTCGCCCGCGAACCGATGACGCTGCGCGAGCTCGACCAGGCGATCGACGGCCTCGGCCGCCGGGCGCTGCGACGCCAGCTTGCGGCGATGCAGAGCGTCGGGCAGGTCGAGGCCCTCAGCGACGCCGGCGGCGAACCGATCTACGCAGCTACCGACTGGCTGCGGAGCGGCATCGCGCCGCTGATCGCCGCGGCCCGGGTCGAGCTGCGCAAGCCGATGGAGAACATGTCGCCGATCGACCCGCTCGACGTCGAAGCCGGCTTCCGCCTCAGCCTGGCGCTGGTCGAGCTACCGATAGAGCTTTCCGGCAGCTGCTGGCTGGGACTGAATCTGGAAGAGGTCGAGCACTCGCGGCTGACCGGGGTCACGGTCAAGGTCGAAGAGGGATACATCGTCTCCTGCACGCCGGGCCTCGACAAGGGGGCCGACGCCTGGGCCGCCGCATCCGTCGGCGACTGGCTCGACACGGTGATCGAGCCGGACGCGAAGCGGGTACGGACGGGCGGCGACCGGTGGCTGCCAAGCGCCCTGCTCGACGCCCTGCACCGGACCCTGTTCGGCGTCCCGATCGCCTGAGCAGCGGGCACGCAAACCGCCCTGGCCCGCCTTTCAACGTACCTCGGTGTGTTTTTAAATAACACCAACAAGTGTCATACTCAAGATGACGATGGCAATCGCCGTGATCCGACTGGGGAGCGAATGCGGGTCGGTAGCCAGACCCTCACACTGCTTGGTGCGCCCAGGATCTTTCTGATCCTACGCTCGCTGGCCGAAGGCCCTAGAGCGCAGATCGACCTGCGCCGCGACGCTGGGTCGCCGGCGCAGAGCACGCTGCGCAGCCACCTGCGCACACTGGACGCAGCGGACGCGATAGTCAAGCGCAGGCGCGACTCGTTCCCGGGCACCCTCGAATACGAGCTGACGGAGGCCGGCAGGGAACTGCTCGTGGTGGCTGCAAGCCTGCAGCGCTGGCTGACCCTGACGCCACAGGGGCCGCTCGAGCTGGGCAGCGACCCGGCGAGAGCCGCGATCAAAGGCCTCGTCGACGGCTGGCTGGCGAGGATCCTCGACCCCCTCGCCAGCGAGCCGCTCTCGCTGACCGAGCTGGATAGACGACTCACCACCGTCAGCTACCCCACCCTCGAGCGCCGGCTCGAGACGATGCGGCTGACCGAACAGATCGAGGCGAAAACCCGTAACGGCGGTGGCACGCCCTACACAATCAGCGCCTGGGTCAGACACGGCATCGCCCCGCTGGCCGTCGCCGCGCGCTGGGAGGAGCGCAACAAACAGGCGGGCGCCGACCCGATCGCCCGCCGCGACATCGACTCGGCGCTGACGATCGCCGGGCCGTTATTCGAACTGCCGATGCAGGTATCCGGCATCTGCCAGCTCGCGGTCAGGATCCCGGACGGGAATAGGCGCCGCCGCTTCCTCGGCGTAATCGAGGCGCAGAGCGGCAAAGTGGAATTCGACGCCGTCTACCCCCAGCGCGAGCCCGATGCCTGGGCCTCGGGCACGGTGGAAACCTGGTTCTCGGCGATCGTCGACGCCGACACAAGTGGCCTCAAGCTGAGCGGCGACAGCGACCTCGTACGGGCCCTGCTCGACGCCTTTCACGGGGGTCTTTTCGCGCGAGACGTCGCCGAGCGCCAGGGCGAGAGTCCCGCAGCACCTCATTAGTTCCCAGGGAAAACTGATTAATGTCATAATGCTTTCGCTTGACTGGAAACACGGTCAACGGGAGCGGGAACAGGGTGCGCTCCGGGGCGCAGACCCTGGTCCTGCTTGCCTCTCCGCTCAGCGGACTCATCCTCAGGGCGCTCTCCGAGGGGGCCAGGTCTCAGGCCGACCTGCGCCGAGAGACCGGCGCTCCCGCCCAGACCACGCTGCGCTCGCAGCTGAAACGCCTGGCGGCAATGGGGACGATCGAAAAGCACCGCCGCAACCGCTTTCCGGGCGTGCTCGAATACGACCTGACCGCCTCCGGCCGCGATCTGCTCTTCGTCGTCGACGCCCTGGAGCGCTGGCTCGAGCGAGCGCCGCACGGGCCCCTGCTCCTCAACAGCAGCGCCGGCAGCGCGGCGATCGCCACCCTGGCCGACGGCTGGTCGACGACGATGCTGCGCGTCCTCGCCTCCGGTCCTCTTTCGCTGACCGAGCTGGATCGCATCATCGGCTCGCTCAGCTATCCATCGCTCGAGCGCAGGCTCGCCGCGATGCGGCTCGCCGGCCAGATCGAGGCAAGGTCGGGCAACGGACGCAGCACTCCGTACGCGGTGACCGACCAGCTCCGCGAGGCCGTGGCGCCGCTCGCCGCCGCCGCCCGTTGGGAGCGCCGCCACCGACCGCACACCACCGCGCCCGTCGGCCGCCTCGACGTCGAGGCGATCTTCCTGCTCGCCGTTCCGCTGGTGCGGCTGCCGCAGGGGTTGTCCGGCACCTGTTGGATCGCAGCGGAGATTCCCAGCGGAAAGGGGAGTCGGGCTGCCGGCATCACGGTCCAGGTCGACAACGGGGAGATCGGTTCCTACTCGACCGACCCCGAGCAGCACCCGACCGCCTGGGCACTCGGGCCCCCTGCGGCGTGGCTCAGCGCCTTGATCGAGTGCGATGCCGCCGACCTCGAACTGGGCGGCGATCGCCGCCTCGCTCGCGCTCTGTCGGACGGCCTCCACCGGGCGTTGTTCGGCGCCTCGATCGGCGACCCCCACGGTTAAATCCTGTTACCGACCCTTGACGTGGACTGCTCGATCAGAGAAGATGGATCGAATCTGATCTTCCTAAAAGATCAGGAACTACTATGTTTATGGGAGGATGCATGATCCAGTCCAAGACGCTTGTACGCCTGCTGACCTTGGTCGGCGCGGCGCTGCTGGCGGTGGCTCTGTTTGCACCGATAGCGCAAGCGAAAGAAGAACCGCAGCCCGGCTTCACGCAGTTCAGGGGCTGCCCCCGACCAGAAGAAAAAGTGATGGCGTTCTGCGTCCGTTCGGACGTCAAGGGCGGCCATCTCCAGTTCGGCAAAAAGAACGTGCCGATCGAAAATCCACTGGTCCTCACCGGCGGCACCAATGAAGCGTTTGGTGAATTCACCGCCAACTCCGAAGGTGGCCTGAGCAAAACGCCGCAGAAAGTTCCCGGTGGAGTGCTTGGCCTCACCGGCCTCACCTGGCTGCTTGAATTCTTTGGCAGCGAAGCACTGACGCTCTATGGAACGACCGAACTCGCCGGCGTCCCGAGTAACTTCACGTTCTCGTCGGTGACGTTGCCGATCAAAGTCCACCTGACCACCCCGTCCGGTGTGCTCGGCAACACCTGTTACATCGGCTCGGTCGCCACCCCGATCGTGCTCAACAACACGACCGGTAAAACCAATCCACCTCCGCCGAACAAACCGATCGAAGGAAAAGAAGGAACGTTCAGCGAAGCAGGCGGGATCGTCAGCTTCAAAAACGGCACCTACGTGGACAACGCATTCTCCGTGCCGGGTGCCAGCGGTTGCGTATTGAAACTGTTCGGGTTCATCCCGATCAGCCTCAATGGCTTCGTCAACGAACAGTCCGGCCTCCCCGCAGCTGCGGGAACCAACGAAGCCGTGCAGGAACTCGACATCCAGATCGCCCTGCAGGAAAGCGTTTACTAGCGGCGATTTGTCGTACTCCGATCGAGAGAGGGCCGGGCTCAGTCCCGGCCCTCTCTACGTATAGGGAAGCTCTCCCGTGTCGTGCAGCTCGTGGCGCAGGGAGTTGATCGTCGCGCCGACCAGCAACGCCAGGCTGAGCAGGTAGAACCAGAGCAGGGCGATCAGGACAAAGCCCAGGGTCGAGCCGAAGCGCGAGAGGCTGGAGACGTTGGCCAGGTAGAAGGGAAAGGCCCAGTTGGCAATGCCGGCGGCGACGGTGACGAAGGCCGCCCCGGGCCAGACGTCGCGCCAGGGCATGTGCCCTTTGGGGACCGCCCAGTAGATCACGCAGCAGATCGCGAAGACGATCAGCACCGCGAGCGCCAGCAGCAGCGCCGTGTCGATCGCCTTGATGTCGGAGAGGCCGAGCGGCAGCCGGTCGGTGCTCGAGACCAGCGTCGCCTCGATCGTCGGCAAGAGGATGCTCGCCGCGATCAGCAGCAGCACCACCCCCAGCATCGTGAAGGAGAAGCGCTTCTGCTCGACCCAGCCGCGGGTCTCGACGTGGTAGATGCGGCCGAAGGCGGTGTCCATCGCCCCCCAGAAGGAGGCGCCGATCCAGAGCGAGCCGAAGAAGGCCGCGATCCCGATCGTGGTCGAGTTGTCCTCGATCCTTTCCAGGGCGTCGGTCAGGGTCGCCTGCTCGGCGTTGGGGAAGAGCCGTTGCAGGTCGTCCAGCACACCCGTCTCCACCCCCTTGATCTTCAGCACCTGGCCGAAGACGAAGAGCACCAGCAGGGCGAAGGGGAAGACGGCGAGCATCAGGTTGTAGGCGACCATCGCCGAGAGCCCGGTGACGTTCTCGCGGTAGGCGCGCTGCCAAAAGGCGCGCAGCCAGGGACGTGGATTTGCCGTGAGCTTGGACACAGACAGTCTTGACTTCAAAAACTGAAGCGCCTATCATGCGAACAGACGTTTGAGGCCTTTCAGACGTGCGAGGCCCTATTCCTACTTCGCGGACCGCCTCTCCGGTCCGCTTTTTTGACGCAGAAAGACGGGTGCAGAATAGATGCTGGTTGCAGAGCTTCAGGAGCTCGAGGAGGTAAAAGGGCTGGTCCATAGGGGCCAGCAGCTGGGCGTGCTCACCTTCGGCGACATCGCCTCGGCGGTCTCGGAGGTCGATCTCGACGAGTCCGACGTCGAGGATCTCTACGGCCACATCGAGAAGCAGGGCATCGAGCTTGTCGAGGACATGGATCCGGCCCAGAAAGCGGCCGCCGACGCGATGCCCGCCGACACCGGCCGCAAAGGTCGTCGCCGCGCCAAAGCCGCGATCGACCTGAAACCGGACATGACCACGGACAGCCTGCAGCTGTTCCTCAAGGACATCGGCAAAGTCCGCCTGCTGACCGCCCAGGAGGAGGTCGAACTGGCCAAACGGATCGAGCGCGGCGACCTCGACGCTAAGCAGAAAATGGTCGAGTCCAATCTGCGCCTGGTCGTCTCGATCGCCAAGAACTACCGCAACCAGGGCCTCCCCTTCCTCGACCTGATCCAGGAGGGCACGCTGGGCCTCGTCCGCGCGGCGGAGAAGTTCGACTACCGCAAGGGCTTCAAGTTCTCCACCTACGCGACCTGGTGGATCCGCCAGGCGATCGCCCGCGCCCTGGCCGACAAGGCGCGCACGATCCGCATCCCGGTCCACGTGGTCGAGAAGCTGAACAAG
>DASUZP010000191.1:0-31841 GCA_036376775.1 Solirubrobacterales bacterium | reverse complement strand
GTTCGGCTGCACCGTGACCATCGGCTCTCAGGAAAAACTGAAAAAAGTCACATACGCCAACGTCGGTGCCGGACCTAACCGCGGCGTGACAATCAGCCTGAACCTCACCGGGATCGCCTATGAAGAACACAACAAAGGCATCCCCACCTGCAAAAACCCCGGCAAAGCGACAAAAAACGGCACCTTGAGCAGCACCATTCTCGTCCATGGCGAGCCGGTCGGAGAAAAAGGAGCGGTGGGCGTCTGGGTGGAATGACCCGACGCGGATCGCCTCATATCAGACCACGAAGCGGCCGTCTTCCTGCATCACCGTGCCGTCGACTTCCAGCTTGCCGCCGAGCCGCAGGTCGCAAACGAGGTCGGTGTGCACAGCGGACTCGTTGACGCCGCCGGACTCCGGGTAGCTCTTGCCCACCGCCATGTGGACGGTGCCACCGAGCTTCTCGTCGAGCAGCACCTCGCGGGTGCCACGGTCGATCGCGTAGTTGGTGCCGATCCCGAGCTCGCCGAGGCGGCGGGCGCCGGCGTCGGTGTCGAGCAGCTCGATCAGGAACTCCTCGCCCCGCTCGGCGCTCGCGTCGACGACCTTCCCCGCCTCGAAGCGCAACCTCACGCCGGCGACCTCGCGACCGCCGATCGTGGCGGGCAGATGGAAGCTGACCTCGCCCTCGACCGAATCCTCGATCGGCCCGGTGAAGAACTCGCCGTCGGGCATGTTGTGGCGGCCGTCGCAAGGGATGAACTTGCGCCCCGCAACTCCCAGGACGATGTCGGTCCCGGGCGCCGTGACCCGCACCTCCTCGTGCCCCTCGATCCACTCGGCCAGGCGCACGGTCTCGGCCGAGGCCCGCTGCCAGGCGGTCAACGGATCGTCGTCGTCGGCGAGGCAGGCGCCGTAGTAGAAGTCCTCGTAGTCGGCCAGGCTCATCTCCGCCTCCGACGCATAAGCGTTGGTCGGGAAGAGCGTGTAGCACCAGCGGAACTCGCCCTTGGCGCTGCGCTCCATCGCCCTGCCGAGCAGCTCGCCGGTGGCGATCTGGCGGCGCGATTGGCGCTGCGGCGGCACCCCGGAAAGCTCGCGCGTATTCGTCGAGGCGCCGATCGCAATGCGGACGTCGACGTTGTCGAGCAGCCATTCCGAGGTCGGTGAGATCCACTCGAGCTGAGCGTCGCCGGCGTGCTTGTAGAAGGCGGCAAGCTGACCGTCGAGGGAGACGTTCATGATCGGATTGCCGCCCGCCTTCAGCACCTCCTCGTAGACCGCGAGGAGCAGCGGCGCAGCGGCGCTCTCGCCGTCGATCGAGACGACCTCGCCCTCCTTCACCTCGGTCGAGTAGCCGACCAGGATCCTTGCCAGCCGTTCCGCCCTCGGGTCCCTCAAGTCTCCGCCCTCTCTCGCGCGTCGTTCCGCGCCTTGGTGGTTATGGCCATGAACAGCGCGTGCAGCCTCGAATCGTCGGTCAGCTCCGGGTGGAACGCGCAGGCGAGGACACTACCCTCGCGCACCGCCACCGGGTGGTCCCCGTAGGCGGCGAGCACCTCGACTTCGGGACCGTAGCGCTCGACCCAAGGCGCGCGGATGAAGACTGCGCGCAGCGGCTCCTCGCCGATCCCCTCCACCGCCAGATCGGCCTCGAAGCTCTGCAGCTGGCGGCCGAAGGCGTTGCGCCGCGCGCTGACGTCGATCAGGCCGAGATGCTCCCGATCGCAGACGATCATCCCGGCGCAGGTGCCGAAAACCGGCCTGCCCGCCTCGTGATGCCCCCGGATCGCCCCCTCAAGGCCGGCCGACTCGATCCCTTTGACGATCGTAGTGCTCTCCCCCCCAGGAATCACCAACCCATCGAGCCCCTCCAGATCAGCGGGAATACGGACATCCCTCACCTCAGCTCCAAGCCCACGGAGCATCTCCAAATGCGCTTCGAACCCCCCCTGAATAGCCAGAACCCCGATCAACATCGCCCGCCCGCCCTCCTCCCGCGGGTGGCACAGGGGGAGGGGGTATTCGGACGGGTGAGTCCGCTAATACCTCCTCCCCCTGTGACAGGACCCGCGGGCCAGGTGCTAGGCGCCACGGTCTTGCAAGAGCGCGTCGGCAGCAGCAAGATCGGAGATCTCCAGGCCCGGCATCGCCTCGCCGAGGCCGATCGACGCCGCCGCTACTCGCTCGGGGTCGTTGAAGTGCGTCGTCGCCTCGACGATCGCGCGCGCGCGACGCTCCGGGTCGGCGCTCTTGAAGATGCCCGAGCCGACGAAGTTGCCCTCGGCGCCGAGCTGCATCATCAGCGCTGCATCGGCCGGCGTGGCGATTCCCCCGGCGCAGAAGAGCGGCACCGGCAGGCGCCCCTGCGCGGCCACCTCGTGGACGACTTCGAGCGGCGCCTGGTGCTCCTTGGCGGCAGCGGCGAGCTCCTCCGGCCCGAGCTGCGCGAGCCGTTTGATCCCGGCGACTATCTCGCGCATGTGGCGGACCGCCTCGACCACGTTGCCGGTACCGGCCTCGCCCTTGGAGCGGATCATCGCCGCCCCCTCGCCGATCCGCCGCAGCGCCTCGCCGAGGTTGGTCGCGCCGCAGACGAAGGGCACCTCGAAGGCGAGCTTGTCGATGTGGTGGCGCTCGTCGGCCGGGGTCAGCACCTCGGACTCGTCGATGTAGTCAACCTCGAGCGCCTGCAGGACCTGGGCCTCGGCGAAGTGTCCGATCCTCGCCTTCGCCATCACCGGGATCGTCACGGCCTCCTGGATCCCCTTGATCATCGCCGGATCCGACATGCGGGCGACGCCGCCGTCACGACGGATATCGGCCGGGACACGCTCCAGCGCCATCACGGCACACGCTCCCGCCTCCTCGGCGATCCGTGCCTGCTCAGGCGTGACCACGTCCATGATCACCCCGCCCTTCAACATCTCAGCTAGACCGGTCTTGACCCGGAAAGTCGCTCTTTCAGCCATGGACTCGAATACTACGTCTCCGACGCATCTGGCCCGCGGGTCCTGTCACGGCAGGGGACCCAGATTGGTGACAGGACCCGCCGCGCCGCAAGCTTGTGTTCTACGTGCCCTACTTGAGTTTGTAGGCGCGGATGCGGTCTTTGTGCGCCGCTTCGTCGCGGGCGTAGAGCCCATGTGCCAGTCCCTGAACAAGTGCCATCAGCGCGGTGTTTGAGCGAGCAAACGAAGGACTGTTGGAGGAGAAGTAGAGGGTCTGTTCGGCATGCTCGCCGACCTCGGACATCGAGGCGTCGGAAATCGCCAGCGTGCGCGCCCGCCGGTGCAGAGCGAGCTTCATCGCCCGCAGCAGCAGCGGGTGGGCGCGGCCGCAGGAGAGCACGATGACAAGCGTTTCCTCGTCAATCCGCCCGAGTCGCTGCAGCGACTCGCCGCCGGTGCTGGCGACGATTTCGGCGCGAATGTCGAGCAGGCTGAGAATGTGACGCAGGTAGCTGGCGAAAAAGGCCATCTGGTCAACGCCGACGATAACGACGCGCTGCGCCTCGGCCAGCGCCGCGACGGCGCCTTCGACCTGCTCGCGAGTGAGATTGCGCGCGGTTTCCTCCAGGTTCGAGTAGTCGGCGCTCAGCGACCCCTCCAGCTCGGAGTGGTCGAAGGAGAAGAGCGCGGCGCCGCCGGCGCCGGCTCCGCTGCCGGCCACCGTCGCGCTGCGGTACTCCTCGATCGCCGCCTGCTGAAGCTCGGGGTAGCCCTCGAAGCCGAGGGCCTGGGAGAAGCGCACCACCGTCGATGACGAGGTGCTCGCTCTCCTGGCCAACTCCTCGGCGGTGAGGAAGGCTGCCTCGTCGAGATGGTCGACGATGTAGCGGGCGACGTCTTTCTGCGAGCGCGAAAACTCGTCGAAGCGCTCCTGTATGTACTCGGAAAGGCTTTTGAGCTGTGGGGATTTCGTTGCGGTCTTGGTCACGGCGGTCCATTTCGCCGGTGCGCATGCTTTCCCTTCCGATCTGGTTGGATGGTGAGTGAAATGACCGTTGAGCAGGCGCTTCGCCTCACCAACCGCAACATGATCGCCTTCGATCTGATCCTCGGCTCGGCAGCAATCGCCGCGCCGGAGGCAACCCTGCGGGTCCTGGGTCACGACGAACCCTCGCCCGACGCCGCCCACCTGTTCCGGCGCTGCGGGCCGATCTGGCTCACCTTCGCCGCTGCGCACGCGCTCGCCGAGCACCGGGGCGAGCAGCGCGACTGGTGGGCACTGGCCTGGCTGCGCGGCACCGAGATCGCAACCGATGCCCTCTGGGCGGGGTCGCCGGCGCTCAGTCGGCCTGGCGCAAAGACTGCCCTGCGCCTCGCCGGGTTCGCCAACGTGGCGATGGCCGCCGGCTTCGCCTGGCTCTCGAGGCGATGAGCGACGGCGCCGGGCCCCCCAGCAAGCGCTGGAGTCTGCGCGGTTACGACGACGAAGGCAACGAGGTCTGGCTGATCCGCAGCTTCGGCCAGAAGCTCTACCGCTGTCCCGGCTGCCACGGCGACATCCCGATCGGCAGCGAGCACACCGTCGTCCAATACGTGTTGCGACTGGGCGGCACCGAACACCACCACTGGCACCGGCGCTGCGCCGAAGAACTGCTCGTCCCCGACCTGCGCGATGTGAAGAAGGTGCCCGCCGCACAGTCGTCACAGTCGAAGCTGGCGGCACGGGGGCGCCGCCCCTCGGGACGACGGCGATGAAGCGAGGCTGCATTCAGCGTCGCATGGCGACGCCAGAAGCAGACTCGATCGCTGCATGACCTTGTTCTCTCTCTATGTGCGGATCTGGCGTACCTACTTCGCCTGGGCCGGCACCCTGTTGCCGCTCGCCTGCTTTGTCTTCGTCCCGTTGGGACTGATCCACGCGATCCCGGTCCACGTCGAGGCGACCTCGCTCGATCTCCACAGCGGCCTGGAGATCTTCGGCGCCGTGCTCGCCGTGCTGCTGCTCGTCATGACCGGCCTGCTCGGTGAGATCTTCTACACCGGCGCGGTGGCGATCGCGCTGACCCACCCTCACGATGGCCGGCAACCCAGCTTGCGCGAAGTGGCGGGCTCGGTTCGCTACGGAACGCTGATCGCCGTCGACCTGATCTTCGGCGTCCTCGTCGCGGTCGGCTTCATCGCGTTCTTCGTTCCCGGCGTCCTCCTCTTCGTCTACCTGGGTCTTGCCGCTCCGATCGTGGAGATAGAACATCGCGGCATCCGCGCCGCGCTGGCACGCAGCGTCAAGCTGGTCCGCGGCCATTTCTGGCTGGTGCTCGCCGTGCTCGTGCCGATCGAGGTCGTTAGCGACGGGCTGACCGACCTCGCCACCGCCGGCGCCCACGCCCTGCTGGGCGACTCGCTGGTCGCAGGCTGGGTGACCGACACCGCAACCAACATCGTGCTGACGCCCTTCTACGCGGTCGCGGCCGTGCTGCTGACCCTGGATCTGATTGCCGACAAGGAGGGCGCCGGCCCGCGTCTACACTCGACTCCACCCTCGTGACGATCACGGCTTCGATCCTCAGCGACTTCTGGAACGACCAGATCCTCGCTGACGAAAAACAGGGGCTCTTCCTCGTCCTTGTCGGCTTCATCCTCTCCTTCGCCTTCATCCGCATGAGCACGCGGCTGATGCGCAGCCCGCGCGTGCCCTGGTGGCCGGGGAGCGTGGTCAGCGAGAGCGGCGTCCACCTGCATCACCTGGTCTTCGGGATCGTGACGATGATGCTCGCCGGTACGCTCGGGCTGGCGGCGCTCGGCGACAGCCCCCTGACCGAGATCTGCGCCTTCTTCTTCGGCGTCGGGGCCGGGCTGACGATCGACGAGTTCGCGCTCTGGGTCTACCTTGACGACGTCTACTGGGCAGAGGAGGGCCGCGCCTCGATCGACGCGACCGTGATCGCCGCGGCCGGGATGATGCTGATCCTGCTCGGCTTCAGCCCGTTCAGCTTCGACACGAGCTCGTTCGAGCAGACGATCGCCAGCATCCTCGGCGCGGCCTTGGTCTTCGGTCTGGTCGCAATCTGCTTTGCCAAGCAGCGGATCCTGCACGGGACGGTCGGCTTCTTCATCTTTCCGATCGCGATCTACGGCGCGGTCCGGATCGGCAAGCCCGGTTCTCCGTGGGCTCGTCGCCGCTACGGCGAGCGGCGCCCGGCCAAGCAGGCCCTGGCGGAAGAGCGCTTCGCCCCCGAGCGCCATACCGAGCGCTTCAAGAACGCCTTCCGCGACATCGTCGGCGGCAAGCCCAGCGAGGGCGTCAGCGCCGCCACCGAGGAGGCCCTGGCCACCACCCGCGAGGCTGTGGAAGAAGTCCGCCAGGGGGTCGAAAGGGTGACGCGCCCGGGCGGACCGACGGACAAGAGGAGAGACCGATGAAGTCGCACACTGCGTATATGACCTTCGAGACGGCCGAGCGGCGGGAGCTGATCCGCATCACCGAGGAGGTGCAGGCCGCTGTCGACGAGGCCGGGATAGCGGAGGGCATGGCGCTCGTCTCGGCGATGCACATCACCGCGGGAGTCTGGGTCAACGACGACGAGCCCGGCCTGCACGAGGACGTCATCGAGTGGCTCGACAAAGTCGCCCCGCCGAGCTGGAAGGCAGCGTCGAACACGGTCGCCGAGGAACTGTTGCCGGAGGGCGGCGACTACCGCCATCACCGCGGTGGCGAGGACAACGGCGACGCCCATCTCAAGAACCTGCTGGTTCACCAGCAAGCGATCCTGCCGGTGACCGACGGCCGCCTCGACCTCGGCCCCTGGCAGCAGGTCTTCTACTGCGAGTTTGACGGTCGTCGCCCCAAGCGCCTCGTGATCAAGGCGATGGGCGAGTAGCCCGCAACCAAGCCAGACTCGGCCAGTTTCTTAACCCAACCTGCACGGGCAAATCGACAGGGCCGCATAGACTTTCCTCGAGGCCGATGAAGCGTTTCGCACTCATAACTGTGCTCGTCGCCAGTGCGCTTTTAGGCGCCACGGTCGCGCGCGGCGAGATCTTCGGCGGCGACGGCCTGTTCATCAAGTTCGGCGGGGGCTTCGCCCCGCGGTCCCTGCCACGCGATCGTGACGTGCCGGTCACGGTGAATCTCAGCACCTCGATCAAAACCAGCGATGGCAGCCGCCCACCGCAGCTTCGACGGATCTCCTTTGCGGTGAACCGCTACGGCCGGATTACGACCAAAGGATTGCCGGTCTGCCGTCCCGCGCTGCTCGAGTCGACCGATTCCCAGGTTGCACTCGCCCGTTGCCAGAGCGCGCTGGTCGGACATGGAAAATTCACTGCCAACGTCGAGTTCCCCAATCGCGAGCCGTTTCCGGTCCACGGGCGGATGCTCGCTTTCAACGGCGTGGCGCACGGTCAGCCTGCGATCCTGCTCCACATCAACGGCTCAAACCCAGTCGAGGTCACCGTCGTGCTCACCTTCACGGTTCACCATCCGAAGAAGGGGAAATTCGGGACCGTGCTGTCGACCAAGATTCCGCGGCTTGCCTCCGACCTAGGCTATGTGACCGACGTCTCGCTCGTCTTCGATCGTCGCTATCTCTACCAGGGCAAGCACTACAGCTTCCTCAGCGCCCGGTGTGCAGCCCCAACCGGCTTTCCGGGTGCGATCTTTTCGTTCACCCGGGGGGTCTTCAGCTTCGCCGGTGGCAAGCAGATCACCACCACGCTGACCCGCGACTGCGTAGTTCGCTAGACAGCGGGGCGATTCCGGACAGCGCATCGCCATCGGGAGCCGTCGTCCCTGGCGATGCGCTGTCCGAGCGCCCGCGCCCGCGCAAAGGCGTCTTGCTATTCCTGCGTGTACTTTTCTGCTTCTTCGATTCCGCGCTGGGCTTCTTCCTTGCCCTTTTCGATCCCCTTCTGGGCTTCCCGCTTGGCTTGTTCGATCCCCTTCTGCGCTTCCTGGGAGCCCTGTTCGACGCCGCTCTTGGCCTGCTGGGAGCCCTGATTCACACCCTGCTTCGCTTCCTTTTCGGCCTTTTCAAAGCCCTTCTTCACTTCTTCCTTGCCCTTTTCGAGCCCCTGCTTCGCTTCTTCAACGCCCTTTTCGACCCGTTCCAGAGCTTCGCTGGTGCTGTTGTCGCTGCCACCTCCACAGCCTGCCCAGGCAACACCGGCGATCCCGATCGACAGGGCTACCAGCAGGGCCGGCAGGCGCCGCCCCTTTTTCCACTGCGGTCCTCGGTCTGACACAACTGCTCCTCTCCTAGGGGGTGGGACGGACATGCGGTAAGTCAATATTCGCCAAGGTAGTCGATCGGCCTTAGAACCTGTCTCAAAAGACAGGTTCTAAGCTCCACCAGGTGCCGACCCTGCACGTTCTCCGCGTCTTCGTCAACGAGGACGGCGAATGGGGTAATCCGCTCGGGGTCTTCCTTGAGGGCGAGCTGGTCCCTGAGTCGGAACGCCAGGGTGTCGCGGCGCAGCTGGGCTTCAGCGAGACCGTCTTCGTCGACGATCGCGCCGCCGGCAGGATCCGCATTTACACGCCGCAGATCGAGCTTCCCTTCGCCGGCCACCCCAGCGTCGGCGTCGCCTGGCTGCTGGCGAAAGAGGGGGCGCCGGTGGAGGCGCTGCGACCGCCGGCCGGGGAGGTCAGGGTGCGCCACGACGACGCCACCTACATCGCCGCTCGGCCCGGGTGGGCGCCCGCCTTCGACTATCGCCAGCTGGGCTCGCCGGCTGCGGTGCGCGCCCTGGACGCCTCAGCGCAGAGCGTCAACACCTATGCCTGGGCGTGGATCGACGAGGCAGCGGCGACGATCCGTGCCCGCTCCTTCGTCCCCGAGGCCGGCATCGCCGAGGATGAGGCGACCGGTTCGGCCGCGATCGCGCTCTGCGATCGGCTCGCTCGGCCGCTCACGATCCACCAGGGCCACGGCTCGGTTCTGCTCTGCCGACCCCTGGGCGAGCTGGTCGAGGTGGGCGGTGCGGTGCGGCTGATAGAGCGGAGAACTGCCTGAGGCCGCTACTGGACCTCGCCCGGTCCATGGGGTTGAGCTCCGCCTGAGCAACGCCTCGCTGCGCAGATGTCCGCCCGGTCAGAGGCCCAGGCCCCCCACTCCTCGCTCATCCCAGCCGAGATGGTGAGCAAGCTCGTGCCGCAGGGTCCGCTCGACCTGGCGAGCGAGCAGGTCCCGGTCGTGGCCGAAGTCGCGTTCCAGGGTGTCGCGATAGATGACGATCCGGTCCTCATAGCGTTCGCGCGCAATGCCGTCTCCGGAGTACTGACCGTATGCGTTGACCTCGGCTCCAAGGTCGGAGACGACGACCGCGACGTTCGCCAATACCTCCTGGAATTCGTCAGGCAGCCGATCGATTGCGTCGACGACCAACGACTCGAACTCGTCAAGTTCGGAGGCTCCGGGCATGCCACCAAAAGGTAGACCCTCCAGGCAGCGGCCAGTTGTTTCGCCTGCGCCGTCTACGCAAGCGCTTGACCTGCGTCTCTTTACCCCGGTAGCACTTGACTAATGCGGGGCCGATGAGATAGTGCAAGTAGGTATTCCCCCCAATCGTGAGGAGCTGAGATGAAGTACTTCGTCAGCGCAACGCCGGGTCCGATGCCTCCAACGCCCGAGCAGTTCGATGCGGCCATCACCTGGCTTGAGGGAAAGGTCAACGATGGCACTTTCGACTGCGTCTTCGGGTTCGTCGAGGGTGGCGGTTTCGGCGTCTCGAACGCCGATTCCCACCGCGAGGTCCTCGACCTGATGGCGGATTACCCACTGTTTGGGCTAGTCACCTGGGAGGTACGCCCGTTGCTCGCCTTCAAAGAAGGAGCCGACACGGTGCGGGCTAAGCTGGCCGAGGCCCAGGCGGCGATGACCGGCGGCTAACCCGGCCTTCGTCATCCCGTAGTCGTTGCCGCCGTCAATGAGCGGGTTGACGCTCGTCATCGGGAACAGCGTGACCGCCGAGTGACCATCGTCGGCATCGATCACGTCCAGCTCGCCGCCCCGCCGGACTGCGAGGACGAGGCGCGGCGGTTCTTCGGTGGGTTGCTCGGCCTCAGGGAAATCGAGAAGCCCCCGTCCCTAGCCGCCCGTGGAGGTGCCTGGTTCGGAGCTGGCGAGCAGCAGATCCACGTCGGCGTCGAGGAGAGGTTTGTCCCGGCATCGAAGGCTCATCCGGCGCTGCTCGTCGAGTCCTCCCGGCTGGAGGACATGGCCAGGCGCTTGGCGCAAGACGGAGCGCCTGTCACCTGGGACGACGAGCTAGCCCCTATACGGCGTTTCTACACGGCCGATCCATGGGGGAATCGCATCGAGCTGATCGCGGTGCACCGATCGCGATCAAGGGTCGGTTCTGGAGTCGCCAAATGAATACCCGTCAGTGCGGCCATCGCAAGAAGGAGAAAAATTCCTCTCCCACCGTGAGTCTGGCCAGGGATATCAGGCCTACTAGGGCTAATAGTGAAGTGATAATCGTGAGGAAAAGGCTCATTCCGCCACTGGCGGGCAGAGGAGCAACGGGCGGGGCCGGCAGCGAGCCGATCGGCGTGGCGGATTGCTTGGAGGGGGTGGAAGCATCGCTGCCGTCCGTAATGCCCATGAGGTGAGAGAGCAGCCGAACAGAATCCGACACTGGGAGCAAAGTCAATGGCAGCGAGGATCCGGTTTCCCATCGAGCCAGAAGTACCCCCAAGGTCCCGGTGTTCCCCAGCATGATCGCCGGCCAAACATAAGTGAGCCAACGCGGTAAAGGAGCGGCTCGTGCCGATTCGACCGACGGTCGGGCCCTTTGCCTATCCGAACCCACACCGGCATCGTTACGAACGGAGGCAGCTGCCCGCTGCGCCATTGCTTCCGTCGAAGTATTCGCAACCATGCCCACGGATTCCTTCGCGGGGCCAGTTGCTTCGCGAAGTGAAGGCAGCTCGGCGCCAGGACTCGAGACCGTGGTCAGACTGCGTAGCGAAGTCGGCGCGGGGTGTGACGTCGGCGAGGACTTTGGCGTCGCCCCAGTCGGCACTTCGACCGGGAGATGACTGGCAGGAACACGAGGCACAGCGGGAGTCTCAACTGGCGCCGAAGGAGTCATCGGTGGCGCCACATCCGGCAGCGACGGCATCGGAGCTGCGGTGACCGTTTCAACGGCATCTGCCGCTTCGTCCAGCGGGACCGCATGCGTCGCCTCTTCCAGCGGGGAAGCGGAGGCGAAGGAAGCGCCGAAGACTGAGGCAACCAAGACAACGGCGGCGGCTGCGATTCCACATCGCAGAGAACGCGTTGGTCTGTTTGGCAAGCCTCCGATTCGTTCAAAAGCCATGGTCCACCAAGTCTGGATTGCCCGAGTCTGGTGCCGATGACGTCTGGTGCCGATGACGGCTTAGGCCTTAGCTTTTACCCGATATTTGGACATATATACCGGCTCTGTAGACGTTGTGAATTGGCCTGCATTTGACGCACGCGTCAAGGCCACCAGGCGTCTCGAAGACCCCCTCGCTCAGCAAACCGGCCCCCCTTAGTCGCTGGGCATGGAGCTGTCTTCGCCGATCCCCTCCCCGAGCACAAGCTCTATCTGCTCCTCGCGCAGGAAAGGGGCGATGCCGCTCATTCCGCCTACAACGCCCTGATTCGTCGGCTCGTCAGCTTCGAGCGGGCGGCTGCATGCGCGAACTAGCCGATTCCACGCGTATCGAGCCTGCCGGCATTTCGCCCGCGAGGACCGGATCGGCCGTGGGGTCGAGGCATGATGCGGCGATGGCCTCTACCCCACCGGGCAGCAATGGGCCAAAACCCTTGCGCGTCATCTCACCCCAGTGCTGCTTGCGACTCGCAAGCGTGTACCAAGAGCGCATTCTCACTACCGCAAGCAGCTGACGGTAGCCGACGTTCTCGACCACCGCACACAGGGTGAGGCGAATCAGGTCGCTCCAGCTCGGGTAGCGACGGAAGGCACGCTCCTCCATCAGGATCACGAGGAAGCTCAGGACGAGGCTGTAGGTCAACGAGACGGCGAAGAATGCAAGCGCGAACGGGAGCGAGACGATCCCGAGAGCCAGCGAGAGCACGAGCAGGGCGTAGCCGGCGCACTCGATCGTCGGGCCAAACAGCTCGAAGACGATGAAGTACGGCATCGCAACGCAGCCGATCCGTCCGTAGCGTGGCCGCAGCAGCATCTCTCGGTGGCGGCCGATCATCTCGATCAGGCCGCGCTGCCAGCGGTCGCGCTGGCGCACGAGCGTGCCGAGATCCTCCGGACACTCGGTCCAGCAGATCGGGTCGGGGAAGAACGTGATCCGGCAGGGTTTCTGGCGCTCGCGCTGGTGGCGATGCAGCCGCAGCACGAGCTCGGCGTCCTCGCCGACAGTTGTCGGGTCATAGCCCCCGACCTCGACGCAGACATCGCGCCGGAAGAGCCCGAACGCGCCCGAGATGATCAGCAGCATGCCGCTCTTCGACCAGCCGATGCGGCCGCCGAGGAAAGCACGCAGGTACTCGATGATCTGCAGGTTGGCAAGCAGGTTTCGCGGCGTGCGCACCCTGGCAAGGCGACCGTCCTCGAACTCCGATCCGTTGACGATGCGCACGATCCCGCCGACGGCGACCGTCTCCGGCGCGGCTTGGAACTCCCAGACAAGGCGCGAGAGGGCGTCGGCGTCGAGCATCGTGTCGGCGTCGATCGCGCAGAAGAGCGGGTAGACCGCGTGGTTGATACCGGCGTTCAGCGCGTCCGCCTTACCGCCGTTGACCTTGTCGATGACGACGACGCGCGGCTCGAGCGGGCTCGTGTACACACCGCGGACCAGCTGCGTCGGGATGTTGGAGCGCGGGACGCGGCCGACCTTGACGAGACCGAACGCGTCGGTCAGGGCCGCCATCGTCCCGTCCGTCGAGCCATCGTTGATCACCACGACCTCGAACTCGACGAACTGCGACGTGAGCAACGAGCGCAGCGACGCGACGATCGAAGGCGCCTCGTTGTAAGCGGGCACGAGAATCGACACCGGCATGCTCATCTCCGACTCGGCGACCGCCCGGTAGTCGCGCATCGGCCGACGCTCGACGTAGTCCTCGATCGCCCGCCAGCCGACGACCGCGAGCACGGTGAAGGTCAGCTGCAGCACGACGAAGTAGCCGAGAGTGAGAACGTTGAAGCCGTACAGGATCTGTTCGAGCAGGCCCGTCATGCCATCACGTGCTCCTGGATCACCGCGTGCAGCGCGAGCTGCTCGCGCGCCCGGTCAGCCGCATAGCGATCGTCGTGCTCGAGCGTACGCCGCAGCGCCTCGATTCCGGGCTCGCCGAGCTCGCGCAGGGCCCGTGCCGCATTTGCCCGCACCCACCAGGCGCGATCGGAGAGGCAGCTCTCGAGCGGTTCGACGGCATCGGCGGCACGCAGGACACCGAGTGACTTCGCGGCCTGGGCTCGAACCGGCCAGTCCTCCGCTGCGAGCGCAGCGATCAGCGCCGGCACGCAGGCCGCTCCACCGACCAGTCCGAGGGCGCGCGCGGCGGAGATCCTCACCTCGGTCGAGTCCGCGTCCAGCAGTGCCGCGAGCGCGGTCGCGGCGCGGGGATCGCGAGCAAGGCCCAATGCCCGCGCGAGACTGGCATCGAGCTCCACTTCGTCACCGCAGGGCTCGACGCCGGCGAGGACATCGGCAACTGCGGAGGGTCCCTCTTCCAGCGTGGAGACGATCGTCTCCACGGCCCACGGCGCGCCGAGCCGCTCGATGATCCGCTCCGGCGGCAGCAGGTGGGCCATCAGGGCCCAGATCAGCAGCTCCGCGGCACGCGGGGTGGCGGCGCGGGCGAGCCCGGAGCAGGCGACCAGGCGTACATCGGGGTCGGAGTCGCCAAGCAGAGGGACTATCTGCTCGACGACCGCTGGAATGCCGGGGCGGGTGAGCAGCAGCGCGGCTCGGGCGCGCGTGGTCGGGCGGCGGGATTTGAGCTTCGCGGTCAGGCTCGGGAACAGTGCGGACGCCTCCGTTGCGCTGCGGATCGCGCCGATCTGCGGGCCGGAGAGCATGGGATACGCGGCATCGATCGATACCGCAAGGTCGACCTGTGCGGCAACGCTGCGAACGTCGTCGCAGATCGCGGCAATCGTGGCTATCTCGCCACTGCGAAGCGCCGTCTCGTAGCGCGCGCGGCGCTCGACCGATCGCAGCTCTCGGCGATCGCGTCGCAGCTTGCGTGTGACGGCGAGACCGACGAGCGCCAGCCACAAGAGCAAGCTCGATCCCACCAGCACGATGAGACCAGTCAAAGAAGTCATCGTCCCTGGCTATCGACGCTCCTCGCGTCCACCTAAAGCGTGCTCCACGACCACCCACGCCTCAAGTCAGCGAGCGGGTGGTCCGATGATGCTCCAGCTCGTCCCCCTACGCAAGGACACTTCCATGCCGCCTCGCCCTCGCCGTCTAATCGCCCCCATGATCCTTTCGGCTGCGTTCGCCGCGATTGCCGCGGCTCCGGCCGCTGCCGTGCCGAGCTCGCCATCCGCGACTGCAAAACCGATTCATGACAGGGGGAGCGCTCCACGCCTCGGCGGCCATGTGCGGCGTGCCTGGCCGGAGAAGGGTGCGCATCGTCCAAAAACCGCGATCGCCCGCTGGCTGGCGCGCCAGGTCGGCCCGAGCAAGCCGGTCTCGTGCTCAAAGCGTCCCGCGAAGGCACGCGGCCGCTGCGTCGCCCGTCACCGCAAGGGACACGCATCGGCCTCTGTCGCGACGCCGATCGCGATGCGCGCCTCCGTGGCGCGGCGCGGCACGAAGTCCTCGCAGAGCGAGAGGGTCGCACTGCGCCTTTCGACTGGCCTGCGAATCTCGTCCCTGCAGCTGATCCGCTCGTTCGATATTCCCATCGACGACCCGTCCTACGAACGACTGCTCAACTGGTCCTGGACGTATGACTCCGCAGTCGCTGCCACCGCATTTGCCTCGATCGGCCTTCAGGAACAGGCAGGTCGCCTGCTCGACCAGCTGGCGGCATTGCAGCGCAGCGACGGCTCGATCGAATTCGCTTTCGATGTCCTGACCGGCGAAAGCAGTGGCACCGTCCGCGCCGGCTCGGTCGCATTCGACGCGATCGCCTTCAGCGACTACGACTCCACGTTCGGCAGCACGCAATACCTCGACAACGCCCGGCGCGCCGCCGACTACCTCCTTTCGCTGCGCAACGAGGCAGGCCTCGTGCGCGGCGGCCCGGACGTTCAGTGGGTCTCGACCCAGCACAACATCCTCACCGTGATCGCACTCGCGACCCTCTCCCAGCAGCTGGAGGAACAGGGCGACGAAGGCGCCGCGAACGCCTACCGCGAAGCTGCCGGGGGGATCGCCAAGGGCATCGATTCACAGCTCGTCGTTCGCGATGGGGGGCTCGAGCACTTCCGCCAAGGCGTGGGCGACGAAGTCGTCCCGCTCGACACGCAGGCACTCGGCATCGTCTATGCCCGCTTCCTGGGCAATGAAGACCTCGCAAAGCAGGTCTACGAGTACGCCCAGCAGAACTTCGCCCTCGACGGGCGCTCGATCGCGCTGTCGAGCAAGAAGGCGAGCTACAACATGACCTATGAGGCCAAGGGACCGTTCAGCGGCTACCGCCCCTACATCGGCAAGCGGGCGCCGGACGTACTCTGGTTCGAGGGGACCGCAGAGATGCGCTTCGTCTCGAGCTTCCTCGGGCAGCCGACCGAAACGCTTGATGCAAGCATGAATTCCTGGTGGGACGTGACCCGCAAGCAGGGCCTCGCCCCGCTCGGCGCCGACCGCACCGTCACCAATAGCTCTTACAACGAGTACCACGTCTGGCCGACCGCAGCCGCCGGGGCCTGGACCGTCCTCAGCGGAGCAGCGCAGGACACGGACTGGGCGAATCCATCACAGGTAAGCGAACAAACGGTCCTCCAACTCCTGCGCTGATCTCATAGGGGTAGGCCGCGCTCGCGGGTGTCGAGCGATGGACCCGACACCCGCGGACGGTTCACCGGTGCGCCAACTGCTTGACGGCGTTGTTCATCTGCTCAACTGCCGCGTGCTGGATTTGCCCCCGGAGCTTCTCCTGCTCGGCTCCGAAAAAAGCCTGCGCTTGGATATAGATGGCCAGTGCGCCCAACATCTCCTCCGCGGGGCCCATGACCCGTTTCTTCCATTCTTCCGGAGGTGGGTCGGGGAAGTGGTAATGGAGCAACCGCCAGATCAGGTCCGGCCACCATGGAGGACAAAGTTCGGGTTCCATATCTCACTCCTTTGCTGTGGGTAGACGTAAACGCCGATATTCTGATTAGAATTTTAAATTAATCACTTATCATGGACGAATGTTTATGAGGTTTGGCGCCCGCTAACCCCACGTCCTGAACCCTCTGTTGAATCCCCCCGTCGCCTGCCTGGGCCTCCTCGGCGGATTTATGCTCTACGGCTTGGGGACTTGGGGGTTCGAATCTGCTCAGGGCGTAGTAGAACCCTGCCGATGAGGAACTCGAGAATGGCGGCCAAGGGAGTGGCGGGGGCCACGATTGCCGTCGCCTGCATCGCCCTAGCCGGCTGCGGCGGCGGACAGGCAAACCCGCCCGTCAGCGCCGAAACGATCGACGGCAGGGAGATACCCCTGGACGCCAAGCCGATCGCGGAGCCCGGTGAGGTCGCCGACAGCGAGCCGCTCGGCCGGCCATATTCGATCGCTGCGCTGGAGCCCGCGGGGACCTTCCGACTCTCCTTCGCGATTCCCGACGGGGCCGATGGCGATCGGTTTATCGTCGGCAGCAGCGAGGACGGGGAGGCCTGGGAGCTGTACGGCGGTACCGATGACGGTGGATCCTTTGTCGTCGAAACCAACCACCTCTCGGCCTGGCAGCTGCGCGAGCTCAACTGCCCGAAGCGCCTGATCGAAGGGAACGTCGACTTCAGCGTGTCGTCCGACTCCTCGCTCATCTACGCCTGCCCAGGCAGCTCCGGCGGCCGGCCGACGCTGCGCGTCTACAACCGGACGGCAGCCGGGATGCGCTTCGAGCTGCCTCGCGGGGCCTCCGTGGCAAAGGCGACCAGCCCGACGCTGGGGGAACTGGTGGGAGACCTGAGCAACCGGGTCCAGCTGGGCGGGCAGTGGCGCCTCCTGCCCAGCGACGGCATGGTCGAGATCGAGCTACCGACTCCGATTCCGTCCCGTCTCAGCTTCGAGATTGCCCCCGAGGCGACGGTCTTCGACGCCGCGCTGGGGGCCCTTGACGCCCCCTCGGCGGCCGTGGTCCAGTGCCTGTACGACGCCGCAAACGCGCCCGGCGACAAGCAGGTCGACGGGGAGGGCGACCTGGTGAGCATGGCCAAGAAGGTTCTGCTCGACTGCGCCGGTCTCAGCGGGAACCCGCTGAAGGCCGCGGCGCGCCTGCTCAACGCGACCGCTCTCGGCAGCAGGGCAAAAGACACGATCCTCCACGCCTTTCAAACGGCCGAGGTCCAGCTGTCGGAACGGCAGGCGGCACGGTTACCCGAGCCGCGGCCGGCGGACCCCGAGAACATCGCTGCCTACGAGCTGACCCCCGACTCGTTCGGGCTGATCGAAGTCGGAATGACGCTGGGTGAAATCGAGGCGGCCACCGGTGTGCGGTTCCGCCTCGGCCCTCAGTCATATGACTGCCGCGAGCTGCTCCCGCCATCCCCGGTGCCCGGCCTGTACATGCGCACCGTCCACGGTGTCTTCTCAGACCTGGAGATCTCCAGTGGGCGAAGTGGCATCTCCACGAGCCGAGGCCTGAAGATCGGCGATCCGGAAGCCGCGCTGAATCGCGCGTACGGCAACGAGCTGAGGTCGGTCTTCAGGTACGGGGCAGCTCAGATATTCAACGTGGCCGGGATAAGCGGCTCGGCCCTGCAGTTCGATGTGGAAAGCGGTCGGGTCCGCTTCATCGGCTTTGGCGATCCCGATCACTTCTATTACCCCAGCGGCTTCGAGTGCGCCTAGTGTCAAGCACCCGAGTCGTAGATGACGATCGCATTGCCTGAGCGACAGACCCTGTGGTCGCTCTCGATACCCGTGAGCCTGGTCGTGCAGGCGAAATTGAACGGGTCGGCGCCGAGGCCGTAGAGGGTGTTTTCGGCGACGCCCTTCGCCTGGTTGCAGGACTGTAGGTTGGTTTCCAGGTTGTAGGGGCCGACGGGACCGGACGGGGAGCCGTCGCCGCAGGCCTGGATCGAGCCTTTCGTCGGCAGCGGTTCGGGGTCGATCCCCCTGACTTCGCTCGAGCCGCTTTCGCACTGGATGAGCGTCGGGAAACTCGGTGGGGGCGGCGCATAGCAAGTCCAGGACCCGTGATCGAGGACGCAGGTGTTGCCGGCGTCGACACAGGCTGATTCGGGATCGAGCTTCTGGTACCAGGAGAGTGTCGCCATCGCCTCGGAGCAGAGGACCGCTCCCCGGCCGACTTCCACTTCGACATCCAGCGGCCGAGAGTAGTCGCCGTAGGGATTCCAGCTCCTGCCCGACTTGACCACACCGCAGACCGTGCCGGGACCGACGGGGGCGGGGCGGATCCTCAGCTCGAGCTGCTCCCGATTGACAAGGGAGCCCAGAGCATCGGCGGACCCCGTCCCGAGCTTGATGCCGCCAAAGAAGACGGCGCCCGCCTCCGCCATGGCGCCGGCCCCGCTCCTGGCCAGCGTGTCGCCGCAGTCGTGCCAGGCTCCGAAGGCAAGCTCGAGCCCGGCCTCGAGCCAACCGAGCTCACGGTCCGCCTGGCCGCCGCTGTCGACGACCCCGTTGACGCATTCGAGGAAATCGACTGCGCCCTCGACGCTCCTCCCCGCTTTGCCACCGAGCTCGCCGACCGCGAACAGGGCGACGTCGAAGGCAAAGGATCCGAAGGTCGGGCGGATCGCGAACTGAGCCCGGCCGACGGGACCCGCGACGCGGATCTCGCCCGCCGCAGGGAGATCTTGGCTGCGGCTGCCGACCGCCGACCGCAGCGCCCTGGCCACCTGGTCGGGGATGTTCGGATTGCTGACGTCGATGGTCCTGAAACCCGCCGGCAGCGACGTGCTCAGGCCCATCGCCCTGTTGCTGACAATGCGAACAGCGGCCTCGCTCCCCTCGGTTTCCAAGCAGGCGTAGAGAACCGCGTTTGCGTCGCCGATCCCGGTGTCGCCCTGCAGGCCCCAACCGACCGGGGGCTCGCCGCAATCCGGCTCGTCGTTGCGCACGCCACCGAACTTCAGGAAGGTCTTCGTCGCCGCGACACCGGCGTCGATGGCGGCGTTCTTGACCGCCTCGAGGATCTGGAATTCGGAGAATTCCCGGGTCCGGAAGGAAACCGCCTGATCGCCGGGCTCGTAGCGACCCGGCCTGAGGACCCACATCTGAACGGGGGTCTCGCGGCTGGCGACCAGAATCGTTGCTCCGGGCCTGGGTTCGTCGAGCACCGGGATCGAAACCGAAGCCGGCCGTGCCAGCCGCCGGTCGATGTCGATTGAAAAGGTCCCCGAGAGGGCCGTCAGGTCGGGGAACTGATCGACCGCGTCATAGTCCACCTCTTCGATCGCGACATCAGCGGAGTCACGAACGGCGTGAGCCGGAATCTCGACTTCGACACCACTCCCGGACACCGTCCCACCCTCGACACCAACGCTCCCGGCGCCACCCGAGCCGGAAGCGAACAGCAGGGCCACCACCACGACCGCGGCGGCGGCCCCCACCAGGCCGAGACCTACCTTTGCGCGCCTCCCCACGCACCGAAGCTATCGGGTTCGCCAGGGGCCCTGCTCGAGCTGCCCTCCGAAGCATCTCGACTTGCCCGCAGGCTCCCACCCGAGCACATAAGACAGGAGGGACTCGAACCTTCGACCGACAGATTATGAGTCGCGCCGGAACCCTTCTACGGAGCTGAATCTGGCCGATAGAGCGAATCACGTCCAAGGAGTTCGGCTGAGTTCGGTGGAGTCGGGGACAAATTTCGGGACCAAGTTTGCACCCAGCCCATCGCTCGATAAAATTTCAGGTAGTGGCGAGTCCAAAAGAACGAGAGCCAGCCGACTCCGGAGTCAAACCAATGACCCAAAGGCGGAGGCATCGCCTTCTGGTCGCCTACGCCTCCGTTGGGTTGGTGACGCTCGCCATCCTCTGTGCTGTCCTAGTCTTGTCAACGGAGTCAGTCTTCACCGCTCGGGGCGACTCCCATGTAAATGTAGCCAGCGGCTCCACTAATGGTGTGCCCCCCGACAGTCGGATGGGGATCAAGTCCTCCGGGTTTCTTGATCTAAACCTTCGAGACGCAGCGCGGGCCGCGAGTTGCGAGCTACGACTTCACTTACCCGACGAGGGCCATAAACATATTCTGCCGAGCGCCCCGGAACCTAATTACCGAACCAAGCCACCGGCCTCCGGTAACCATGTTGACCAGCAGCAAGCGGATGGGGCTTACGGCGGCACTCCTGACCCAGTTAGCGTGGTGCACTCGCTTGAGCATGGCCGAATGGCGATTCAATATCAGCCAGATCTCCCTGAACGAATACAACAGGAGCTTCTCGGACTCTACGGCACGATGTATGGCGGCACTTTGTTGTTTCCCAACGAACATATGCCATACGTGATCGCAGCGGTTACGTGGACGAACATCTTGGGCTGCTCCGAATACGGCGGCACCGTCACCCTGGAAGCAATCCGTGCTTTTGGCAAGGCAACCTGGGGGCGATACGGCGGTGAGCCAGTAGCGGGCATCGATCCTGCCGCGCCTACTCCGACCAAGCCTAGTGCGAGCCATTAACCGCGATAAGTCCCGGCTAGCAACCCACGTGCTATTGCCCTTTCCTCCAGTCGCTTTAACGTTTCAAGACCTTTCCCCCGCGGGGAACTCGCGAAAAGGTCAGCGGGTCTCAGAAATTTCGCCGTTGGCACGGCATAAACGCGAAATTCGACCCGATATTCTTCCCCTGATGACGATGGGCAGGAGTAACTTCCATTGTGTTCTTTGCTTAAGAAAGCGCCGTGAGAGAGCGGACCCACTGCTAACTTACGCTGGTGCGGATCTAACCCCCCAATAATCCATACTTCAGAGACGCTGGCTTCGGTTTCCTGCCCGATTCGCTCTACACGGCTCCAGAGAATGGCTATAGCTAGTTCTCGCGCCCTCTCAGGGACCTTAGCCCAGTGCAACGGCATCCAGACGGCATGACCGCATCTGAATCTATGCGGAATGACCGGAGGCGGGAGCATGTCTCCTCCCGATATTGGGCCTTTTACAATAAGGTTTTTCGGTCGAGTCCATGCTGAGGTTTGGCTTGCATCCGTGGCGGCGTCCGACGAAAGACCGCAACCATATATTCCCCCTGATCCCAGCAGCGAAAGCAGGCTCAGTAGTGCGCTGAGCCTAATAGCACGAAAACCCATTACTGAAGATCAGAGCAGTCGTTAATCACATTTAAGGGTTAGGGACTTTTCGCTAGTTACGCCGCTTGTCGATTCTACTTTAACGGTCCATGTTGTGGTTCCTGCAGCAAAGCAGGCGTTTTCACGCGTACAGCTGGTTCCGGGCGCTCGCACTTTCGGGCTGCAACCGGACGCGAACCCCCAAGACCCTGAATCGGTTACGAGCCACTCGTTAACAACGGTCCACTCTACATTCCCGGTGTTGTCGACCGCGAGAGTTTTGGTCTCATTTACATGAAATGTGGCACCTGTTAGCTGGAGATCGACGTTTTCACTTTCGCCTCCGCAGGTCGCGGAAGCAACTGCCGCAGCAACCAGTCCTAGGGCAACGAGGAGGCCCAGAGCAAGTATGAGATCACGACGGCGTGGGCGCATGACTGTCCTTTCAATAGATATTGAAAGAGAATTCTGCAACAAACTGCCTTATTTATCAAGTTTTCTTGATTTAGTTAATCAGGATGTGTGGGCGCTTGTCAGTTCAGCGAGCCTTGCGGTACCGACAGCAGACCTCCCTTTGGTCCTTCCCTCGGTCCAGCCAGCTCAGACCCCCACACGCCTTAGAAATCCTCTGCGGTTTCTCGCGCGAGCTTAGTGAAGCGTCTTTCAAGGGGTTCGAGCGGCGGCTGGCGATCCGTGCGCTCTTATACCGGCTCCATGTGTGCTCTGGACCTTGAACCGCCCGCCTGCGTCGTTGCTGGGGTCCAGCTAATCTCATCGAGAAGCTCGCAGTCGATCCGCATGCCGAGACCGGTCGCGATCTTGATCAGGGTGTCGATGCAAGGGACCCGCGCTCCTCGCTCCAACAGACCGATCTCGGTCCGGTGAAGCCAGGAGCGCAAGCCCAGCCCTTCCTGCGATATGCCAGCTTTTTTGCGGAGTCGGCGCAAGCTCTCGCCGACCCGCTCTGCGACCTCCATTACTCCATCTCCAGCCGGGAGAAGCAGAGGGCCGCGCGGGTCGGCAGCACGAAGGCTCCGTGGCACTGCAGGAGCCCGGGCCGACGAGATCGCGGATCGTCCGCTCGACAGCTCGTTGCTCTCGAAGTCGCCGGGATGAGCGTAGAGCGCTTGGGCGACCTCTGGGATCGTAAGTCGCGCCGGATGCTCATCCAGCAGGAATGAGAGAACGGCCCGCTGATCCTGGCCTCCTGCGCTGCGTAGGCGTCGAGACAACTGACAGCAGAAACCGTAGGGTTGATTCAGTCATGAGGGAGGTGCGCCTCGCGACAAATTTCGGGACAAAGTCTCGATTCGTCCCAGGCGTCAATTCGGGATTGTGGCTATTTAAAGCGGTTTTCTTATGGGGCGGGAAGGACTCGAACCTTCGACCGACGGATTATGAGTCCGCTGCTCTAACCAACTGAGCTACCGCCCCAGGGGTGGGAAGGTAGCGCGCGGAGGTTGGTCGGCGTTGCTCGCTAGGCGCTGAACAGCTGCGCCAGGGAGCGGCCTACGTCGGGGGGCTCTTCTTTGCCCTCTGCCGCTGCATTGGCGCCTTCGGAGAGCGCCTTGGCCGCGTCGGCGATCTGGTGGGAGCGGCCGCCTCGCAGTTCTCCGGACTTCTTCGCTTCGGCGAGGTCCGATTCCATCAGGCCGGCGAGCTCCGCCAGGCGCCGTAGTCCGACCGCGCCCGCGGTGCCCTTGAGCGCGTGGGCTTCGGAGCGCAGGGTCTCGAAGTCTTCGGTCTCGGTCGCCAGGCCCGCCGCGATCACGTCGCAGCGCCGCCGCGCCTCCTCGGCGAACGATTTGAGCAGCTCGGAATCGGGTGCGGTCTTCTCGCTCATTCCCCGGTCACCTCTTTCACGACCCTCGTCAGTCGATCGACTCCGAAAGCTCCCTCGATCTCCGCCTGGATCACGCCCTTGCGGTCAATCGCGAAGAGCCACGGCTCGCTCGGCAGGTGGAAGGCGCGTACCTGCGGTCTCACACCCTTGCTCGGATCGTTGTCCTTGTAGATCTCCATATGGATGAATGCAGCCTTGTCGCCGAACTGATCTTTGACCTGCTCGGCCACGTCGACGACCGGGCCGCATACCCGACTCTGGCAGAACTGGGGGGTCGCAAACAAGAGGAAGATCGGTTCCTTGCCTAGTGCGTCCGCGTAGTCGACCCGGTTTTGGGTGTCCGGAGGCACCCGGGTGGTGATTTTGGAGAGATCGCCACCGACATCTGCAGCCGTCGGCGTGTGGATCTTTGGCGCCTTCTGGCCGACTCTCGGCACGCCCTTGAACTGGCCGACCGAAGCGCTCGGGAGCAGCGTCGCCACGGTTTCGTCGCCCTGCCTGATCAGTGCCGCGATCCGCCACTCGCCGTCGCTGGTGAAGTCGATGTCGGTCGTGTAGACGACCGTCGCCGCGTCGGGGTCGCTCGCCGTGGTCTGGGCGCGGTAGGCGGGCTTGGTCGCGAGGCTTTCGATCGCCGCCGGAAAGGGGCCGATGGCGGGTTGTTCGAGCGCTTCGGTGCGCGCCCGCGCGACCGCGCCCTTTTTCTGTTTGCCATTCTTGGCCGTTCCGCCGCCGTTCGCTTTCGGCGGCGGGACCTTGGCGACGTAGAGGGCCACTTCGGCATCGTCGACCTGACTGCGGTCGGCGTGGAAAACGCCGAACGGGTAACGATTCTCACCCCTGTAGAAGGTCATCGCGGCCGGGGAGACCACCAATTCGGCGTGGGCATCCTGTTCTTTTACGAGCTCGCCCAGGGTTTTGCCTTCGCTCTTGGGAAAGCGGCTCTTCGGCGGAGCGGGCCTGTTCGCCGCGGATCCTGCCGAGGACGTGGACGAGTCGGAGCCGCCGCCGCAACCGGCGACGAGGAAGGCGGCTGCGAGCAGGCAGCAGAGAACGCTTGTGGCATGGCGCCGGGGCATGCGGATCGGTCATGTTATTCGGCAACGGGGGCGGGACGGCATATAGGGTGCTGACCGGCGAACGACGAGCAAAGGAGAGAGACCTTGGCGGAGCGAGCGGCACTGATCACGGGAGCCTCGAGCGGGATCGGGCTGGCGATTGCCCGCACGCTCGGCGATGAGGGTTACGCGCTGACGGTCTCGGCACGGCGACCGGAGAAGCTCGAGGCGGCCACGGAGGAACTGCGCGACAGCGGCTTGGAGGTGCAGAGCGTCGCCGCGAACATGGCCGACGAGGAGGACGTGCTCAACGTCTTCGCCAAGCACCGCGAGACCTACGGTCGTCTCGACACGCTGGTCAACAACGCCGGAGTGGGCATCGGGGCGCCGATGGAGGAGATCCAGACCAAGTTCCTCGATATGCAGCTGGCGGTCAACCTGCGGGCGCTGATCATCGGCACCCGCGAGGGGCTGCCGATGCTGCGCGAGGCCGGCGCCGAGCATGGCAAGGCGTTGATCGTCAACACCGCCTCGATCGCCGGCAAAGGCGGCCAGGCCTGGCTCTCCGTCTACGCTGCGACCAAGGGAGCCGTGATCAACTTCACCCAGTCGACGCAGCGCGAGGTCGGCAGCGACGGCATCCAGTGCACGGCGCTGGCCCCCGGTTTCGTCGATACCGCGATGACCGAGTTCGCCAAGGGTCAGGTTCCCGGCGAGGAGATGATCCGGCCGGAGGACATCGGCGAGGCGGTGCGCTTCCTGCTCCGCACCTCCCCCAACTGCCACGTGCCCGAGATCGTCTTCACCCGCCCTAGCGAGGGGCTTGACACGCCCTAGCGCCCTATGAGGCAGGGCAGCGGTCGATTCCTCGTCGCCGCTTTCGGCGACGCGGGGCACGTCTTCCCTGCGATCGCCCTGGGCAAAGCGCTGGCCGGACGCGGCCACGCGGTGACGATCGAGACCTGGGAGGAGCGGCGAGCCGCCGTCGAGGGTGCGGGCCTGGACTTTGCCGCGGCCGAGGAATACCGGATGTTTCCCCCGCCCGAGCCCGACTCGGCGGAGGGTACCCACGCGGCAGAGGCGGCGCGGGCGCTCCTGCCGCTGTTGGAGGAGATGCGCCCCGATGTCGTGGTCAGCGACATCCTCACCCTCGCGCCGGCCCTCGCGGCCGAGGTCGCGGGCGTGCCGCGGGCGACGCTGATTCCGCATATCTACCCTGTGGTCGAGCCGGGGCTGCCCTTCTTTGCCGTGGGCCTGCGACCGCCGCGCACGCCGCTCGGGAGAAGCGTCTGGCGCGCCGGACAGCGCGCGCTCAATATCGGACTGGAGCACGGACGCAACGACCTCAACCGGCAGCGGGAGCGGTTGGGGCTGGCGCCCACCGAGCGTTTCCACGGTGGCATCAGCCCGGAACTGGCCCTGGTCGGCACCTTCCCCCAGCTCGAGTACCCGCGGAACTGGCCGGCCGGGGTCGAGGTGACCGGGCCGATGAGTTTCGAGGTCCCCCACCCCGAGATCGACCTTCCGGAAGGGGACGATCCGCTCGTCCTGGTTGCGCCGAGTACGGCACACGACTCGCGCAATCACCTCGTGCGCACCGCGCTGGAGGCACTTGCGGACGAGCCGGTGCGGGTGGTGGCGACGACCAACCGGGTGGTACCGCAGGATCCGATCGAGGTGCCGGCCAACGCGATCCTCGTCGACTGGCTCAGCTACAGCCAGCTGATGCCGGCTGCCTCGTTGGTGATCTCACACGGCGGCCATGGCACCGTCGCCCGCGCCCTCGCGGCAGGCACTCCCCTGCTGATCAGCCCCTATGTCGGCGACATGAGCGAGACCGCGATGCGGATCGACTGGGCCAAGGCCGGCCTTTCGCTTCCCCGGCGCCTCTGCCGGCCCAGGCCTCTGCGCTGGGCCGCCCGCCAGATCCTCGCCGAGCCATCGTTTACAGCTCGCGCCGGCGAGCTGGCCGCCTGGGCACGGACGCACGATGGTGCAGAGCGCGGCGCCGAGCTCGTCGAACAACTGGCCCGCCGACAGGCGCTCGTCTAAAGCTCCGGGGGTGGGACTCGAACCCACAACAACTCGGTTAACAGCCGAGTGCTCTACCGATTGAGCTACCCCGGATCGGCGGGAAGGAATTTACCGACTAGCCCCCGACACGCTCGGTGCGGGCTATGCGCTCGACCAATGCGGCGCGTTCCCGGCTCAGGGCGGCGCGGCGCTCGTAGTCGTCTGCTTCGCCGGCGGCGGCGATCTGAGACTCGAGGCGCCGTTGCTCGAGGAGGAGGAAATTGAGCTCCATCGCCTCGGCCGATGCGGGCTCGTCGTGGGCGAGGATCACGAGCTCGGCGATCAGGCCGGCAAGCCGATCGTCGTCGTGAGGGAGATTGGACGCCGGGTCCTGCGGGTGTTCGCGCAGCCAGAGGGCAGCACGGTTGCCGTTCGGCGAAAGGTGCTCGTCGGTAAGGCGCGCCAGGTACTCCTTGCCCTGATCGGGCAGAGCGATGCACATCGCCAGCAGGGCGCGCTCGCGTCGTTCGCGCGAGGTCAGCTCACCGCCGCTGCGCAGCGGCGCCGCCGGGGCACGATCCCGCCGCGGCGATTCCGCGGAACCGCCGCTGAGCGGCTGAGCCGCGGTGACCCGCCCCATCACCAGGGCCGGCTCCAGGTCCAGTCGCCCCGCCACCTGTCGGATCAGGTCGTCGCGGCTCGCGGTCTCCCCCATCCCGGCCAAAATCGGCGCCACCTCGCCCAGCGCCCGGTCTCGCTCGGCCGGCGAGGAGACGTCGGTGCCGTCCAGCACCAGCGCCACCTGAAACGCCGGCAGGTCGACAGCAGCCTCGACCAGCGCCCGGAAGCGCTCCGCGCCCCCCTCCCCGGCGATCATCTCGGCCGGATCCTCGCCGGCGCGCATCGCCGCCACCCGCAGCCGCATCTTGCGTCCGGCGGCGACCCGCTGCGCGCGCAGCATCGCCTCCTGGCCGGCCGAGTCGGCGTCCAGGGCGAGCACCACCTCGTCGACCATCCCCGACAGCGCCGCCACCTGCTCGTCGGTGATCGCCGTGCCCATCACCCCGACCGCCTCGCCGATCCCCGCCTGGTGCAGCGCCAGCACGTCGGTGTAGCCCTCGACTACCACAGCCCGACCGCTCTTCGCGATCGCCTCCTTGGCCAGATCGATCCCGTAGAGCATCTGGCTCTTGTGGAAGAAGTCGGTCTCGGCGGTGTTGACGTACTTGGCCCCCTGATCGGAGCGCATCGCCCGCCCGCCGAAGCCGAGCGTGCGGCCGCGGCGGTCGCGAATCGGGAACATGATCCGCTCGCGAAAGCGGTCGTACTCGCCGCCGCTGCGCCCCCGCTGCGCCAACCCGACCGAGCGCAGCTCGTCGACCTTGAAGCCCGCCCGCTGGCCGCGCAGCAACACGGTGTCCCAGGCGCTCGGCGCGTAACCGACGGCAAAGGCGCGCAGCGTCTCCTCCCCCAGCCCGCGCTCGCTCAGATAAGTGCGTGCCTTGCCCGCCTCATCGGAGTCCCAAAGGTAGTGCGCGTAGAAGCCCGCGGTACGATCGAGCAACTCGCCGAGGCGACGTCGCTGTCGGCGCCGCGCCTCCGCTCGCGGGTCCTCTTTCTCCCGCTCCAGCTCGACCCCGTAGCGATCGGCGAGCAGCTCCACCGCCTCGGCAAAGCCGAGCCCCTCCTTCTCCTCGACGAACTTGATCGTGTCGCCGCCGACCCCGCAGCCAAAGCAGTGGTAGAGCTTCTCCTGGGCATCGACCGAGAAGGACGGCGTGCGCTCCTCGTGGAAAGGGCAGAGCCCGACCCAGCGTGCCCCCTGGCGACGCAGGTCGGTATGGGCAGAGATCACCTCGACGATGTCCGCCGCCTGCTTGACCCGCTCCAGGCTCTCCTCGGAGATCAGCGCCATCAGAAGCGGGTCGCCTCGGGGATCGTCAGCTCGGCGAAGCGGGCGATGCAGAAGCGGTCGGTCATCCCCGCCAGGTAGTCGGCGACCCGCTGGCACTCGCTCGCCCCGGGCTCACCCTCCGGAACCTCGTCCGGGTGCTCCATGTAGTGGTCGAAGAGGCCGCGCAGGGCACGCTGGGCACGTTCGTGCTCGCCGCGCGCCGCCTCGCCCAGATAGACGCGGGCGAACATGAACTTGCGCAGCCGCAGCATCGCCCCGCCGACCTCCTCGCTCTGCGCGATATCGCCGACCGCGGTCGAGCAATCGACGATGTCCCGCACCAGCGTGTCGATCCGTGCCGAGCCGGTCGGGCCGAGCAGCTCGATCTCAGCGGCGGGCAGGTCGCCGGGCAGCAGGATCCCCGCCCGCAGCGCGTCGTCGATGTCGTGGTTGATGTAGGCGACGCGGTCGACCAGCTTGACGATCCGTCCCTCCAGCGTCGCCGGCCGATCCGAGCCGGTGTGGTTGAGGATGCCGTCGCGCACCTGCTCGGTCAGGTTCAGCCCGTGGCCGTCGCGCTCGAGCACGTCGACCATCCGCAGCGAGTGGACGTTGTGCTTGAACCCGTGCCCGCAGCGCTCGCGCAGCGCCGCGTCGAGGGCGTCCTCGCCGGTGTGGCCGAACGGTGGGTGGCCGAGATCATGGCCAAGCCCGATCGCCTCGGTCAGGTCCTCGTTGAGACTTAGTGCGCGGGCAACCGTGCGGGCAATTCCACAGGCCTCCAGGGTGTGGGTGAGGCGGGTCCTGTAGTGATCGCCTTCGGGCGCGATGAAGACCTGCGTCTTGTGCTTGAGACGGCGGAAGGCCTTGGAGTGGACGATCCGGTCGCGATCGCGCTGGAACGGAGTCCGCAAAGGGCTGTCGGGCTCCTCGCGCCGCCGCCGCGCTGGGTATGAGGGCGTCGCCAGATTGGAGAGGAACTCGGCCTCCCAGGCTCGTACGCGGTCCTCGAAAATGGCAGTCGCCTCCAAGACCTCCGATCCTACGCGGCAGCGCGAAGCTGCACGTGCGCGTGATGCTCGAGCGTCTCGCCGATCGCCCGTTCCGCCTGGCGCAGCTCACGCTCGCCTGCGGCGGGGGCCTCGGCCAAGGAGCTGGCGATCGACTCGACCATGAAGCGATGCGCCCCCTCGGAGAGCGGAAAGGCACCCGCTTCGCAACTGGCGCAGACAACCCCGCCGGCCGCACCGGAGAAGCCGACCAGATGCTCGGCCTCGCCGCAGTGCGCGCAGGAAGCCAGCTCGGGAGAGAAGCCCGCAGCCAGCGCCAGCTTGAGCCGGAAGGAGAGTGCGGTCGGCAGCGAACTCGCCGCCGGCGCCGCGGGGTCGTCGAGCAGAGCGAGGTAGCGGCAGAGCAGGTTGTAGGCAGGCGGGTTGGGCTCGGCCGAATCGAGCAGCCGCAGGACCGCGTCGCAGGCACGGGCGCCAGCGGTCAGCGCCGCGCCCGAGGCGCGCAGCCGCGGGTAGCCATCGACCGTGGCCGCCTGGGTCACCGTGAGCAGCTCGCCGCGACCTTCGTGCAGCAGCAGGTCGAGCCGGAAGAATGGCTCGAGGCGCCCACCGAAGCGCGACTTGGGCCGCCGGGCGCCCTTTGCGATCGCCCCCACCCGCCCCCGCTGCGCCGTGTAGAGGTGGAGGATGCGGTCGGCCTCGCCATAGCGGATGCTGCGCAGGACGATCGCCTCCGTCTTCAGCGTCTTGCCAGCCATAGCCGCTTCTACGTTGAACGAGAGGCCGGACGGCGACGCCGTCGCGGTTTGCGCCGCAACCGCACCTGACAAGCCGGGCAGAAATAGGTCGAGCGACCGGAGACGACGATCCGCTCAACCGTCCCGTCGCAACGTGGGCAGGGTTTGCCCTCGCGGGTGTGAACGAGGAACTCGTCCTGCATCCGGCCCTTCTCGCCGCGCCCGTCGCGGTAGTCGTCGATCGACGCACCGCCGCCCTCGATCCCGGCTTCGAGCGCAGCGACGATCCCGTCGTGCAGCGCCTCGTGGTGCTCGGGCTTCATCGAGCCGGCGGGCGAAAGCGGGTGCAGTTCCGCTCGGAAGAGCGCCTCGTCGGCGTAGATGTTGCCGACCCCGGCGATGCCTTTCTGGTCGAGCAGGAAGGACTTGAGCGGCGCCGTGCGCCCCGCTGCGATTTCGCCCAATGCCTCTGGCGTGAACTCTGCCGAGAGCGGCTCCACGCCGAGCCGCGACGCGAAGTGGGCGTCGAGATCGCCGTCGTCGAGGAGCAGCGCCTCGCCAAAGCGACGCGGGTCGGTGAACCAGACCTCGCGCCCGTCGTCGAGGGCGAAACGGGCCCGCAGATGCCGCTCCGAGGTCGAGCGCTCGCCCTCGTACAGCCGCATTCCCTCAGACGGATCGAGCTTGTCCTCGCCCTCGACCAGGACCAGATTGCCGGTCATGCGCAGGTGCATGACCAGCGTCTGCTCGCCGTCGAGGCCGAGCAGCAGGTACTTGCCGCGGCGACCGAGTCGCCTGATCGTCTTCCCCGACACCGCCGCCTCCAGCTCCGCCGGCGGTACCGGGCGGCACCAACGCGTGTCAAGGACCTCCAGCGACTCGATCAGTCGTCCTTCCAGCTCCGGCTCGAGCTGGCGGCAGACGGTCTCAACCTCGGGCAGCTCGGGCATTGCGCCCGGTTCTATCAGCCCCGGCGAGTTAGTCGTACATATTCCGACTAGCGCGCCAGGGTCGTGCCGTTAGCCGTCACTGGCGCGGGGATGCGCCTCGAAGTAGACCTCCTTGAGGCGCTCGCCGGAAAGGTGCGTGTACATCTGCGTCGTCGCGATGTCGGCGTGGCCGAGCATCTCCTGCACGGCGCGCAGGTCGCAGCCTCCCGCCAACAGATGAGTGGCGAAGCTGTGGCGCAGCGTGTGCGGGCTCATCTGCCCCGCCAAGCCGGCCTCGCGGGCGTGGCGCTGGACGATCTTGTAGAGGCCCTGGCGACTGAGCGGGCCGCCGCGGAAATTGACGAATAACCTCGCCTCGTGGCGTTCGCCGACGAGCTTCGGCCTGCCGCCGCGCAGGTAGGCGGAGATCGCCGCGATCGCTTTGCGCCCGAGCGGGACGATCCGCTCCTTGGAGCCCTTTCCCCGCGCCCGCAGCAGGCCCTCGTGCAGATCTACGTCCGACATCTCCAGCCCGATCGTCTCCGAGGCACGCAGCCCGCACGCATACATCACCTCGAGCAGAGCCCGGTCACGCAGCGCCGTCGGCTCGCTGCCGCGCGGGGCCGCGAGCAGCCGCTGCACCTCGGCGTAGTTGAGGACCTGGGGCAGCTTCTTCGCCCGACGTGGCGCGCTCAGCGCCGCGGTCGGGTCGTCGCCGATCAGCTCGTCGCGGCGCAGGTGCTTATAGAAGGAGCGCAGGCAGGCGGTCTTGCGGTGCACGGTCGCGGCCGAGCAGGGCGGGCGGCCGTTACCGGTCGCCAGGTCGGCGAGGAAGTCGCCGATATCGGCTGGGCGCGCCGCCAGTGCATCGAGCTCGTGCCCGCCGAGGAATTCGCCGTACTGGAGCAGATCGGTGCGGTAGGCGTTGAGCGTATTGCGCGAGAGGCCGCGCTCGAGCTCCAGGTAGGAGAGGAAGTCGAGGACGAGGCCCTCGAAGCGGGCCTCGGTTGCCGGGCGGGGGGCGACTGCGACGGCCATGGCGAGGAGGTTCTGCCCCGGCTATGGCAACCCTT
>DASUZP010000190.1:0-49435 GCA_036376775.1 Solirubrobacterales bacterium | reverse complement strand
CCGATGCCCATATGGACCTCGGAGCACCGGCACGTCCCCTAGAGTGCGCGACCTTGGGGGCTGACAACGAGAAGCGGATCGCGGCGGAGGCCGCGGCCGAGCTGGTCGAGGACGGGATGACGGTCGGGCTCGGCACCGGCTCCACCGTCGCCCACCTGCTGCCGGCGATCGCGCGGCGCGGGCTCGATGGCATCCGTTGCGTCGCCACCTCGGTCGCCACCGAGGAACAGGCGCGCGGGTTGGGCATCCCGGTCGAGGGGTTCAGCCGGCTGGAGCGGCTCGACATCGCGGTCGACGGGACCGATCAGGTGACCCCCGACGGCTGGCTGATCAAGGGGGGTGGCGCCGCCCATCAGCGCGAGAAGATCGTCGCCGCAGCGGCCGAGAGCTTCATCGTGATCGCCGACTCGAGCAAGCCGGTCGACTCGCTCACCCCGCCGGTCCCGCTGGAGCTGATCGCCTTCGGCCTCGGCTCGACCCTTGCCCGGCTCGGTCCCGAGGTCGAGCTGCGCGATGTACCCCTCAGCCCCGACGGCGGCGTCATCGCCGACTACCGCGGTGAGATCGACGATCCGGCGGCCCTTGCCGCCCGGCTCGAGGCGGACCCGGGGATTTCCTCGCACGGCCTCTTCCCTGCGGCTATGGTGAGCGAGGTTCTGGTCGGGGCAGGCGACGCAGTGAACCGCTTGACGTTGAGCTAGTTCTTCCAGCTTCCACCCGACTCCCGAGGAGACCCGACATGACCGACTTCACCGGGCTGGCTGTCGCCGGCCGGATCGCCACCCCCGACGACTCCGACTGGGATCAGGCGCGGCTCGCCTGGAACCTGGCCGCCGACCAACGGCCGGTTGCAGTCGTCTTCGCCGAGAGCGCCGACGACGTCGCTGCAAGCGTCCGCTTCGCTGCCGGGAACGGGCTCAAGGTCGCCGCTCAGGGCACCGGCCACGGCGCCGCACCGCTGGCGCCGCTCGACGGCACGATCCTGCTCAAGACCGAGCGGATGCGCGGCATCGAGGTCGACCCCAAGGCCTGCACCGCACGGGTCGAGGCCGGTGTGCTCGTACTCGAGCTGAGCGAGGCCGCGGGACAGCACGGCCTCTGCTCGATGCCAGGCTCCGCGCCCGACGTGGGCGTGGTCGGCTACACGCTGGGGGGCGGGTTGAGCTGGCTGGGCCGGCGCTACGGCTTCGCCTGCAACCGCGTCAGAGCGATCGAGCTTATCGACGCGGACGGCGAGGCACGGCAGGTCGATGCCGAGAACGACGCCGACCTCTTCTGGGCGCTGCGTGGCGGCGGGGGCGGCTACGCGGTCGTCACCGCCCTGCACCTCGATCTGCTGCCGATCGCCGAGATCTACGCCGGCGCCCTCGTCTTCCCCGCAGAGGTCGGCGCCGAGGCCGTGCGCACCTACCGCGACTGGGCCGCGAACGTGCCCGACGAGGTCACCTCGGTCGTCCGCTTCATCACCCCTCCACCCATCCCCGACGTGCCCGAGCCGATCCGCGGCCGGCCGTTGCTGACGATCGACGCGGCCTGCATCGGCGGCCAGGCCGAGGGCGAGGCGACGATCGCGCCGCTGCGCGAGATCGGCGAGACGATCATGGACACCTTCGCCTGGATGCCGGCCGCCGGGCTTTGCCGGATCCACATGGACCCGGAGAACCCGGTGCCGGGGATCGGCGAAGGCCAGACGGTCGGAGAGCTTCCCGACGAGGCGATCGACGCCTTCGTCTCGATCGCCGGGCCGGACTCGGGGTCGCCCCTACTGCTCAGCGAGCTGCGCCATCTCGGCGGTGCCCTGGGTCGCCCGGACGGGAGCGGCGGTGCCCTCTCGCATCTCGACGCCGGCTTCGCCATGTACAGCGTCGGCCTGCCGATGACGCCCGAGCTGGGCGAAGCGATCCCGCCCCACCTGAAGAAGATCGAGGCGACGATGCGCCCCTGGCGCGCCAATGGCAGCTACTACAACTTCGTCGAGGGGCCCTGCGACGTCGACGCGATCCTGCCCCCCGACGTCTGCGCCCGTCTCGGCGAAGTCAAGCGCAAGTGGGACCCCGAGGGACGAGTGGTCGCCAACCACGCCGTCTCCCTGGGCGAGGTCTGAGGCGCCGCCACTATCTCCCTCCCCAAATGAATGAGATAGTGGTAATATTTACCCACTATGGCATTCATCGTGGCCACCAAGCCGGATCGGTTCGAGATCCGGGAGTCGGCCAGCACGTCCAAGGGGCCCCGTAGCCGTACGCTGGCCTCGTTTCGCGAGCTGGACGATTCCGTGGTCGAGAAAGCCCAGCAAAAGGCCGCCAAGACGATCGACGCTGCCGAGCTTCGACGCGCCGCGCTGCGGGTCGGTGCGCCAGTTGCTCGTCCAACCGCCGATCGAGCGACTCGTGAATTGATCGCGGAGCTGGGAAAGGGGCGCCGGCCGGATCCAACGCTGCAACGCATGCTCCTCGACCTGCTTCAGCATGGCCGCGCCGACGGCGCGGCGCCCCCGCCGGAGAGCGAGGCCGAGTTCGGGGTCGCCGAATGGATGGCGGCCTCGCTGGAGGAGCGCGGCAAGGCACTCGTCGATCTTCTCTTGCTCGCGGATGCCCTCCCGCATGGCGGGCGCAAAGGAAAACCACTGCGCTTTCCCCGGCTGGATTCGAGCCGACGATGAATGACTCGAAGCCAAGAACCGCAAGCAGCGAACAGCCGCCGCTGCCCGACAAGGTGATCGCAATCCACGAAGCCTTGGGGGCGGCGAAGATCCCCCACGCGCTTGGCGGAGCGCTTGCGCTCGCCTACTACGCAACTCCGCGAGCGACGATCGACATCGACCTCAACGTATTCGTCCCGGCTGAACACTGGCAGGAAGTCGTCGCCGCACTCGGCCCGCTCGGCGTCGCGATCGAGGCTCTGGAGCCGGCAGCCCTGGAACGAGATGGCCAGTGCCGTCTGTGGTGGGGAGACAACCCGGTCGACCTCTTCTTCGCTTACGACCCGATTCACGACGAGATGCGCCGGGAAGCGCGACGCGTGCCCTTCGGCGGGACGACGGTCTCGATCCTCTCACCCGAGCACCTGGTGGTGTGCAAGGCGATGTTCGACCGCCGCAAGGACTGGCTGGACATCGAGCAGATGCTGCTTGCCACCGACGACCTCCGCATCGACGAGGTCGAACAATGGCTCGAGCGCATGGTGGGCAAACGCGATCCGCGCTTGGCGCACCTGGCCGACCTCAAAGCCCATGCTTGATCCGGCTCAGGGCTCGATCGCGTTGTTCGGGTTCGGCTTGTCCTCCGGGTTGGCCTGGCTGTAGTCGCCAAAGGGACCGTCGCGCTCGCCGACCGCGGCGGAGACGCCCTGTTGCTCGGCGAGCTCGATGAAGCGCTTCGCATCGGGCGTGTTGCGCATCAGGCCGTCGAGGATCGGACCGAGGGTCTGGGTCGAGGCGAGGCCCATGTTCTCGTAGGCGTGGTTGACGACCAGCTTCATCGCGGCGAGCTGCGAGGCGGGGATCGAGGCCAGCTCACGGGCCGCCTCGGCGACCGTCTGCTCCAGTTGCTCGAAGGGCACCGCGCGATTGATCAGCTCGACCTCCGCAGCCTCGACGCCCGAGAGCGGCTTGCCGGTAAGCGCGTACTCCTTGGCCCTGGTCAGGCCCAGCCGGTAGAGCCACATGCCGGAGAGGTAGGCGCCCCACATGCGCGAGTAGGGCGTGCCGATACGGGCGTCCTCGCTGGCGATCACCAGGTCGGCGCAGAGGGCGAAGTCGCTGCCGCCGCCGACGCACCAGCCGTGCACCTGGGCGATCGTCGGCTTCGGCGATCGCCAGATGCTCATCAGCTTCTGCGTCGGCGCCAGCGCCGGGGCGGTGGCGGCGACAAAGTCCTTGCCCGGGTCCCACTTGCCCTCGGTGGTCAGCGCCTCGTCCCAGTGGTGGAAGCCGTCGCCGAAGTCATAGCCGGCGCAGAAGGCACGCCCGGCACCGCGCAGGACGATCACCTTCACACCCGCGTCGTGGACCGCCCGCTCGACCGCGGCCTCGACCTCTTCGGGCATCGGCGGAACGATCGTGTTGAGCGAGTCGGGCCGGTTCAGCGTGATCGTCGCGATGCCGTCGGCCTCGCCGTAAAGCAGCGTCTCGAAATTGCCCCCGCCCGCGTCGCCGGCCGGGCCGGCGCTCATCCCGCCGGGCTCCCGGCGGCGGCCTCGTCGCAGACGACGAGCATGTTGTCGTTCTCAACTCGACCGGCGGGGATCGAGGTGTCGCCGGCAAGCAATTTGGCGAGCGGCTCGCGCGCCTCCTCCCCCATGACGAGCCAGAGGATCTGGCGTGCCGCGGCGAGCGCCGGATAGGTGAGCGTCATCCGACGGTGACCCTGATAGGAGCCTGCGGTCATCGCCACGCGGAGCTCGTCGACTTCGAGCACGGAGTCGCCGGGGACCAGCGATGCCGTGTGACCGTCCGGGCCCAACCCGAGGTGGATCAGATCGAGCCGCTCGGGAACGTGCACTTCGTACTCCGCGGCGGAGAGTTCGAGGTCGCGGCTGGTCACCGGCATCGGCCGCAGTGCCGCCTGGTGATCGAGCGAGAGCATCTGCACCAGGTGGGTGAGGTTGCGCGCCTCGTCGCCGGGCGGCGCCACGCGCTCGTCGACCTGGTAGATGTGCGCGCTCTCCCAGGGCATCTCGTCCATTTCGCCGAGCAGGCCGATCATCGCCCACGGCGTCTTACCGCCGCTCAGCGCCAGCTCGAACTCGCCACGCTCCTCGACCGAGCCCTGGCCCGCAGCGGCCACGGCTTCGGCCGCGACGCGCGAGGCCTCGTCGGCACCGGCGCAGATCTTCGTCTCGATCGCCATCGGGATCGCCTTACCCGCTCGCGGGCCTACGAAGCCTTCTCATCGTGGCCGCCGAACTGTTTGCGCATGGCGGAGAGCACTTTGTCGCCGAAGTCGTCGAGGCCGCGCGAAAAGAAGCGCTCGTACAGCGCCGTGGTCAGCACCGGCGCCGGCACGCCCTCGTCGATCGCCGCGATCGAGGTCCAGCGGCCCTCGCCCGAGTCGGAGACGCGGCCGGCGAAGTCGGCGAGGTCGGGGGATTCCTGCATCGCCGCCGCGGTCAGATCGAGCAGCCAGGAGCCGATCACGCTGCCTCGCCGCCAGACCTCGGCGACCTCGGGCAGGTCGAGGTCGTACTGGTAGTACTCGGGCTGCTCGAGTGGCGCGGTCTCGGCGTCCTGCTCGCGCTGCGCCTTGCCAGCGTTGGCGTTTTTGAGGATGTTGAGACCCTCGGCGTAGGCGGCCATGATCCCGTACTCGATCCCGTTGTGGACCATCTTCACGAAGTGCCCGGCACCGTTCGGTCCGCAGTGCAGGTAGCCGTTCTCGGCAGACGAGACACCGCCGCTGCGCCCCGGAGTGCGCTCCGCCGCCTCCACACCCGGGGCGAGGCTGGCGAAGATCGGGTCGAGTCGCTCGACCGCTCCGTCGGGCCCGCCGATCATCAGGCAGTAGCCGCGCTCGAGGCCGAAGACGCCGCCGCTGGTGCCGCAGTCGACAAAATCGATCCCCCCATCGCGCAGCTTCTCGGCACGGCGGATGTCGTCGCGGTAGTAGGAGTTGCCGCCGTCGACGATCGCGTCGCCTGGCTCCAGCACCGCGGCGACGTCCTCAACCGTCTGCTCGGTGATCTCGCCCGAGGGGACCATCACCCAGACGGCCCGCGGCGCGCTCAACTTGGCGGCCAGATCCTGCAGCGACGAGGCGCCGTCCGCCCCCTCCCCGGCCAGCCCGGCAACCGCGTCGGCGTTGACGTCGTAGGCGACGATGCGATGGCCGTCCCGGATCAGGCGGCGAGCCATGTTCGCTCCCATGCGTCCGAGTCCGACGATTCCCAGCTCCATCAGCAGCTCCTCCAATACTCGCTCGGCTCCAGCTTCCTCGGCCTACCCTACGCGACGCAAGCGGCGCCCCCGGCTGTCGACTCGGATAGCCTGGCAAGCGATGGCGAAGCGGAAGGACGGCGCCGTGGCCGACGTGCTGACGATCTTCGGGATCAGCGGCGACCTGGCGAAGAAAATGACCTTCCGGGCGCTCTACCGGTTGGAGGCCGGGGGCAAGCTCGACTGCCCGATCGTCGGCGTCGCAATTGACGATTGGGACACCGAGAAACTGCGCCGGCACGCCCACGATGCGATCGGCGCGACGGTCAGCAGCCCCGACGAGGACGTCTTCAAACGCCTCGCCGCCCGCCTCACCTACATCCAGGGCGACTACGCCGACGCCGGCACCTTCGAGAAGGTCGGCAAGGCGATCGCGGGCTGCAGCCGCCCGGTCTTCTACCTCGAGATCCCCCCCTCCCTCTTCGCCACCGTCGTCCACGGCCTCGCCGGCGCCGGCCTCACCGAGGGAGCCCGGGTGGTGATCGAGAAGCCCTTCGGCCACGACCTCGAGTCGGCGCGGGCGCTCAACGCGGAACTGTGCGAGGTCCTGGACGAGGAGCAGATCCTCCGCATCGACCACTACCTCGGCAAGGAGCCGGTGATGGACATCACCTACTTGCGCTTCGCCAACTCGCTGCTGGAGCCGGTCTGGAACCGCGAGCACGTCGCCCACGTGCAGATGACGATCGCTGAGAACTTCGGCGTCGACGACCGCGGTCGCTTCTACGACGCCGTCGGAGCGATGCGCGACGTGATCCAGAACCACGCGCTGCAGGTGCTGGCGCTGGTCGGAATGGGACCGCCGACCGGCAACCACCACGACTCGATCCGCGACAAGAAGCTCGAATTCTTCAAAGCGACGCGGACCGCGGATCCGAAGCGCTACGTACGTGGCCAGTACGAGGGCTTCCGCGAGGTCAAGGACGTCGCCGCCGACTCGACCACCGAGACCTTCGCCGCGGTCGAGCTGGCGGTCGACAACTGGCGCTGGAGCGGCGTCCCCTTCTTCATCCGCGCCGGCAAGTGCATGCCGGCAAAGGCAAGCGAGGTGACGGTCACCTTCAAGCGCCCGCCGCCTCTCGGCGTCGGCGGGGGCAAACCCGATCCGAATCAGTTGACGGTGCGGATCGAGCCGACACCGGGCGCCCGGATCCGCCTCTTCGCCAAGCGGGCCGGCGAGGAGGCCTTCGAGCCCGCCGACCTCCAGGTGCTGTTCGAAAAGGTCCCCGGCGAGGAGCCGGAGCCCTACGAGCGACTGCTCGGCGACGCCCTCGCCGGCCGCTACCAGCTCTTCACCCGCCAGGACACGGTCGAGGAGACCTGGCGGATCGTCGAGCCGCTGCTCGAAGAACCGGGGCCGGTCTACCCCTACGAGCCTGGCACCTGGGGACCGAAGGAGGCCAACGAGCTCACCCGCGGCCTCAGCCAGTGGTACGAGCCCTGGCTCCCTGAAGCGTAGAGCCCGGCCTTCGCAGCAATCCCAACCGCTGTGCTAGGTTTTGGCGCCCCTAATTAGGGTGACCTAAGGACAGTGCTCCGGAACCGATGATCCCAACTCTTGTCATAGCCCTGCGCGAGGGCGTCGAGGCTTCGCTGATCGTCGGCATCATCGCCGCCTTCCTGGTCAAAGAGGGAAGGGGCGACGCGATCAAGCAGATGTGGATCGGCGTCGGGATCGCGGTCCTTCTCTGCCTGGGGATCGCCGTGCTGCTCGAGGTCGTCGGCGAACAGCTCCCGCAACGCGAGCAGGAGGGCCTGGAGACGGTGATCGGGCTGATCGCCGTCACCGCCGTCACCTACATGATCGTCTGGATGCGCCGCAACGCCCGCGGCATCAAAGCGGCGCTGGAAGGGAGCGCGGGGGCGGCGCTGGCCCGCGGCTCGGCGATGGCGCTGGTCGCGATGGCCTTCCTCGCGGTCCTGCGCGAGGGCTTCGAGACCTCGGTCTTCCTGCTCGCCGCCTTCCAGGACGCCAGCGACACCACCGCGGCCGGCGCGGGCGCCGTGATCGGACTGGTCGCGGCGATCGCGATCGGCCTCGGCATCTACCGCGGCGGCGTGCGGATCAACCTGAACCGCTTCTTCCGCATCACCGGCCTGATCCTCGTCTTCGTCGCCGCCGGGCTGCTCTCGACCTCACTGCACACCGCCCACGAGGCGGGCTGGTTCAACAACCTGCAGGGACAGGCCGTCGACCTCACCTGGCTGGTCCAGCCGGGAACGATCTCGGGCTCGCTGCTGACCGGCATGCTTGGCCTGCAGCCCCAGCCGACCGTCGGCGAGGCGCTCGTCTACCTGCTCTACGCAGTGCCGATGACGCTCTACGTGCTCTGGCCCAGCCGCCTCCGCCCCCGCGCCCGCACACCGAAGCGGTCGGCTGCGCCAGCGGAGATCCCGGCGTGAAGCCTCTGAATAGCTTCCGGTGCGCCTTTCCCACCTGTAGAGAGGAAAAGGCGCACCGGAAACTTCTCGCGCAACGATGAGCCCGATTACGCGTCGACGTCTGCTGGCCTCGGCCGGCGCAGGAGCTGCCGGGCTCGGACTCGGCGGCGCCACCGGATACCTGGTCGGTCAGGAAACCGCGGAGGCGAGCTCGGACGGGACCGGCTCGGTCGCCTTCTACGGGGAGCACCAGGCCGGCATCGACACCGCGGCCCAGGACCGCCTCCATTTCGCCGCCTTCGACCTGGTCACGAACAGCCGCGCCGAGCTGCGCGAACTGCTGCGCGAGTGGTCGCGGGCAGCGGCCGAAATGACCGAAGGCAAGATGATCGGCAACGCCAACAGCGTTGAGCTCGCGCCTCCCGAAGACACGGGCGAGACGGTCGGCCTGCTGCCCTCGCGCCTCACCGTCACGATCGGCTTCGGCCCAAGCCTGTTCGAGCGCCGCGGGCTCGGCCTGCGCGGGAAGAGGCCAGCGGCGCTGCGTGAGATCCCGCCGTTGCCCGCGGACGAGCTCAACCCCGCCGAAAGCGGTGGCGACATCTGCGTGCAGGCCTGCTCCGACGACCCGCAGGTCGCCTTCCACGCGATCCGCAACCTGGCCCGGATCGGCCGCGGCACCGTGGTCATGCGCTGGTCGCAGCTCGGCTTCGGCCGCACCTCGACCACCAGCCGCAGCCAGGACACGCCGCGCAACCTGATGGGCTTCAAGGACGGCACCGCGAACATCCGCGCCGAGGACACCGACGCAATGCGGCGCTTCGTCTGGGTCGGCGACGAGGGGCCCGCCTGGATGCGCGGCGGCAGCTACCTGGTCAGCCGCCGAATCCGCATGCTGCTCGAGATCTGGGACCGCTCGGCGCTGGAAGACCAGGTGCAGACGATCGGCCGCAACAAGTACGAGGGAGCGCCTCTCGGTGGCTCGAAGGAGTCCGACCCGCTCGACCTCGAGGCCGAAATCGGCGGCAAACCGGCGATCCCGGTCGATGCCCATGTGCGCCTCGCCTCTGCCAGCGTCAACGGCGGCGAGCGCATCCTGCGCCGCGGCTACTCCTTCACCGATGGAGTCGACGAGAGCCTCGGCGAGCTCGAAGCCGGCCTCTTCTTCATCGCCTTCCAGCGCGACCCGGAGCGTCAGTTCGTCGCGATCCAGCGCCGGCTCGGCTCCAACGACGCCCTCAACGAGTACATCAAGCACGTCGGCAGCGCCGTCTTCGCAATCCCACCCGGCGCCAGCGATGGCGGCTACGTAGGCGAAACACTGCTCGGCTGATGGACGTGCCGGTGATCGGCGGCCCGTATGGGTCCTCGATCACCGGCACGTAGGGTAATCCTACTGGATTCGTCGGTTTTTGTTAGGGTGCCCTAACTCTCGTCCTTCACACCGACCAAGGAGTCTCACCCGATGAACCGATTCCCCGTCCGCGCAGTGCTGCTCGTCGCCGGCGCCGGCCTTCTCACTCTCTTCGCAAGCGCCTGCGGCTCCAGCGGCGACGCGCCGAAGGGCGCCAAGACGATGGCCTTCGAACTGACCGACGCCGGTTGCGTGCCGAACTCGGCGAAGGCCGCGGCCGGCCCGATCGTCTTCGACGTGGAAAACGCCGGCACCCGCAAGGTGACCGAGCTCGAGGTGCTCGACGGCGAGACGATCCTGGGCGAGGTCGAGAACCTCTCCGACGGTCTCTCGGGCAGCTTCTCGCTAACCCTCGAGCAGGGCGAATACACCCTCTACTGCCCCGGCGGCGACGATGAGAAGGGAACGCTGACCGTCAGCGGCAAGCTCAAGGCCGAGAGCAGCCCACAGGTCGAAGAAGCGATCTCGCAGTACCGCGACTACCTCGAGAAGAACACCGCCGAGCTGGTCGCCGCCACGGCGCCGTTCGTCGCCGCAGTCGAAGCGGGCGACGTCGCGAAGGCGCAAGCCCTCTACGCCCCGGCCCGCATCCCCTACGAGCGGATCGAGCCGGTGGCCGAGTCCTTCGGCGACCTCGACCCGCGCATCGACGCCCGTGAGAACGACGTGCCCGCGAAGGAATGGAGCGGCTTCCACGTGATCGAGAGGGCGCTCTGGGTCGACAACTCGACCGCTGGGATGAGCCCGGTCGCAAAGCAGCTCCAGGCCGATGTCGAAGAGCTGCAGCGCAAGGTGAAGACGGTCGACCTGCAGGCGGTGCAGATCGCCAACGGCGCCAACGAGCTGCTGGGCGAGGTCTCGGCCTCGAAGATCACCGGCGAGGAGGAGCGCTACTCGCACATCGACCTGGTCGACTTCGAGGCCAACGTCGAAGGCGCCGAGGCAGCGTTCGAAGCGGTCGAGCCGCTGCTCTCCGACAAGGACCCGAAGCTGGCGAGCGAAATCGAAGCCCAGTTCGACAAGGTCTACGCGTCGCTGAAGCCCTACCGGCGCGGCGACGGCTTCGTCTCCTACACCGAACTGACCCAGGCCGACACGCGCAAGCTGGCGCAGCAGATCGATGCGCTGGCCGAGCTACTCTCGCAGGTGCCGGCGCAGATCGTCAGCGGGTAGATCACCCGCGAGGGACCACGCTCTCAACGGCGGGTCCTGTCGCGGAGGGAGGGGGTGTTAGCGGACTCACCCGTCCGAACACCCCCTCCCTCCGCGCCACCCGTCGGAGGAGTGCCTGGCGCAGGGGCGCCGTAGAGCCGACGCGTCTGGCCGCCGCGTGGTTTGGGTTTAGCTGGACTTGGTTTAGCTGCGGGAGCGTCTTGCGGTTAGACCCTCGAGGACGACCTCTAGTGGCGAGCGGTGTTGGCCGTTCGTCGCTTCCCGGTTGCGCTGCAGTTCGGATGCGAGGTGACCCGCTTGTACGCCGAGTGCGCCGACGCCCTTGGCTGCTTTGGCGAAACCGTGCGGGTGACGGCGGGCCTGGCGTGCACCTAGCGCGGCGCCTCCGGCCACACCGGCCAGCGCCGCCCCGCCGGCGATCAAAGGCATCTTCGCCTTACCCGCGGCAGCGCCGACAGCATTCGTAGCCTTGGCGGCCGTATCGCCCACGGCAGTCGTGGCTTTATCCGTGGCATTGCTCACCGCGGCCACCGGGGTCGATTTCGACGCGTTCGACTGTTTACGCGGCGTTGCGCGTTTCCGCGAGCTCGCCGTTTTTTTGGATGAGCCTCGCGAACGAGCCTGCGGTTTTTTCGACCCCGCGGACCGTTTCGACGAAGCCCTGGTTTTGGTCTGAGCCATTCGTTTCTACCTCCTAGTTGTTCCTGCCCAGCTCCCGCTCCCGCTGGTCGGCGCGCTCCTCGTTGAGTTCCGCCTCGACTTTCGCCCGCTCCGCACGCTCCTCGGCGATCGCGGCCTCGGTGCGACGGTCCTCCGCTTGCTCGCGATGATGGCGGGCGTCGTCGTGCTGTGCGTCGGTCTGCACCTGCGCGAACTGCCGGCGATCACGGGCACGCATGACGACGGAAGCCACGATCGAGAGAACGATTAGGGCGCCGATGACTATGGCGATGACTGCGACGGTGGACATCGCTCCTCCTTTACATAGAGAGACTCTTCCATTGCCCGATCGACGGGGTTCGAAACACATTCGCCGGCGGGTCCTGTTCAGACCAAGCTGTCAGCCGGCCGGGTCCTGTCGCGAGGGGAGGGGTGTTAGCGGACTCACCCGTCCGAACACCCCCTCCCCTCGCGCCACCCGCCGGAGAAAGGCATAGCCTGAGCGGCGTGAGCGGACAGGCTGAAATGGAGATTGCTCAAACGCAGAGGCGAGCCGATGAGCTGCTGGGGAAGCTTGGCTTCACCTCGTGGCGGGCGGGGCAGCGGGAGGCGGTCGAGGCGGCGCTCGAGGGGCGCGACTCCTTGATCGTGATGCCCACGGGGGGTGGCAAGAGTCTCTGCTACCAGTTGCCCGGGCTGGCAACGGAGGATCTGACGATCGTGGTCAGCCCGTTGATCGCGTTGATGAACGACCAGTGGCGGCGGTTGACCGCCGCCGGGCACCCGGTGGCGATGGTGACCTCGGCGATGAGCGACGAGGCGGTGCGCAACTCACTCGCCCAGGTGCGCGGCGGCGAGGCGCGGATCGTCTACTGCTCGCCGGAGCGCTTCGGCTCGACCGTTTTCCTCGCCGCGATCGAACGGCGCCGGATCGACCTGCTCGCGGTCGACGAGGCCCATTGCGTCTCCGAGTGGGGACACGACTTCCGGCCGGACTACCTGCGGCTGCCCGAGATCGCGACGCGACTCGGACGGCCGACGGTGATGGCCTGCACCGCGACCGCGACCGAGGCGGTCGCACGCGAGATCGCCGCGCGCTTCGAGATGCGCGATCCGCTCCAGGTCCGCTCCGGCTTCGACCGCCCCAACATCTCCTTCGACGTGGTCCGACTGGAGGGGACGGGTTCGAAGGCGCGGCGGATGGCGCTACTCGAAGCGGGCCTGGCCGATCCGGACAACCGGCCGGCGATCGTCTACTGCGGCACCCGCCGCGACACCGACGAGGTCGCCGCGACGCTGCGCGAAGCGAGCCTCCGCGCTCTCCCCTACCACGCGGGCATGGAGGCCGAAGAACGCGGCGGCACCCAGGCTCGCTTCATGGAGGGCGAGGTCGACGTCATCGTCGCCACCAACGCCTTCGGCATGGGGGTCGACAAAGCAGACGTGCGCTCGGTCTGGCACATGGCGATCCCGACCAGCCTCGAGGCGTACTACCAGGAGGCGGGGCGGGCGGGGCGGGACGGCCGGCCGGCCAAGGCCGTGCTGCTGGCGATGAAGGCCGACCTCGGGCGCCTCGTCCGCTTCAACCAGCAGCGCGCCGGCAATCCGGAACTGGCGATCGCCCATGAGCGCGGTTGGCGCGATTACCAGACGATCAAATCCTTCATCTACTCCGAGCGCTGCCGCCGTCGCAGCGTCCTCGATCACTTCGGCGACAGCCAAGCCGGCGCGCCCCTGGAGCGCTGCTGCGACGTCTGCGACCGGCAAGGCTGGCTGCCCGACCCCGAGACGATCGCCGTCCGCCGTCCACGCAGCGCCAAGAAGGCGCCGGCCGCGCCCGTCGAACTGTCCCCCGCCGACGCCTCGCTCTTCGAGCAGTTGAAGGAGTGGCGCCTGCGGGTCGCCGACGGCAAGCCCGCCTTCACCGTCGCCCACAACTCGACCCTGGAGGCGATAGCGGCCACCCGGCCCGCAGACGACGACGCCCTGCTGGCAATCAAAGGCATCGGCCCCAGCTTCGTCTCCAAGTACGCCGCCGCGGTGCTCGGCATCGTCAACGAATCGCAACACTCCTAGGCGAGCGCCCCTGCGAAGATAAACGTCTGGTGTTCGGACGGGGTATGGGACGGCGTCGCAAGATTGCGCTGCTTGTAGTCGCGGGCGTAGTGGTGCTCGCCGCCCTCGCCTGGTTGAACCGGCCCCGCGACGAGCCCACCAAGGCCACCGTCGACGACGCCGTCCAGTCCTTCCGCGCCGATGACGACTCCGGCAGCCACCGCGACAAGGCGGGAGAACCGGCGCTTGGCGTCTACCGCTACGCGACGCGCGGCGCCGAGTCGGTGAACGGCCTGGCGTTCGGCGCGACCCACGATTACGGGGGAGTCTCGACGATCGTGCTCAGCGCCGGACGTTGCGGCGAGCGCGAGCGCTGGCAGGTTCTGGCCGGCCGCTGGAGCGAAGCGGAAGCCTGCCCGGCAGCGCACGGCGAGACCTCCGCCACGGTGACCGAATTCCACGAATTCTTCGGCAGCGGGCAGGAAGACTCGTTCCGCTGCCACAGCGGCCCGGTGCCCACGGAGCAGGGCTCGCACTTCTCCAGCTTCTGCAGGTCGGACAACTCCTCGATATCCAGCACGTCGCGGATCACGGGGGTCGAGAGGATCTCTGTCGGGGACGAGGCTTTCGACGCAACCCACGTGGAGACGCGGAGCGTGCTCGGGGGGAAGACGTCGGGGACTTCGCGGCGCGACGAATGGCGGCGTCGTTCCGACGGCCTGCTCCTACGGCGCTCGGCTGAGAGCGAGGGGGACACGAGCGCCGGCGGCGGCTCCCACTACAGCGAGCGGTACACGATCGAGCTTCTCTCGACGACGCCCCGGCGTTAGCCCAGCGTCGCCAGCCGAGCTTTAGACATCGTCGCGGCCGAAGTTGGCCAGGGCGACCTGTTCGGCCAGCTTCAGCAGACCGAGGGTCGAGTGCGGCGAGGAAGCAGTGCTGCGCATGCGGACGTGGGAACCGTGCGGGCCTCTGATCTCGACGATCGTGCAGATGTCGCCGATCTCGCAGTCGTCTCCGTAGTCGGCTTCGATCGCTTCCATCTGCGACGCGATGTGCTGCCCCACTTTGCTCTGGTCAAGCGGCATCTGGATCGTCCCTCCAGCTCGTGGTCATGGTCGCCTTGAAGTAAAGCGGCAGACGAATTTCATCGCCACAAGCCTTCGCCGGCCGGAGAGCCTCGCTTGTCACCATGTCCGGTTCGTTCGATGCGCCGCTTGCGGAAAAAACAGACCCTCGCCACCGCGCTCTGTGCCATGGTCGCGCTCTGCCTGATCGCTGCCGCGCCCGCCGGCGCCGGCTCGCTGGTGCCGCGCGGCGACAACGTCTTCTTCGGCATCAGCGACACCGGCGACAGCGCCGACTTCGGTCAGTTCTCCAGCGCCCTGCACAAGCACCCGGCGCTGATCGAGAGCTTCCGCACCTGGGGCTCGGACTTCCCCGAGTCGATCGAACGCTGGCAGGCGGCGCGGGCGCGGCCGGTACTGCACATCACCACCGCCGACAACAGCGACGGGCACGAGCTGATCAGCCCGCGCGGGATCGCCACCGGCGGTGGCGACGACTACCTGATCCGTCTCAACAAGCTCTTCTGGACGAAGAAGATGCGTGCCTATATCCGGCCGCTGGGCGAGCCCAACCGCTGCCTCAACGTCTACGCCGCCTACGACTGTGCCGGCAAACCGCGCGACTCGGCCCACAGCACCCGCTGGTACAAACTCGCCTTCCGTCGCATCTACGTGATCGTCCACGGCGGCGGCAAGCGCCGCGAAATCGACGCCCGCTTGCGGGTGGCCGGCCTGCCGCCACTGCGCAGCAACGTCGGCGGCTTGCCGCAGGCGCCGGTCGAAGTGATCTGGAGCCCGCTGCCGGCGGGCTCGCCGACCGTCCCCCACAACCGGCCCCGCTACTACTACCCCGGCAGCCGCTGGGTCGACTGGGCCGGGACCGACTTCTACTCCGACAACCAGGACTGGAAGAGCCTCAACGGCCTCTATCGGCGCTTCGCCGGCAAGCCCTTCGCAATCACCGAGTGGGGTGTCTCGACCGGCGACGACTCGGCCTACGTGCGCAAGCTGATGGCCTGGGTGAAGCACCACTCTCGCGCCAAGATGCTCATCTACTACCAGGACTTCGGCTCGACCAGCTCCTACCGGATCCAGAACTGGCCGATCAGCCTCGGCGTGCTGCGCAACAAAATCCACAACGGCCGCTTCCCTTCCTACGCACCGTTCCCACCCAAGGCGCCCCCGCCGCCCCCGGGCGGAGTCGCGCCGAAAACTCGTCGCTAAGGCGACGAGATGCATCGATCCCGATACGGGCAGATGTAGCTCTCATCGATTCGAGCGCTTAGTCGCGGGCGCCGGGATGCCCTGCGCCACCGCGGCTTTGTACTTGTAGGGCTGCAGCGCGGTGATGCTCGAGTAGCCGACCAGGTAGAGGCGGCGGCCGTCGGAGACGACCGGCGTGTAGGTGCCACGCGGGTAGCGGAAGACGGTACGGCCGCCCTTCATCGAGAAACCGGTGGTCGAGGTGTCGTCGAACTCGGCCGCGTAGACGATGTCGCCGACCGCGGTCAGCGAGCCGATCACCGAGCCGCCGGCAGAGCGGATCCAGCGCGGTTCGCCGCTCTTCGCGTTGAGCGCGTAGACGTTTCCGTCGAAGGAGCCGATGTAGACGGTGGGGCCGGTGTGGCCGGTGCTGGCGACGGCGGGACCGGAGTAGACGTAGCCGCCGGTCGAGTAGGTCCAGGCGATCGTGCCGTCGTGGCGGTCGAAGCTGTAGACCCGGGTGTCGTTGTTGCCGGCGTAGACGCGGCCGAAGGCGACGGCGGGGGTCGAGTAGAAGGCGCCCGAGGTGCCGAAGCCCTGGCCGAGCGAGTCGCTCTGCCACCTGAGCTCGCCATTCTTGGCGTCGACCGCGTTCATGTAGCCGCCGTAGTCGCCGACGTAGAGGACGCCGCCGTAGTAGGCGGGGGCGGCCTTGACCGGCCCGCCGAGGCCGGTCGCCCAGCGCACGTTGCCGTTGCGGGTGCTGAGCGAGTAGAGGTTGCCGTCTTCGCAGCCGAAATAGAGGCTGCGGCCGACGACGACCGGCGAGGACTCGGCCCGTGCGGGCAGCGAGCGTTTCCACAGCAGCCGACCGTTGCGCGCGTCGAGCTTGACCACGTGACCGGGGACGAGGTTGACGATGTAGAGGCGATGCTTGTAATAGGTCGGTGAGGAGGCGTTGAGGCGACCGATACGCCGCTTCCAGAGCTGCTTGCCGGTATCGGCGTCGAGTGCGACCGCATAGCCGCTGTTGTTGACGAAGAAGAGCTTGCCGCCGGCGATCGTCGGCGGGAACTCGAGCAGCGGCCGGTCCTTGTAACGCCAAACTCGGCGGAAGGGTGGCCGCACTCCCTTTGCCGGCAGATAGCGGGTGCGCGCCCGGTCATAGCCGTAGAGCGGCCAGCCGACCGTCTTACGCTTCTGCCGCTTCGGCTTCTGCGGTTGAAAGGCGACGCTTTCGTTGTGGATGTCGGCCGGCCGCTTCAACAGCTCGTAGGCAAGCAGGCCGCCGCCGACCAGCAGCACCAGTGCGACGGCACCGACGGCGAGGACCAGGCGCCGGTGCTCGCGCCAGAACCAGCGCGGGTGGCGAACCATGCGCTTCGCCTCGCGCCAGATTCGCCGCGGCCGAGATCCGTCGCTCATCGCCGCAGCTCCCACATCTCGACGAAGCCGAAGTCGACGAAACCGAGCCGTTCGTAGATCGGCGCGCCGGCTTTGGTCGCCTGCAGCGAGGCGGTCAGCGCGCCCTGCTCACGAGCCTTGGCGAGGGCTCGCAGCAGCAGCCAGCTGGCAATTCCGCGGCCGCGGTGCTCCGGCGGGGTGGCGACGCCGGTGACGCAGCAGTCGCCGCCGACCTCGAGCGTGCCGACGCAGCAGACCGGCTCGTCGCTCGCGTAGGCGCCGTGCCAGCAGATCGCCGTCTCGCCCGCCAGGCCGGCGCGAAAGCCGTCCTCGCCGTAGCCATAGGCGCGGTCGTTGAGCTCGGCCGCCATCGCCGGCTCGATCGGGCCCGGCTCGATCCCGGCGGGGGCGGGCGGCTCGCTCGCCGCCGCGACGAGCTCCATCGCCATCGCCCGCGGCGCCGCGTCCAGTAGATGGCCGCGGCCGGCGAGCAGCCGCGCCGTCTCGCGGTCTTCGTCGCGGACCCAGACGGTCCAGGCTCGGACGCCGGCCTCGTCATAGGCCGCGGCCAGTGCCTCGTACTCGCGGGCGAACGCCGCCGGGTCTTCGTAGAAGACCGAGTTGAAGAGCGAACGCTGCGGCGCCGCAGGGACGACCGAGGCCACCAGCCCCTCGCGCCGGATCAGCAGCGAATCGGGGGCCGCGCTGCCGAACGCCTCGACCTCGTCGCGAACACCGCCGATCGCCCGCCGTCGCAGCTCCTTCTCGTCGATTCCCTGGCCCATCCGGGCCGGCTCAGACCCCGGCCGCAGCCTGGCGCTCGGCTTCGGCCTCAGCCTCGGCGGCGACGCCGTTGAGCAGCTGCGTGACCGCCCGCTTGATCGCCATCACGACGAGACCGCCGGCAAAGGGCACGGTCGGCGTCGTTCGCAACGCGTAGGTGACCTTGGTCCCAGCTCCATGCGGTTCCAGCGAGACGGTGCCGACGTGGTCGCGAACCGGCAGCCCGGAGAGGACCTTGTATGAGAAACGGCTCGGCCGCTCGTAGACGATCGTTTCCTCCCGCATCGGCGGCCCGACCGCGGTGAGCACCCGGATCGACCCGACCCCGTCGGGCACCGGCTCCCCCTCCCGCTCCAGCACAGACTTGCGCAGCGGCGTCATCTCCGCGTACCGCCGGTGATCGGTCAGAACGTCGAAGACGACCTCAGGCGGCGCCCTTACCTCACGCACAAGAGTGAAACTAGCCACGGCAGGAGCCTAGCGGGGTGACCGGGTGGCCCTGCCATAAGCGGCGTCCTGATTTTCGCCGCAGGGGCTCAGCGAGAGACGCCCAGTCCAAGGCGAAAATCCCAGCGCAATGGGAGGGCCACCCGGTCACCCCGCCAACCTCCAGCGCCGCGGATCGCTTCCCTCGACCGCCGCGACTTCGCCCAGGATCGTCAGGTGGTCGAGGCTGGAGAGGACGATCTGCAGGGCCCAGATGCTGGCCGGGCCGTTGACGTTCTCGGGGCCGACCAGGTCGGCGACGATCTCGAAGGCCGTCCTCTCCCCTTCTCCAAGCGATTCGCGCACCTTGCCGAGCAGCTCGTCGACCTGGCGCCGCGCCTCGGCGATCTTCGCCTCGGGATCGCGGAAGGTGCGGCCATGACCGGGCAGGACGAGGTCGACGTCGAGCGGCTCGACCTCGTCGAGGCTGCGGAGGAATTCACCGACCGGGTCGGGACTGTGGCCGTGGTCGAAGAAGAGCACCGTGCGGCCGAGCAGGTGGTCACCGGAGATCATCAGCTTGCGCTCGGGTTGGTGCAGGACGACGTGGGAGGGCGCGTGGCCAGGCGTCTCGTAGACCTGCCAGGCGCCGAGGTCGGTCTCCACTTCGACCCCCGGCAGCAGATCGCGGTCGGGCTCGGCGATCGCGTCGATCCCGTTGTCGTCGTCGTCCTTCTGGCGCTGCCGGTAACGCTCGAGCGAAGCCGCCGGCACACCGCTCTGGCGCGCCACCTCGATCCGCCGTTCCAGCGATGCGGCCGGGTCGTCGGCGTGCAGGCGGATGTGCTCCCAGGCGGGGTGCATCCAGAGCTCGCAGCCGGCGCCCTCGACGATCGGCGCGGCGAGCCCGTAGTGGTCGGTGTGCGAGTGGGTGCAGACAAGTAGGCGGACGTCCTCGAGGCCGAAGCCGGCCTGGGCGAGCGCCAGGTCGAAGCGGCGCAGACCTCCCTTGCCGCCGATGCCGGTGTCGAAGAGGACGATGCCGCCGTCGGCGGCGACCGCCCAGACGTTGCCGTGCGGAACCCCCGGCCAGGGCAGCGGCAGGCGCAGGCGCCAGATACCCGGCAGAACTTTCTCGGCGCGCGGCGCCTCCGGCCGCTTGCGATCTTCCGCCATCGCGGCAATCCTTTCAGGGCACACGCCGACACTGCGTGAGCGCCGTCAAGCTGGCGGTCGCACCAGGTAAGTTCCTCGCAGCAGATGGCGTCCAGCAGCCCCAAACGCGCCGGCCTCGTCCTCGCGGCGCTGATCCTGGTCGCCGCTGTCGCCAACCTCAACCTCGCGGTCGCCAACGTCGCCCTGCCCGACATCGGCAAGGCGTTCGGCTCCGGTCAGACGACGCTCAACCTGATCGCGGTCGGCTACTCGCTCGGGCTGGCGACCTCGGTCCTCTACCTCGGCGCGCTCGGCGACCGCTACGGGCGCAAGATGATGCTGCTGCTCGGCATGGGGCTCTCGATCCCCGCCTCTCTGCTGGCCGGCTTCGCGCCCTCGGACGTCGTCCTCTTCGTCGCCCGCGTGCTCGGCGGCATCGCGGCCGGCATGGCCTTCCCGACCACGCTGGCGCTGATCACCGCGCTCTGGTCCGGCAACTCGCGGACCCGCTCGATCGCCCTCTGGTCGGCGATCGGCGGCGCGATCGCCTCGCTCGGGCCGCTGCTCTCCGGCGCCCTGCTCGAGCACTTCGACTGGGGCTCGGTCTTCCTCATCACCCTGCCGCTGGCCGCCCTCGCCCTCTTCATGGCCTGGCGCTACGTCCCCGCCCACGTCAACGAGACGACCGAGCCGGTCGACAACTTCGGCGGCATCCTCTCGATCCTGCTGATCGCGGCGATCGTGATGGGGATCAACCTCGCCCCGGTTCCCGGCAAGGGGACGCTGGCGATCGGACTCGGCCTGGTCGCGGTCGCTGCCGCCGCCGCCTTCGTGATCCGCCAGCGGCGGGCGCGCTCGCCGCTCTACGACCTCGAGGTCGCCTCGCGGCGGATCTTCTGGGTCGCGGCCTGCGCCGGGATCATCGTCTTCGGCTCGTTGATGGGGGCGATGTTCATCGGCCAGCAGTTCCTCCAGAACGTGCTCGACTACTCGACCGTGGACTCGGGCCTGGCGATCCTGCCGGCGGCGGCGCTGATGGTCGTCGTCGCCCCTCGCTCGGCCAAGCTGGTCGAGGCACGCGGCGCCCGCTTCACCCTCTTGATCGGCTACGTCTTCTGCCTGCTCGGCTTCCTCACCATGCTGCTGCTCTGGAAGCAGGGCATCTCCTACTGGAAGGTCGGGCTCGGCTACGCCCTGATCGGGATCGGGGTCGGCTTCGCCGGCACCCCCGCCTCCCACTCGCTGACGGGCTCGGTGCCGGTGAAGCGCGCTGGCATGGCCTCCGGCACGGCCGACCTGCAGCGCGACCTCGGCGGCGCGATCATGCAATCGATCTTCGGCGCCCTGCTGACCGCCGGCTACGCCGCCGCCGCGGGGGCGGCGATCGCCTCCTCGCCGGAAGCGAGCAAGGTCAGCGAAAACGTCGAAGGCGAGCTGACCAAGTCCTTCTCCAGCGCCTCCGACCTGGCCGGCCAGTATCCGCAGTACTCCAACCAGATCGTCGCCGCGGCCAAGGCCTCGTTCCTGAAGGGCGACGAGATCGCCTACGCGGCGGGGATCGTCGCCGTCCTGCTCGGGGCGACGCTCGTCTTCTTCCTCTTCCCGAAAAAGGACGAAGAGCAGGCCCTGCTGGCGAAGTACCAAGCCGAAGACACCTAGCGGTCGCGGCGCGCTTGCGAAGATAGGGCCCGATGGCATCCGCGACCGAATCGCGACCGTCCCGGCTCGGCGCCACGCTGCGCGAAGGCGAGCGGGTGACGCCGCTGGAGCTCTTCTTCGACCTCGTCTTCGTCCTCGCGATCACCCAGTGCACGGCGCTGATGTCCCACCACCCGACCTGGTCGGGGCTGGCCCAGGGCCTGCTCGTCTTGGGGATGCTCTGGTGGGCGTGGACCGGCTATTCGTGGCTGACCAGCGTCCTCGACCCCGAGGAGGGGGCCGTGCGCCTGGTCATGTTCGGCGCGATGGCGGCGCTGCTGCTCGTATCGCTTTGCGTGCCGGATGCATTCGGCGACCTGGCCCTCGCTTTCGCGCTGATCTATGGGGTCGTACGGACCGCCCACATCGCCCTCTTCATGCTCGCCAGCCCCGAGGACGACAGTCTGCGCCACTCGGTGCTCGGGCTTGCGGTCAGCACCGCGGTCGCCGTCGTGCTGCTGGTCGCCGCCTCGCTGTTCGACGGGCTCGCGCAGGGGGCGCTGTGGGCGCTCGCCCTGCTGCTCGACATGGGCGGCCCCTACTTCTTCGGCTCAGAAGGCTGGCGGCTGATGCCCGAGCACTTCGCCGAGCGCCACGGGTTGATCGTGATCATCGCCCTCGGCGAGTCGATCGTCGCGATCGGCATCGGCGCCTCCCACAGCCTCAGCCTCGGGATCGGCACCGCGGCCGTGCTGGGGGTCGCGCTGACCGCGGCGATGTGGTGGACCTACTTCGACATCGTCGCGATCGTCGCCGCCCGCCGCCTCGTCGAGGCCGAGCCGGGGCGGGTGCAGAACGAGATGGCCCGCGACTCCTACTCATACATGCACCTGGCGATGGTCGCTGGAATCGTCCTCGTCGCGCTCGGGCTGAAGACGACGATCGGCCATTTCGGCGACCATCTGCACGCGGTGCCGGCCTTCGCCCTGCTCGGCGGCCTGGCGATCTACCTGCTCGGCCACGTCATCTTCCGCTACCGCCACATCCACACGGTCAGCCGCCGACGCCTGCTGATGGCGATCGCCCTGCTCATACTCGTGCCGGTGGCGACCGAGGTCCCGGCGCTCGTCGCGCTTGCGGTCGTCAACCTGCTGATCTGGGCGCTGATCGCCTACGAGACGCGAAGCTACGGCGAGGGACGCCACCAGGTCCGTCGCCCGGAGACGGCGACGGCCTGACCGCCAGTGGGTCCGAAATGAACCCGAGTCGCCTTTAGGCCCGTCGGCGGCGGGGGCCCGCGGGGTGCTCGAACTCCTGCATGAGGCCGGCAGCCGCGAAGCAGAGGGCGCCGCCGATCGTGCCCCAGTTGGCGATGCCCACCGCCAGCGCATCGCCGGTCGAGGGGCGCACAAAGGAAGCCACGGCGGAAACCATGAAGAGGATCGAGCCGATCTGGTTGACGGCGACGATCCACCAGCCGAGGTCGCGGCGCCGCCAGAAGCGCCAGCCGCCGATCCCGACCAGGGCCAGGTGGCCGGAGACGAGGAAGAGCGCACAACCGACGATGTCCGGTGACCAGACCAACCGGTCCTCTTCGGCCGCGCTGAGCCCTTCGATGAACGAGTCGACCAGGTTGATCGCGAAAACGAGGGTGCCGGCGAAGAGGACGGCGGCGCTGAGCCAGGCCAGCCGCCGTGGCTCCGGCGCCCACCAACGCCAGCGAGCCGGAGCAAGCCCTTCCGCCTCATCCGGCTCGTTGGTCACCTGCACCAGCGAGGCGTAGCCGCCGCTGCTGAAGAAGACGCCGCCGACCAGGTAGACCGAGAGGTAGGCGTTCTCGGCAACGCCGGCCTGCGCCAGAGCCGCGCCGATCGCGAACAGCGAGCCGCCGATGACGAAGGCGGTCGCGGCGACCGCGTTGACGATTCTCTGTCTCTGGGCAGGGCTTATGGGGCGACGAAGGTACCCGGATCGGGGCCGATCCGCTGGCCGACGTCGAGCGCGGCGATCTCGGTCATGTCGTCGCCGGTGAGCTCGAAGTCGAAGAGCTCGAAGTTGTCCCGGATCCGCGCCGGGGTGACGGACTTGGGGATGACGACGTTGCCGAGCTGCAGGTGCCAGCGCAGGATCGTCTGCGCCGGCGTCCTGCCGTGGCGGGCGGCGACGCCGGAGATCGTCTCGTTGGCGAGCAGGTCCCCCTGGGCGAGCGGGCTCCAGGCCTCGGTCGCAATCCGGTGCTCGAGGTGCCAGGCGCGCAGCTCAGTCTGGGGGAAATGCGGGTGGAGCTCGATCTGGTTGACGGTCGGCAGCATCTCCGCCTCCCGCTCGAGCATCTCGAGGTCCTCGACACGGAAGTTGGAGACGCCGATCGTGCGCGAGCCGCCCTCCTCCTGGATCCGTTCGAAGGCGCGCCAGGTGTCGAGCGCCCGACCCTCGGTCGGGACCGGCCAGTGGATCAGGTAGAGATCGAGGCGATCCAGCCCGAGGCGATCGAGGCTCTTCTCGAAGGCGCCCAGGGTCGACTCGTAGCCCTGCTGGGAATTCCAGAGCTTGGTCGTGACGAAGATCTCCTCGCGAGGGACGCCCGATGCGGCGATCGCCGCCCCGACGCCGCGCTCGTTGCGGTAGGCGGCGGCGGTGTCGATGTGGCGGTAGCCGACCTCCAACGCCTCCTCGACCACCGCCTGGGTGTCGTCGGGCGGCACCTGAAAGACGCCGAAGCCGAGCTGGGGGATCTCGACCCCGTCGTGAAGCGTCACCGCTGGGATGGAGGTCGCCTGGGTCATCTCCTGCTCCGTTCCTGTCGCTGGACTGGAAACCGCAATGGGCGGCTACCCGGAGCGAGGGCGATTATTCCTGGGCGCCGGTGCCGCTAGCTGGTCGCGAGGCCGATCGCGAGCAACGGGAAACCGGCCATCAGGCCGATGTAGGCGCCGATCGCGACGCCGGTCAGGGTCCGCGTGGTGCTTGATCTGGCGCCGGCGATAGAGCCGACCAGCAAGCAGAAAGCGGAAATTCCAAGGCCAATCCAGAAGACGTCGGGCATAAGCGCGGGCGAGGTTATCGGAACCACCCGCCGACGGGCCGAAAAGTCGGACTCTGAGGCGACTTTCAGGCCCGTCGGCGGGGAAGGAATCCGGGGGCTTGCGGCAAACCGCACAGCTATGAACGATGGCGGCGGCGCCAACAAGAAACTGATCCTCGCGGGGATGATCCTCGCCGTCTCGATGACCTTCATCGACCAGACGATCGTCGCGATAGCAATCCCCCAGCTGCAGGGCGATCTCTCGCTCTCCTCAACCGGAGTGCAGTGGATCATCAACGGCTACCTGCTCTCGCTCTCGGCTCTGTTCGCCTTCGGCGGCCGACTCGCCGACATCGCCGGGCACCGGCACATGGTCGTGATCGGCGTCGTCATCTTCGCCACGGCCTCGGCGCTGTGCGGCGCCACCCCGACCACGGGTGCGGCGGAGCCGTGGATCATCACCTTCCGCATCGTCCAGGGGGCGGGCGCGGCGCTGATGTTCCCCGCGGCCTTGGCGATCGTCCTCGCTGCTTTCCCGCTGCGCGAGCGTGGCCGCGCGCTGGCGATCTTCTTTGGCCTGGCCGGAGCATTCACCTCGATCGGCCCGATCGCCGGCGGCTACCTGACCGAGTGGACCTGGCGCGCGATCTTCTGGATCAACGTACCGGTCGCGATCGCCTCGCTGGTGCTGATCGCGATCTCCAAGCCGAGCAACGAGCGCCACCCGGCGCCGCTCGACTACCGCGGCGCGGTGCTGATCGCGGCCGGGATGGGGCTCGCCGTGCTGGGTCTCCAGCAGTCGAGCGTCTGGGGCTGGGGCAGCGCTGTCACCTGGCTCTGTATCGCTGCCGGGATCGCCCTGTTGGTTGGCTTCGTCTTCTACGAGCTGCGCGTCAAGTTCCCCCTGATGCAGATCCGCACCTTCGCCAACCGCGCCTTCGCGGTAGACAACGCGATCCTCTTCCTGCTGATGATCCCCTTCATCCCGCTGTTCTTCTTTGCCAGCATGTACGCGCAGATCTCGCTCGGCGAAAGCGCCTCGGAAACCGGCCTCTACCTGCTGATCTTCTTCGGCGGCTTCTTCCTCGCCACGCAGCGGGGCGGCAAGATCCTCGACCAACGCGGCGCCCGGCCGACCGTGGTCTCCGGCTGTCTGGTCGCGGCGGGGGGCTTCGCTCTCTGGGCCAACAGCCTGCCCGACCTCTCGGTGAGCGACCAGTGGCCGTTCATGGTGCTCGCCGGGATCGGCGTCGGCCTGGTGCTGAGCCCGGCCAACACCGACGCGCTCAACCGGGTGCCGCGCAGCCGCTACGGCGAGGCGACCGGGATCACGCAGACGGTGCGCAACTTCGGCTCCAGCCTCGGCCTCGCCGTGCTCGGCACGATTCTCATCCTCGAGAACAAGGCAAACCTGGAGTCGACGCTGGGGGCACAGGGGGTACCCAAGGCGCAGGCCGACCAGATCGCCGAATCGGTGACCGAAGCAGGCAGCGGCAACGAAAGCGCTTTCGCCGAAGCGGCCGGCGCCCATGCAAAGACGATCTTCGCCGCCGTGCAGCACGACTTCGCCCTCGCCTCGCGCACGGTCTTCTACGCGATGGCCGGCGTGATGACGGTCGCGTTCATCGTGGCGTTGAAATGGATGCCGTCCGGCAAGGCACCTGAGCTGGATGGCGAGGAGAGCGTGGCGGACGCCTAATTTCGCTGGTACGTTGGCGGTGATGGGTCGCCGACGGGCATCGAGAGCCTGGCTCGCCTGCTCGACGATCGCCCTGCTGTGCGCAGCAGCTCCGGTCGGAGCGCAGGCGGCGTCGGGCGGCGAATCCTCGATGCAGCGCCTGATCGAGGCCTACGCGCCGCGGGTGATGGTGCGCGAACCCGACGAAGTCTGCGACACGAGCGGCGAGCAGTACGAGCCGACCTCGGTCGGCACGGTGCTCGACAACCCCTCGGTGACGCTGGCCGAAGCCGACGCCAGCGGCGACGAAACGATCGTCAAGCACTCGCCCGGCGTCACCGACATCGCCGGGCTGGGTGAGAAATACCACCTCAACCTGCCCGGCAGCCCGCTCGGCGACACCTGCGTCTACGCCAAAGACTTCGCCCGGCTCAAACGCGAGGGCAAGGCACCGCCGATCGCCTACGCCCACGTCGCCCGCCAGGCCGGCCGACCGGGATTCGCAATCCAGTACTGGTTCTTCTGGTACTTCAACCAGTTCAACGATCTGCACGAGGGCGACTGGGAGGGGATGCAGGTCGTCTTCGAAGCGCCGGACGCCAAGCGGGCGCTCGAGGAAGGGCCCAGCGAAGTCGGCCTCTTCCAGCACGGCGGTGGCGAGAAGGCCGACTGGAGCGACGGCAAGGTCGAGAAGGAAGGCACGCATCCGGCCGTCTACGCGGCCGCCGGCTCGCACGCGACCTTCTACGACGACGCCGTTTATGTCGAGAACGGGCGCAAAGGCTCGGGGGTGGGCTGCGACAACACCAGCGCGCCGCTGCATCGCATCGTCGTCCGCCCGATCCGGGTCCCAACCCACCCGGGACCTCACAGCCGCTTCTCCTGGCTCACCTACGAAGGGCGCTGGGGACAGTGGGAGGAGAGCTTCAACAACGGCCCGACCGGAGCGCAGACGAAGACGCGCTGGCTCGAGCCGATGACCTGGATGGAAGAAATCCGCTCGACCAGCCCACGCCTGCCAGGCGGCGCGTTCATGGGCGGGACGAGCGTCACCAAGTCCTTCTGCGGCGCCGTGGCTGACGTCACCTCGTTCCTCAACCACACCCAGGACACGCCGATGGTCCTCTACGCGGTGCCGATCCTCTTCCTGCTGCTGCTCGCGCTGATCGCCTGGCGCACGCGCTGGTGGCCGCTCCACCTCGGCGAGCTGCGGCGCAGCCGCGCCTTCGGCCAGCTGCTGCTCGCCTCGGCGGGCGTCTACTGGCGGCACTGGCGGGCCTTCGTACCGATCGGCCTTTCCGCAATCCCGATCATCGGTGGCTTCAACGCGCTCACCTTCCTGCTCACGGGCGACCCCGGACGACAGCTGGACGACAAGGTCGGCAGCGCGGGCCTGCACGAGAAGCTCGGGGAAATCATCGCCGGAATCGGCGCGCCGATCACCGGGGCGATCATGGCCGCGGTCGTGATCGCCGCGGTGCGACAGATCCCGGAGAACGGCGAGGCCGGCTTCGCCGAGTCCTACCGCCGCATGTGGCGACGCTTCCGCCGAGTCGTCGGTGCCCAACTGCTGGCATCGCTCGCGTTGCTCGCGATGGCGGTCACGATCGTCGGTCTTCCCTTTGCCGCCTGGAAGTACGTCGGCTGGCTTTTCCTCCAGCAGCAGATCCTCTTCGAGGACAAGACGGTGCGCGAGGCCTTCCGCGGCAGCACGGACCTGGTCCGAGGGCGCTGGTGGTACACGCTGCGCGTTGCCGCGGTCTTCTGGCTGATCGGCCTCGTCACCGGGCCGGTGCTCGGCTTTGCCCTGATCTTCGCCGACATATCGCTGATCCTGATCAACGCGATCGGCGCCCTCGTCTTCGCCCTGCTCGTCCCCTACATCGCGATCGGCCGCACCCTGCTCTACTTCGACCTGCAGGTCGAGGCGGAAGCCGCGCCGGCGAAGAAGCGCTGGCGCGAACGGCTACCGCGGCGGACGGCGCCAGCGGACGCCCGGGCACCGGCGCGGTAGGTTTTCAGCCGTGAAACTGCTCGCCTTCAGCGACCTCCATCGAGACCTCGGGCAAGCGGCGACGTTGGTCGAGATGTCGGCCGACGCCGACGTGGTGATCGGCGCCGGCGACTTCGCTTCGGTGCACGAGGGGCTCGAGGAGACGATCGGGGCGCTGGCTGAGATCGAGGCGCCGACTGTGCTCGTCCCCGGCAACAACGAGACCGAGGACGCGCTGCGCAAGGCCGCGGCCGCTTGGAGCGCCGCCACCGTCCTGCACGGAACCGGCACGACGATCGACGGCGTCGAGTTCTACGGGCTCGGTGCGGGCGTTCCGGTCACGCCCTGGGATTGGAGCTTCGACCTCGACGACAAGGCCGCGGGGGCGAAGCTCGCCGCCTGTCCCGTGGGCGCGGTGCTCGTCCTCCACTCGCCGCCGCAGGGCCACTGCGATGCCAACGGCAGCGGCGATCACTTCGGCAGCCCCGCCCTGCTCACGGCGATCGAAGAGAAGCGCCCCGGCCTAGCGGTCTGCGGTCACATCCACGAGTCCTGGGGCTGCCAGAGCCGGATCGGGGATACCCGGATCCACAACCTCGGGCCCCTCGGCACTTGGCTCGAGTTCTAGCGGAGGACCCGCCGGGATTTCGCTGTCCGCCGACTGCGCCGCTTCGCCCTCTTCCCATTCCGCCGGGGAGCCCGGGGTACCGCCGACTTCGGTCGAGTTAACCGGCGGAGGCGGCGAGGCGGAGCCGGCGCTTTCGGGCGGTGGCACGGCGCCGGCGCTTTCGGGCGCCGGCGGTTCGGGGCTCCCAGTGACGATCCCGGTTGCGGTCGGCGGTCCGGCCGGCGTCTTCCCCCCACTTCCGCCTTCACCGCCCGTCGCCGCAGGGACTGGAGCGCTGCCCGTTTCGGTCGAGCTCACCGGCGGGGGCGGCGGGGCGGAGCCGGCGCTTTCGGGCGTCTGCGAGCCGGGATTTTCGGCGGCGACCCCGGTGGCGGCGGGCGCAATGGCGGTCGTCTCGCCCACGGTGTCTGCGGTATCTACCTTCCCGGCCCGCCCGCCGTGGCTTTCGCCGCCGGGCGGAATCGCCGGACGTATCGCCGTTCCGTCCGCAGCGCGCGTTGCGGCTGCTGACCCGCCAGCGGCGGTCGAGTCGATCCCGGGCGCTGCGGGCCTGGCATCGGCCGTAACCGCGCCGCTCTCATCGTTCCCCCCTCCACCGCGAAGTCCGAAACCGGGGGCCGGCCAATCGTGCGGCGCTTGCAGCGAGACGAGCGGGACGAAGGCGATGAATGCAGCCACGATCAGGACGGTTCCTAACACCGCCCCGGCCAGATAGGTCTGAGCCCAGCTTTTCATCTTGCCTCCGCTTGGCTTGCCAAACCAGCGTGTCACCGCACGCCGGATCTGTCATACCCACTATTTGAACTTTCCCGTGTAGGCGCGAACCGAGTGCCGAAACACCGAGTGAAGGAGGACGAGATGTATGCACGAGTCGTCCCCCGAGGGCGTTCCGGCCAATGCTGAACGACGGCGAGAACGGCCAGTCGATGGCGATCGGCCTGTTCGAGACGGAGGCCGACTACCGCCAAGGAGACGAAACGCTGAACGCCATGGACCCCCGGAGGGACGGAATGGAATGGGCCGCCGCGTCGCAGTCGAGAAATACGAGGTCGGCGCCCAGCTCGAAGCCTGAAGCCGGCCAAAGGATCCACCTCGGCCGGGGCCCCCCAGAGCCGCGCTGGCCCAGCTCGGCAAAACGCGCCTGACAGGATTCGAACCTGTGACCTTCGGTTTCGTAGACCGACGCTCTATCCAACTGAGCTCCGGGCGCGGGGGCCGCGATTCTAGGACAGGAGCGGGATTCCGGCGGTGACTGCCCTCTCGTCGGCCGTCGAATTGTCCCAAAGGGAAGGCCAAAGGGAAGGAGACCTCCGCGAAAGTTCCGCGATCCTCGCCGTCTACGCAGCGACCGCGAGCTTAAACGATGTGCCCTCTTCCTCCTTCGCGCGCTCGGCGAGGAAGGCATCAAGCTGGTCGCGGGCCCGCTCCAGCTCGCCCGGGAGGATGTGGGTATAGCGGCGCAGGGTGATTGGCGCGGCGTCGGGCTGGCGCTTGGGGGCTTTGTGCCCCATGAAGACTGAGGCGACTTTGGGGCTTACCCCGGCGTGGTCGAGCCAGGTGGCGGCGGTGTGGCGGGAGTCCTGGAGGCCGATCGGGTTTAGATCGAGGTCTTCCCAGGTTTCGACGACGCGCTTCTGGAGCTGGTCGAGAGAAACCATGCCTGAGCGTGATTTTCTCCGTGGCGGACATACCCGTCCCGTGGTCGGCCGGCCCTGTCGAACCCACTCAGCGTAGAGCCGTTGGCGAAGCGGCTTTACGATCGGCACGATTCTCCGCGCGGCTTCGGACTTACGAGCCTTGTCGCTATCGGCGAGCAGCATCACGTCGTGCTCGAAATCGACCTCGGGCCATTCGAGAGCGCGGATCTCCTGCGCGCGGGCGGTGCCATAGCCGGCCAGCGCCCAGGGCAGCGCGTCCTCGGGCTCGAGTAGGTCGAGCAGATGGGCGAATTCGCCGGGAGTTGCGATGCGATCGCGTTCCTGGGAGTCGTTGGCCGGCAGTTGAATCGACTCTGCCGGATTGCGGGTCGCTTTTTCGCGCTTGAGCGCCCAGCGATAGAGCGAGCGGACGGCGTTGATAACCGAGCTGATTCTGGAGCTGGAGAGTTCTTCGCGGAGAAAATCGTCAACCGCGCTCTGAAGCCCACCGTCGGCGATGTCGTCGAGATACTTGCGTCGAATGCCAGCAGGAAGCCGCTTCAGCGAGGAGTCAAGGTTGGTAATTGCCTTCTCCGTGTAAGGCTTGCCGTGCTTGTTGCGCGCAATTCCCTCACGGCAGTCCTTGATGAATTCCGGGTGCGCATCGCTGAGGCGAATACTCGGGGGGCGCTCAACAACGCTACCCCTTCGCACTTCTGCCTGAAGATCAGCCCGAAGATTCTTAGCTTCCGTGGCGAATGGCACCCGCTTCGTTCGGCGGTTGCGGCCGATTTCGTTGTCCCACACCGTGCCGTAGTAGGTCGGATCGCAAGTGCAGCGCTTCCCTTCGATGCCGAGCCCGCAGTAAAGCGAATGTCGCGCGAAAACCCCCTCGTAGCGAGTCGTGGTGTCGATGTAGCGTCTTTTGAGTTTCTCGGCTGCCATCAGCCCATCACCGCCGCCGTCCTGGCGTGCAAGCCTGGGTCTCCGTCCAGCGCTCTAGGTCGCTTGGCCGATACAGGCGAAGCTGCCCCGAGTAGACGCACGGCAGACCAGACTGCACATGCCGCTGGAAGTGACTGAGGCTCATTCCGAGTGCTTCGGCCGCTTCGCGCCGGGTAAGCAGTAGCCGCTGCCTCATCTATCCGGCCCGCCCGGACGCACTGGTTGCTGTGAAAGTTGAAGTTGTCCACCATCGCTCCTTGTATTCGTGTGGCCTGGCTTCTCTGCGCGACCAAGCCGCGCCGGAAGGTGGGCAAGGCCAGCGGACGGGCACGAAACGTCAGGTCGCCGACAGCGAAAGGTGCTCCGCTGGTGCCCGGCGCGGACAATGAGCGCAGAGAAATCAGGCCACGCGCTCAGGAAGCCTCGGCCGAGCTGCATTCCGGGTGAGTAGCTTCCTAGTCCCGCCACGGGAACACCTCCACCCATTCCCGCGGTTCGCACAGATCGGGGCAGCCGAATTCGGAGCTTTTCCACGAGACATGCAGGTGCGCGTCTTCCCCGACATGGGCCGGATCGCCGTGACCCGGATAGCCGTTGTAGCCGATGAACTGAATGGCCGGGGCGAGCGGGCAGATGGGCGCGCTTCCGTTCCAGCCGCAGCTCGGAATCCAGCCCAGATCAAGCGCCGCACGGAGCGCCGTTTCATCCCAGCCCCGCCCCGATGCCGGCACCATGTCCATTGCGGTGCCGTCGCCGTGGGTTTCGTGCCCTGCCTCCCGGGCAGCGGTGACACGCAGGTGGTGGTTCTCAAGAAACCAAACAGCGTCGGGCCAGATTCGGGCATCAACGGCCTCCGGCGAACCGCCACCGACCCAGAGCTGAGAAGGGATCGGTTTGAAGGCTTGCGGCGCATAGAGACGGATCGCGCTATCGACCACAGCTGCGCCAAGCCCCGATGCGCAGCCACCGCTGCTGGCGGCTTCGACCGTGCCCTCACCGGCGAACCGCCGGGCGTGTGTGAGCACCTCGGAGACGTACCACCCGGCATGGTTGTAGGCGAAGATCGCGCCGTGCCAGTCCTCCGGGGCGCCGGAGGCACTCAGGAGGTGAGCGGCAGCAAAGATCGCGTCCCAGGGGTTGTAGGGATCCTCGGTGCCGTCGCCGTTCCCGTCGACGCCGAATTCTTCCCAGCTTGAAGGAAGGAACTGCATCCAACCTTCGGCTTCCGCCGAGGAGACATTGAGATTGGTGCCGAAGCTGGTCTCGACCCAGTTGATCGCGGCGAGGATCGACGGGCCTTGCTCACCGAGGCCGTACCTCGCCGCGGCCTGCTCATAGATCGGCACGAGCCGCTTGGGCACCTTCTGGCTGAGGGCGCCGACCGATTCTTCGCAGTTCGGCAAGGAAGCACCCGCCAAAACTGCGAGCGCCAGCAACGCGGCGATGAGTCCGGCCAGGGCGGCGAGAGGCAGACCGAGCGCGAGCTTGGATGCACGAAAGGCAGATTGAGGACCGGAGGGCTCCATCCGGCCTCCCTGTCCATCAGCAGACCGGGTTGCATCGGATTTAGGTCAAGCCGATGCAAACGGCCTCCAAGGTGGACAGGGAGGGTGAAATACGAAAAAACGGCCCTGGGCACATGGAATAGAAATATTCGGGTACTTTAATCGGAGCAGATCGGCGTACGGAGGCGCGATGTACAGGAATGGCACCCCCCGCGAGATGAAGCCGGCGGAGTTAGAAGAAGCGCGGCTCGGCTTCACGCAATACCTGCGCCGCAAAGGCTTCTCGCCTCAGTTCATCGCCCAAAATGGCGATGACCTGTTCGCCAAGGCGACGCTCGAATACAGCCGCAAGATCGCCGAAGGCGCCGAGATCGAGAGTCCTGCTGCCTGGCTTATTTTCTGCGCCACGCAGCGCACCAAGAACCTTCTCACGTCAGAGGGCCGCGCTCCGGACCTTGTCTCAACCGAGCGCGCGCCCACGCTCGTTGACGACCGAGACCAGAGCCCCGAGGACGTGGCGCTCGAGGAAGACCGCTTCCGAAAGGTGCGGCACGCGGTGGCCGAGCTGTCCGAGGAGGAGCGTCTTGTGATCGAGCGCGCCTACTTCGAGGACTTACCGGTACGCGAGATCGCCCGCAAGCTGAGCTGGCATCCCTCCAAAGCACAGCACCGTCACGAATCGGCGCGAAAGCATCTTTTTGAGCTGCTTGGCGTCGAAAGCCTCGACGAGTTGGAGGTGGAGATCGGACTCGCGGCATACCTCTCCTTCGTCGGTTCTGGCGCCGCTCATCTCGACGTCCCGGCGGGGTTGGAAGCGATGATCGAGGCGGTTGGCCGTATGAGCGGCAACGCCTGGGCTCGCGCTCAAGATCTCGCACGCAGGTTGCCCGTCGGCGGCAGCGCCGATTCTCCGGCAGCCGCGGCGCTTCAGAGCGGTGCCGGTCGAGCAGCGGGCGTCTGTGCCACCGCGGTCGTTGCCGCCTGCTTTGCCAGTGGCGTCCTCGGCCCTGGCGTCGGCGGCCTGCTGAAGGGGACCGGACAGCACTCGGAGGCACCGGCGAAGACTCATCGGCTTGGCGCCGCGCCTCACGCTGAATCTGCGGCACCGCCGCTCCATTCAGCTGCTCCGCTCATCGCCACGAGGCCCTCGGCATCGCAAGCTGGTTCTCGGCGACAGCAGCAAACCGAGTTCAAGCCCCGTGCCGCGTCGGCAAGTACCGAACACGCCAGGAAGGCCACGGAAGCGGTTCGTTCTCAGTCGCTCGAAGGGGCGAGCGAGCCACCGCCTGAAGAAGCAGCGAGCGCCCCGACGGAATCTGCGCCAGTGGCCGAATCCAGTGCTCCGACCTCGTCTGGCTCGGGCGGAAGCTCGTCCACCTCCACGCCAACGCAGATTGCAAATGAACAATTCGGACCCTGAATGAGGCGAGATGATGATGCGACTAGTCCGTTGCGGTGAGGTGCCCACCACGACACGGGGTGACCGGCCAAGAGCCGCTCCAGGCTGGGGGGTTCTGCTTGTAGCGGCCGCGCTGCTTCTCCTCCCCAGTCCGCTCGCCGCCCAGGCGGGCAACTACGTGGTGGCGCAGTGCTCGCCCAACCTGTATCCGGACGCGCCGGATGCCTCTTTCAGCGCGACGTCGTCCCACTACGTGTCGCACGCCGATTGCTCTCCGTCGGCAAGCGGTCTGCAGATCGACCACAGCCTCTCGGCTGGCGAAACGGGCACGGTGCAAGGCAGCTATGGCGCCTGGGTGTGGCAGGCGCCGGGGGGCACGTTCATCACCGGGGGATCGACCTTCAGTCGCCTCGCCACCGAAAGCGGACAGCACGGCTATCTCGCGGTCTCGCCAGATAGCGGCGCGAGTGTCTCCTTCGAGAACCAAAACGATGACCAGGGCCACGAATCGGGGGTCCCCGCAGGCAACTGGCGCTTTCTCGTGGCACGCCTCGAATGCACGCAGCCCACCGAAGGCAATCGCTGCGTCGGGGCAGCCAAAGGCGCGCACACCTATATCAAGCAGATCCGCATTCAGCTGACGGATCTCGCCGTGCCAAAGGTCTCGATCGGCGGCTCGCTGCTCTCGGGTGAAGTGCTGCGCGGTCCTCAGACGATCGACGTCAGCGGGACCGACGAAGGCGCGGGTCTGCAATCGGTGCAGCTGACGGTCAACGGTCAGTCCGCTGGCGGCGATGACCTCTCCGCTTCGTGTAATCCGCTACCGGGCAGCCTGACCTCGCGACTCGTCCCCTGCCCGACGAGCTTCGCCAAGACGTACACGCTCGACACCGCAACGGCTCCGTTTCAAGAGGGGACCAACTCGATCTCGGTCTGCGTCCAGGACTACGCCCAGACCGGCACGGCCAGCGCTGCCTGCGAATCGCGCGAAATCCTCGTCGACAATCTCTGCCCAGGCTCGCCGGTCGGCGGCGCAAAGACGATCTCAGCCGCCTTCGCGGGCAACGGAAGCACCGAGCGCACGATCGCCTTCCATCGCCAGGCGCTTATCCACGGCAGGCTCCGGGACTCCGCCAACAACCCGGTCTCTGGGGCCGAAGTCTGCATACAGGGTCACACCGACCTGCCGGACCGTCCCTTTCATCTGATCGGGACGACGACGACGAACGAAAACGGTGGCTGGTCCTTCAAGCTCCAGCACGGACCGTCGAGGGTGTTGCGGCTCGCCTACCGCTTCGGCTCCGAACAGATCTCGATCGATCTGACCCTGCACGTACGGGCACGGGCGACCCTCCACCTCTCCAAGCATCGGACCGGCCCGCATCGCCGCGTCTTCTTCTCCGGCGAAATCCCCGGCCCCAGCTGCCTCCAGCGTGTGGTCGTCGTTCGTGGAAGCGTGCCCGGCGCCAAGCGAAAATTCCTCGTGCGACGGGCACGTACCGACGCGCTCTGCCACTACCGCGTCGGCTACGCCTTCTCGCGCGTCCCTGCGACTACGAGATTCGTCTTCACTTCGGTCGTCCCCGAACAGAACGGTTATGCCTATGTCCGAGGACATTCAGTTGCCCGCTACATCCGGGTAAGGCGGTAAGCACTCTCAGACTCGAAGAGAATCGAGACCCAAGGAGGAAGCCATGAAGACCTCGCTACGTCCTTCACCAGCGATGATTGTTGCCCTCATTGCCTTGTTCGTCGCGCTTGGAGGCAGTGCGCTCGGCTACGGCCTCCGGCGCGAAGGCGGCGGCCCCGGCAAGGCTGCCGAAGCCTACGCGCGCGCCGCTCATCATCATGCCCACTACAAACTGCGCTCCGGAAAGATCATCGACTCGGACACCACGCCCGGTGATGGCTCGTTCAACGACGCCGTCGGCCATGCGTTCTGCAAACACGGCGAACGTCTGATCTCTGGAGGCGTGCGCTTGCGAGGTGGCCTCGGCGGTGTCTTCCCCGGCCTGCACGTCGCGTTGGTCGACTCAGGGCCGGCACCAAAGCGCAGCGAGTGGGCGGTGACGCTCAGCTCGGACCTTGGCGGCGAAGCCCGTGAGCGGTTCGTCGTCTTCGCTTATTGCAAGTCGTAGACGAATACCTGCGCCGGCGTCAGTCGCTCGGCGCAGGTAAGCGGTCGTCGACCGCACGCGCGGCCGCGTAGCAAGCCGGGTGATACCGGCCGACTGGCGCCGGGCGCTCACGGGACGGGGTGTCCTCGAGCTCCACCGAAGCACGCAGCCCGGCACCGTCGATGCGAACGGCGACTATCTCCCGCTTGTAGAGCAGGTAGTCATTGCAATCGGGGCCGTCGCATCGCAATCCCGGCATGTCTCAGTTCAGGGAAGCACCACTCCCGGATGGAGATCCTCTCCTAGCTCTCGGCGGCCGTCGAAAAGAAATCGGGGCAGACCCGATGCAAGCCGACCCCGCGGTGGACAGCAGGGGTGCAGAAGCACCTCTAGGCAAAGGAGTCCGCCGTGGTCCTCGCGATTTTCGTCAAGTTGCAGCTCGCCGTCTACAAGGTCCATGTCGAGCCGAATCAGAAAGAGCTGCCGGGCACCCCGGCGCTCGAAAAGCTGGTCAACGGGCTCGCCGCACTCGCCCTGCTCGCCTGCGTCGCCGGCGTCCTGATCGGCGCCGCGCAGTGGGCGCTCGGGTCTAAGTCCAACAACTACAGCCACACCTCCGATGGCAAATCGAAGGTCCTCTACGGTCTGCTCGGCGCCTTCGTGGTCGGTGCCGGCGCGGCTCTCATCAACTTCTTCTACCACTCGGGCTCGGCAGTCAAATGAGCCGCCGCACTCGTGATGACTCCGGGCGGCGCTGGCGAGCACTCCTCCTTGCCTGCCCCCTCGCGCTGGCGGTCGGTCTGCTGCTCGGCCGCTCCCTCTCACCTTCTGACCCCGAACGCGCCGCGGCACCTGCCAGTGCCGCTGCGGCGCGTTCGATTGCCGGCGTCCCGGTCGGCTTCCCGCCGACTGCGGCCGGTGCCGCGGGGGCCGTCGCCTCCTATCAGCGCGCCTTTGCGACTCCGGCGATCCTGCGGCCAGGCGTTCTGCGGGCGCAGATCGAGGCGGTGGCGACCCCCGACTACGCGGGGGCGATGCTTGCCGCCAACTCGCCCGGCGCCGAACGCCTTGCGGCGGGGCCGCTCGGGGTGGGCCTACGTCGCGGGTTGCGGACGCTCTATGCGGCGGTGCCGATCGGCTACCGGATCGAGTCTTACCGACCCGGCCGCGCCCGAGTCCTCACCTGGGGATTCACGCTGCTCGGCAACGCCTCCTCGGTCGCGCCATCGGCCTACTTCGGCCTGACCCACACGGAGGTCGTCTGGATGGACGGCCGCTGGAAGATCGCCGAAACGCGGGCGGGGTTCGGGCCGACGCCAAAGCTGGGGACGAAGCCTGGCGCACTCGGCGCCTACCGGGTCATCGACGTCGCGCGAGAGCTGCGGAGCTATGCGCTGGCTCCGTAAGGCAGCGGGGATCCTCGCCCTGGCGGCGTTGCTCGGCGGAACCGGGGTGTTCGCACAACCCTCGCCGTCCTCGGCGCAGGCCAACGTCGCCTGTGACCTCGGAGGCGGCGCGGCCGACACGCTGACGGGCGGCCTGGAAGCCGTGACGGGTGGCGCTGTCGGCCTCGGCAACCCGGTCGGCGATGCCTGCAACGCGGTCACGGGAGCGGTCGCCGGAGTGGTGGCCAATCCGGTGACGGACGCTTTGAAGGGGGTCGGCAACGGGATCTTCGAACAGATCACCGATTGGGTCAGCGAAGGCGCGAGCTGGCTGATCGGCGAGGTCGTCAAGGCGATCGACGAGACGACGACGCCGCAGCTGACGACCAAGAGCTTCATCGCCGAGTACGGACGAATGGCGCAGATCGCCGCCCTGATGGGGATGGCGATGCTGCTGCTCGCGGTGCTGGAGGGGGTGGCGCAGGGAAATGCGGGGATGCTCGCCCGTGTCGTCTTGGTGAACGTGCCGCTCGCCTTCATCGCGACGAGCGTGGCCTACGCCGTGGTGCAGCTGCTCTTGGTCGCCACGGACGGCCTCTGCCACGCGATCGCGGCCACGAGCCACGAAAGCAGCCAACACTTCTTCAAGGGTGCGATCACCGGCCTCGGCAACGCCGGGGGCGACGCGGGGCGGGAAGTCAGCGGCGGCGGCGGAAGCGATCCGCTCGACGGCGCCGCCGGCGAAGCGGCGGGCAAGGTGACCGCGCCGCTGTTCGTGACCTTCCTCGTCGCGATCATCGGCGCCTTCGCCGCCTTCCTGGTGTGGCTCGAGTTGCTGATGCGCGACGCGGCGGTCTACGTCGTCGCCTCTTTCATGCCCTTCTCCTTGGCGGCGGCGATCTGGCCGCGGTGGGCCGGCGCTCTGCGCAGAACCGGCGAGCTCCTGGTGGCGCTGATCGGCTCGAAGTTCGTGATCGTCTCGATCATCGCCCTAGCGGCCGGGCTGATGGCCGAACCGGAAGGGCGGGTGGAGACGATTCTGGCGGCCTCGGCGCTGATGGTGCTCGCCTCCTTTGCGCCTTTCGTCCTGATGAAATTCGTGCCCTTCGCGGAGGGCGCGATGAACGCCGCCTACAGTCGTCGCTCGGCCGCGGGCGGGGTCATCAGCGGCGTCCAGCTCGCCAGCGACGTGCAGATTCTCCGCAACATGGCGCGCTCGAACTGGGGCGACGATTCGGGCGTGACGCTCTGGGATGCCGCCGACAAAGGTGGCGGTGCCTCCGGTCCATCGGCGGGGGGACTTCAAGGCGGCGGTGGTGGTGGATCGGGCGGTGGTGCCGGAGGAGCGGCCGGCGCGGCGGCACCGGCGGGGGCGGTGGCTGCGGTGCCCGCGGCGGCGATCGGTGGGACCAAAGCAGCCGGCGAGCGCCTTCAGGGAACGGCCGCCGCAAAGGACACGGGCGCGGCGCCGGCCTCGACCGGGGAGGAGTCCTCCTCAGAGCAACGCGCCGGTGGGTCCGCGAGCAGCGCGGGCGGCGAGAGCCCGCGGACGGGCGAAAAGCCTCCGCGGCCAGCTCCCGAGCAACCGGGAGTCAAGCCCGAGAGGAGCGGCGAGCAATGAGCCGCCGCTATCGCTTCGGGCCGCTTGAGCAGCGCGCCGTCGTCGGGCCGTTGCGGATCGGCCAGGTCGTGATCGTGGCGGCGGGCGCCCTCCTCGGCCTCGGCGCGCTCTACATGCTGCGCACCGTCGCCGGGGTGGGCGTGGCGCTCGTCGCGCTGGCGCTGGCGCTGGCGGCGATCTGCGTGCCGATCGACGGCCGCACGCCGGAGGAGTGGGCGCCGGTCCTCGGCCGCTGGGCACTTCGCCGCCGCCGCGCCGAAGCGGGCTACCGCTCGGTCGCACCGGGGGCGGGCACGCGGCTCGGCGAGGACGGCGAGGCGGCGCACGAAGCCTCCCTACCCCCTGCGCTCGCCGGGCTCGAGCTGCTGGCAATGCCCTACGGCTCCGAGCAGGTCGGCGTGATCGAAGATTGCCGTGCGGGCACTTTCACGGCCGCGATGGCGGTGCGGGCGGGGTCCTTCGCCCTGCGCGACTCCGAGGAGCAGGAGCGAGCGCTCGACGCCTGGGGCTCGGTGCTGGCGAGCTTTGCCCGCGAGGGCTGCCCGGTCCGCCGCGTGCAGTGGATCGAGCAGACGTTGCCCGGGCAGGGCGATGAGCTCGCCGCCCACTTCCAGTCCCAGCGCGACCGTGCGGTGCCGATGGATTCCGACCTCGTCCGCTCCTACATAGAGCTGGTCGAGACGGCCGCACCACAGACGACCGCGCACGAGGTCCTGATTGCGATCCAGATCGACCAACGGCGAGGCGCCCGCGAGCTGCGCCGCCTTGGCGGTGGTACCGAGGCGGCCTGCGAGTTGCTTCTGCGCGAAGCAGAGGGCCTGGCCGAGCGGCTGACGATTGCCGAGGTCTCGGTCTCCGGACTCCTGCGACCGCGCCAGTACGCGGCGGTAATCCGCGACGCCTTCGACCCCTTCGGCCGCCAGTCGCGTGCCCGTGCGACCCTGGGCCAAGAGGGACGCGAAGGAGTAGAGCCGGCGCTGATGGGTCCCCTCGCCGACGAGACGAGCTGGTCTCACTACCGGACCGACTCGGCCTGGCACGCGACCTACTGGATCTCCTCCTGGCCGCGCTCTGAGGTCGGGCCGATGTTCATGGCGCCGCTCTTGATGCAGACGAGCGTGCTGCGGACGGTCGCGGTGACGATCGAGCCGGTGCCCTACGGGCTGGCGATGCGCCGCGCGGAGGCGGCACAGACGGCCGAGGTCGCCGATGAGATCAACCGCAGTCGCCAGGGCTTCGTCTCGACGGCGCGTATCAGGCGCCGCCAGCAGGCGGCCTCCCGGCGTGAGGAGGAGCTTGCCGACGGGCACGCGGAGATGCGCTGGGTGGGACATCTGCGGACCGACACCCCCACCCTGCCGGAGCTAGAGCACTCCCGCAGCGCCGTCGAGCACGGCTCGCAGCTCGCCCGCCTGGGCCTGCAACCGTGCTACGGCGAGCAGGACACGGCCTTTGCCAACACCCTGCCGCTTTGCTGGGGGCTGCGGTGAAACGCCGGCCGTCCGAGCGACCGGGCCATAGCGGCACGACCGCCCATTTTCAGGCGGCCTATCCCTTCCTGGCGGAGGGCGGGCACGGGGCGGCCGGCGTCTACATCGGCCGCGATCTCTACGGCGGGGCCTGGATGTATGACCCGTGGGTTCGCTGCCAGCGGGAGAACTTACCTGGCACGAACATGCTGATCCTCGGCGATCTCAACTACCGCAAGTCGACCCTGGCCAAGACCTACCTCTACCGCCAGGTTTTGCACGGGCGACAGGCGTGGGTCATCGACATCAAGGGCGAGTATTGGCCGCTCGCGAAGGCACTGGGCGTGCGGCCGATCCGGCTTTCCCCCGGCGGGGATGTCCGGCTCAACCCGATCACCCCCCGCAGTGGGCGCGAGGGGCAGCTGCAGCTCCTGCGCTCCGTGGCGAAGGCAGCGCTGCACCGGGAGCTGACCCCCGAGGAGGACGCCGGACTGCGCGTGGCGCTCGAGGTCGTAACTGCCGAGGCAGGCGCCGCCGAGCCAACCCTGCCGATGGTGGTTGACGCCCTGCTCCATCCGCGCGAGGGGATGGTGCGGGGCGTCTCGGCAGCCTCGCGAGAGGACTTCGCCGAGGCGAATCGCCAAACGGCACTGGCCCTGCAGCGGCTCTGCGAGGGAGACCTGAAGGGCATGTTCGACGGGCCGACGACCGAGGGACTGGACCTGGATGCCCCGCTGGTCGTGCTCGACTTGAGCGCCATTGGCGACTCCGCAGCGCTGGGGATCCTGATGACCTGCGCTGCGGCGTGGCTGCAGGCGATCCTCTTGCAGCGAAAGGAAGCTGCCGAATTCGAGGGCCGTGAGAGCCCGAAGCTGATCTTGGTGGTTGAGGAGGGCTGGCGGGTGACCGGGGACATCGGCATCGCCGAATGGCTCCAGTCCTGTTTCAAGCTCTGCCGCGCTCTCGGCATCCAGGTCATCCTCATCATTCATCGCATCGTCGATCTCGGCGCCGCGGGTGCGGCGGGGTCGCGTGAGGCACGCATCGCCGAGTCGCTGCTCGGAGATGCAGGCACGATCGTCGTTCACCGCCAACCCCACGACCAGCAAGAGCTGCTGCGCTCGGGGGTGGGCCTGGGCCAAACCGAAGCTGAGTTGACGTCCTCCCTTGGCCCGGGAGAGGCACTGTGGATCGTCAAGCCTCACTCGGTCTTCGTCCGGCACCGGGTCTCAAGGATCGAGCGAAAGTTCGTCTACACCGACTGGCGCACGGCGGAGCGCTCCCTGACGGAGGCGACGTGAACGACACCGAGCGACAGCTTTATGTGGCCGTGGCGGCGACCGTGGCCGCGCTCATGGTCTTGATCTGGCTGACGGGAGCGCTGGCGGGCTTGCTGTTCGGCTCGGGCTGGACGCCGATCGGGGCAAGCGATCTTGGCGCTACGGCGCTACGCCTCCCCTCCCATCTCAGCGAACCGCGCGATGCCTGGCCGCATAAAGTCCGCTCAGCACTTCCTGGTGCGGTCGGCATCTACGCGAGCGTGGCGCTCATCTCCGGTGCGATCACCGGCCTGGCCTTGCTGGTCCGCCGAGCTTTGTTGCCGGTGGCGTGGCCACAGCTCGGCGGCGCTCGGCGGCGCGTGCCGGCCGCCCGCTGGGCGACGCTGCGGGACCTCGCCCTGCTGCGAGTTCGGGAGCCCCAGCCGGGTCGCCTGACTCTCGGCAGGCATGGACGTGCCCTGCTCGCAGCCGAGAAGCGCCAGTCGGTGATCGCCTTCGCTCCGACCGGGACGCACAAGACGAGTGGACTGGTGATCCCGGCCCTTCTGGAGTGGCAAGGACCGGCTCTCGTCACGACCGTGAAGGGCGACGTCCTCCCCGAGACGATCGAGCGCCGCGAACAACTCGGCGAGGTGATGGTTTTCGATCCGACCGGCGTGAGCGGGGTCGAGCCCTCGACGCGCGCCACCCCACTTGAGGCGGCAAAGACTTGGCGAGACGCGAGGAAGGTCGCGCACTGGCTCTGCAACTCGGCCCAGGGAAGCAAAGGCGGCCTGCAAGACGCGGACTTCTGGTTCGCGACGGCCGAGAAGCTGCTGGCGCCGTTGCTGCTCGCGGCGGCGACCAGCAGGCGGACGATGGCCGATGTGGTGCGATGGCTCGACGAAGGGCCCGACGTCAACCCGGCCCAGGTCGGCAAGGCGCTGAAAAAAGCCGGCGAGCCCGCAGCCGAGCGGGCTTGGCGGGCGACCCAGAACCGCGAGGAGCGCCAGCGCAGCTCCGTCTACACGACCGCCGAGATGGTCGTCGCCGCCTTTGCCGACGAGCGAGTCCAGCAAGAGACCGAAGCAGCCGACTACACGCCCGCGCGGCTGCTGAACGGCGAAATGAACACGCTCTACCTCTGCGCCCCCCTTGACGAACAGGAGCGCCTATGCCCGGTGTTTTCGGCGATCGTTCAGGAACTCGTTGCTTTCGCCTACCGTCGCGCCGCGGTCGACGGCCCGCTCGAGCCCTCGTTGCTTCTTCTGCTTGACGAGGCGGCGAATATCGCCCCATTCCCCGGCCTGGACTCTGTCGCCTCGACGGGAGCAAGTCAGGGCTTGCAGCTGCTCTCGATCTTTCAGGACATGGCGCAGCTAGCGACTGTCTACGGGCGGCGCTCACCGACCATCGTCAACAACCATCGCGGCAAGTGGTTCGGCGTCGGGATCTCAGACCCCGAAACGCTGACCTTCATCTCGCGGGTTGCGGGTGTCGCCGAGTTCGAGCAGCGCTCCCGCAACACCGGCGAGAAGGGCAGGCGATCTCGGACCGAAGGGGAGACCTATCGCGACCTTGCGCCGGCAAACCTCGTGCGCGAACGCGAACTGGCCACGGCGCTGCTCCTGTACCACAACTTGCCACTGGCCAAAATCGACCTGCGGCTGTGGTTCGAAGACCAGGGGCTCATGGATCTTCAGCGAGGCGCTTCGACGGCTGACCCGATGGGGATGTCGCCATGAGCGCCGATCGGCGGTCGTCCACTCGAGGCGAGGGGCTGACGCACCGTGGTCGGTCGAATGAGGTCGTACAAAGCCCGCGTCGCGACTCTTCATCAGCTTGGTCAGCGCTGAGCGAAAACACGGTGCGCCTCTTGGATGACGTCGAGCGATTGGAAGCGGAGGAGCGGGAGGCTCGCTGGCGCGTGGTCACCGGACGGCGGCGCAGACGGTGGGGCTAGTCGAGATCGGCCAGGTTCCAGGCGATCCACTCGAACTCGCCGTCAAGTGTCGGCATCCGCTCAGCTTCTAGGCCCGCGGCTGCGTTGAGCTCTTGCCGCGTGAAGGTGCCCTTCTCATAGGCGCGGATTCTCTCCGCGAAGGTCATCTTTGCCAGCATGCTGGGAATGTCCCCACGGTGGGCCTTCGCAGTGGAAGGCACTCCAGCGCCATTGGTCGCTGATGCACAATGCTGATTCATTGCCGCGGTCTCGGTGGACTTGACTAGGCTGGCCTGGCTCATTTGGAGCCTCCTTTGGGTCTCGCGCCCGCCCGCTGCGGGAGCCGATGCCCGACCTATGCACGCCGAAGGCGTGCCAAAATGAAGGCCGAAGTCGGCTCCCGCAGAGGTTTCAGACGAATCCTCAGAGCCTCGTTTTCGGGCAAGGTGTCATGTACTTCTTCTGTACCATCGTGAAGGCCCTTTTGCCTCAGAGTGCCGCCGAGAACTGGTCGGGAGAGAAACCTTTTTCGGCAAGACGATTCAGATAGCCCAAGGAAAACGGCCGTAAACCAGTCTGCCACTTGACTAAAACGCCATCGGATGTGCTGAACTCTTCGCTGTGAATCGCGTGCGTATCGTCACTGGCCCCGACCAAGGGGCTGCGGCAATAGTCATCACGGCAGCCGAGCTGCACGTGGATTGCCTCGTCCTCAACTACATCTCGCAAGCTTCCCCAGAGGAACTTGAGAGAGGCCCTTTGGATGGCATGCCTAAGCGCTTCGAGGTTACTGACGATCTAGACACTGAGTACGAAATCGTTGGCTTCGGTGGCAGCGGTGAGGGGGAATTGCGGCGCATGGAGATGAAATTGCAACCAGCGGTGCCAAGTGATGCAAAATCGCTTCGAATTTCCCTGGGAATCGGCGATGTCCTGTTCACGCTCTAGCGCGCCTAGCTTGGCATCCTGTGCCCCGAAAGTGTCCGCAGTAAGATCAAGCGGCGTACTTGGCTTCAGTCCGCAATAAACAAGTCATCCTAATTGACCGGGATCGCCGAATCGTCGTGCGTTTTGCAGGCGACACCCCTCAAGGCTATTCAAGTTAGGGGGCCGTGCAAGGAACCGAACCGGTGTCGCTGAGTTTGACACCTAAGCCGTCATACACCGAAAACCGGCCCATGCAGAAATGGCCCTTGAATGCGTGAGACCAATATCCGACCGGCTCAATCCCAACATGCCTTGCCTTGCTGTCACTGATTCGCCGTAGCTTGATGCTGCGGTGACCTAAGGCGCCTAGATCTAGCTCTAGGCGACGCGCCGAAGGTGCAAAAAGCATGATCACAACCGTCCGTCGCCTCCGACCTGGACTGTCATTCGAAATAGCCTGGGTCGCGGGTACGTCGGGTCTCACCCGAACGCATTCATAAGTTTCACTGCCTTCAGCGCCACCTCTAGAGGGTTCTTCCGTCGCAATCGAAATGCACGTGACGTCTCTTTGCGGTTGCCGCGCTTCTGATCTTTCAAGCCAGCTCACCCATTTATACTGGCCAATTCCCCCTTTGCCAACCAATGCATAGGGCGGGGAGGCCGCCTGGGCAAACACCAGACCACCCAGCGCGACGAATCCGACTAGCGGCACCAAAACTCCGACTAGCGGCACCAAAGTTACGTGTCCTGTTCGAGAAAACATCAGTTAGCAATCAATGCAGGTGGTTTCATGATGGTCGACGTGTCCGTCCCTAGAAGCCCACAAGTACAACGCGAGACCCGCGTGCTGATGATCGCTTTGGTTGCTCCTAAACCCCCATATCCATTCGCCATAAGGCGTGATGTGCTTACCATATTTGGCAAACGATCCGCCACCGTCTTTCGTGGGTCCGTACCATTCACACTTATTAGCCGGGTTTATGTAATAGTCCCAGTGAATTAGCCCAGCGTTTTCGATGTGCTCACCGTCATACATCTTATCGCATTCTATGTGATCGTTTGGGCACCCTTGTGCTTTACCCACTCTCCCGGGACGATGTAGTAATCGCCGCGAATTCCATAATTGAATGCGACATCCTCCTCTGCTCGCCGCCGGAGAGCCGCTCGCAGGCGGTGTGCTCTGGTCAACCCAGCTGGAAGAGCTCGGAGGCATGGACGGCGGCAAGTGTCGGTTCGAGGACATCTCCGTTTTCCCGGACAAGGCCGAAGCGCCTGAGTGCCCAGAGCGAATCGTCGATTGCTTGACTACTTGGGTCTCCACCGAAATTACTCATCGCCAGATGCAGTTCCGCCCGAGTCGGACGGTTGGGGTGCAAGTTGATGATTTCCATGAGAACCGCATGTTCGAGTTGCCCATCGTCCAGCGTGCAAGCGCCAGAGGTCAGCGCTGCGTTGTATTGAGGTGAGTCGTCAGACTTGGTCATGTTCGCTCTCTGTGGGGTTGGGCGACTGAGGAAATTCAGACGGCGTTTACATTGTCTACTTGGGCGACGAGTCGATACTCGGGTCGCCGAGGATGTAGTGGCGAAAAACCTTTTCGACCGTGAGATGCCCTGCCGAGCGCATGGAACTCGTAGAGAGGCCGCCAACTTCATAGTGCTCGTACAGCAGGAGGGCAAGTCGACCGAAGGCCAGAGAATCGAATCCGAGGTCTGAGATCAGGCCGCTCTGAGGAGAAATCGGGTGCTCGGACTCTGGGGCGATCTCTGCCAGTTGAGTCATAAATAACTCGAGCGACCGGCTTGGCGTGCCGGGTTTCGTCGGTGCACGACCGTCGGTCTGGTTCCGCCGCGCGCTCATTGCACAGCCTTGCCCAAGACGTTCATCTCTCGAGGCCGCCGCGCCGCCGTGGGGCGCCGGTTGAGCGGACCAGGCGCCCCAGGGTTCCAGTCCAAAGATCCCTGTTCCGCGCTAGTCCGCTCATTCCGGTTTCTTCTTCCCCGTGGGAGGCGGGAAAGTTCGTCGTAAACTCGTCGCCTGTCACATCAACGAGGAGCGGGGTCGACAGCCTCCACTGCTTCCCCCCGATCGGCGGAAGCGCGCGCTTGCTGCCCCATGCATCTCTGATTCTCTCCCCCTTGGCATGGTCATCGGGGTGGGTGGCAATCCTTAGAATCAGCTCGGAGATCCTTGGGCGCTCGGGGTGCAGCTCGATCACTTCTTCGAGGATCGTGCATTCGAGAAGTTCCGCCTCGGCGGCCGGCGAGTGAGCGCTGTCGGTTGCGGCCATGTCGTCCTTGCCTTCAATCGGGCGGCCGGCGGTCGTCAACCGTTTTTGCCACCCAAGCGGGATGCTCTTTGAGGTTGGCGATGTAGAGCGTCTCCCCATCCCCTGCTTCGCCTTCCTCCTTGACGAGCTGGAATGAGCTGAGCATCTCCATGTGGTGCAGCACGTATCGCTTGCACCTGCCGATCCTGGCGCTCACCTGAGCGATCGTGAGGGGCTCCCCACTCAGGCAGCACAGGATGTCCAGCCGCCCGTCGTGTTCGATGACCGACTTAAGTGGCAAGGAAGTCATTTGCGCCCCTTGCCCGGTTTGATCCACCTGCCTTCCATCATCATTGGGCCGACAGAGTAAGCGCGTTGAACGGCCCCGACTATTTCGCGTTTTGGCACTAAAAACGGTTGCGTGTAAGAGCCGGTTCTGATAATGGCGGGTAGCCCGAAGCTCAGACGAAAAGCACCGCGAGGCAGGCCTTGTCGCGATGCCGGTGGCAGCCAGACCGGACCCTCCGCCGAGGGTCCGGTCCTGCTGTAAGAGCGGAATCAGCCGACCTTCGTGACGGAAACCGCTGGAAGAGCTGACTGGCTTGGTGCGAGCTTCATCTTCTCATCTCCTTTCTGGATTTGCTAAAAAAAACCTAAGTATATAATCGCTGACGAAAGATCTAGGGACTCATTCGGTTCCGTCTGGATACCCCTTAGACTCTGGCCCGCTCAACGATTGGGAAACCGTCAAGGGGGATCAGATGGGCGCGAAAGTCTGGACCGGCCTCGAATCTCGGGCAGCGCATCTGCGGCGCCTTGCAGTCGTCTTCTCTGCCGAGATTCGCCTGAGGATCGTCACCGAGCTGTATATGCGGGAGATGAGCCCAACGCAGTTCTTCGAAGAGTTTGGCGGGGGCACGGTGTCGAGAGTCGATTACCACTTCAAAAAGCTCGCTAAGGCCAGATGGCTCAGACACCACCGCAGCACTCCCGGCAAAAATGGCCGCGGCGTGATGAACTTCTACCGGGCTAGCGAACTGGCCTACTTCGATGCCGAAACTTGGGCCCTGCTGCCGTATTCCATCCGGGTAGCGTTTAGCTGGAGCAGCTTCAAGGTGATCACCGAGCGTGCGCGCGAAGCAATGGCGGCCTTGGCCGCCGAGGGCCGTGCGACTCGCAATCTCACTAGTGGGCAGTTATTACTCGATCAGCTCGGCTGGAAGCGGGTGATCGAGGCCGTTGATACTCAGTTCGTATCCCTTTACGAGGAGCAAGACGACGCCGCGCTTCGCATCTCCCACTCCAAGGAGAAGCCGATCCGAGTGAGCGTCCTTCAGTTCGCGTTTGAGTCGCCGACGTCAAGTGAAGAGCGAATCGGACCTGAACTCGTGGAGAGCGAGGAGGAGACGCTGACCCCCTTCCCGGTGCGTCTGTCGAAAGTCTTTGCCGACGAACTGAGCATCAAGATCCTCACGGTGGCCAATCAGCGGGATATAAGTGTGGAGCAGTTCTGCGCGGAGTTCGGAGGTCCTTCGATTCGACCTCGACACGTACGTCGTCGCTTTGCAAAGTTGGAGCAGAACAGGTGGATGGAGCGCGTCCACGCAAGACTTGGAAGTAAACGGCGGTCCACCAGAGAATATTTCTATCGCGCAACTGGACCCGTAATTACTGACGACGTTCCCCAAGCCGACGTACCGGACTCGCTGAGAGAAACGGATAGCTGGAAGACCTTCGAGCAGCTTTCCGTTCACGTCAAAGAGGCGTTGAAGGCAGGCACCTTCGATGCACGTGAGGACCGATACCTCGCTTGGTCGCTTCTTCTCCTCGATCAGCAAGGACTGGAAAGAGTGGCTGCCGATATCGAAGCGCTACGGGCATTCGTCCTCGAGGAGCAAAAGCGGGCCAAGGCTCGCCTGAGGAAAACTGGTGAGAAGCCGATCACGACGACGGTCGCGCTGGGCGCATTCGAGTCGCCGGTGGGGTCGATCAAAGAACCGTAGGGCGGCCTGGCGGCGCCTGAGTGCTTGCCTGGCGGGAAGTTTTGTGAGGCAACCTAACGGCCGATACTCATTCCGCGCTCAGCGCTGCGAACGCGCTGTTTACTGAGCCGCTGCTGCACCCGGGCAAGGCGAAGTTCTGCTTGACGTCGATCGCGACCGCGTGCGGCGTCCCGCGATTTCGGTCCAAGCGGATGTCCACCGTCGGAGGTGATGCCATAGCGCAGGCGATAGCTGTAGATGGCACTCACGCCCTCGTTCCAGAGAGCAGCATCCAGAGGGTTTTTGGGACGAGCACCAAGGGCCTCCTCAATCATCTTCGGCGGATGCAAGCGCGCCGCCCT
>DASUZP010000189.1:0-13288 GCA_036376775.1 Solirubrobacterales bacterium | reverse complement strand
GCACGGTCGCTATCAGGGCCCCTATCTGCGCGACACGCTGATGGGCATGGGGGCGATGGTCGAGACGCTGGAGACCTCGCACACCTGGTCGCGGCTGGCCGAGCTGCACGCCACCGTCGGCGGCGCAATCCGCAGCACGCTCGATGCCCAGGGAACGCCCGGGCTGGTCTTCTGCCATCTCTCGCACGCCTACGCCGACGGCGCCTCGCTCTACTTCACCTTCATCTCGCGCGCCAGGCGCGGCGCCGAGATCGAGCAGTGGCAGGCAGTGAAGCGCGCCGCATCGGAGGCGATCGTCGCCAGCGGCGGCACGATCACCCACCATCACGCCGTCGGTCGCGACCACGCCCCCTACATGGAGGCGGAGGTGGGGGAGACCGGGATCGAGACCCTGCGCGCGGTCAAGGAGCGCCTCGACCCCGCTGGGATCATGAACCCGGGCAAGCTCCTCCCCGACTAGACGTGCCGTCTATCGGGACCCATATCGGCGGCCTATTAGCGACGGCACGTCCTCGAAGGGGCGCTAGCCGCCTTCCTTGCCGGCTTTGGCGATCGGGCCGGTGATTTCGCCGGCGAGAACGGTTTCGCCGGTGTATTGCGGCAACGACTTGTTCCGTCTGGCCTGCGCCACCTCTTGCCGGTAGGCGGCATCGGAGGTGCGCGAGACGTAGATCCGATCGAAGGCACCGCTGGCGACGTAGGCGAGCAGTTCGGCCGGGATCGTGAAGCGGGCGCCGAGGCGTCCGGATTCTCCCACCGGCACGCTGCCCACCCGTAGCGCGAGCTTGGGCGAGCGATAGAGCCAGACGGTGTAGGACTCGCCTTTTTCAGAGGGTTCGAGGCCTTCCGCGGTCACCTGGAGGACAATTTCTTCCTTGCCGAGTTTGCCGAAGACGGCATTCCCGGCGGCGTCGCTGCCATCGGCTGGTTCGAGCACGGCCTGCGTCACTTTGCTGTTTTCGGTGACAGTGGCGGCTTCGATTCCCGAGTCGCTCGATGCAGTGGAGCTGGAGTCGGAGCCACCGCCGAAGACTGCGATCGCGATCAAGACGGCGGCGACGATTGCGAGCGCTCCGCCGGTCAGCAGGACGAGACGACGGCGCTCGGCAGGCAAGGCGGGTCGAGCCACGTGGGGGGCGCGGGAGTGCGCCTCACGCTTGACGCTCGGCGAGGGCGGTGGCGGAGCGGGGTCGTCCATTTCCACGGGAGCCGGTTTTGGTTCCGACTCTGGCGCCTGCTCCGCCACGGGCGGCGGGGGCTCGCCGGCGGCCTGCAGCTCGGCGAGCGCGTCGTTGACTTCGGCGCGGACCTGGTCGACGCTGAGTCCCTTCAACGCGGCGATGTCCTCGTAGCCGTCCTCGCGCTTGGCGAGCAGGCGGAGCAGGGCTCTCTGGTCGTCGCTGAGTGCCATCCCGGCGCGAAGACTATGGGACTCGCGTTAACGCCAGATGTAGAGGAGATAGGGTCCGCGCCGATGGCGGACGATCCCCGCGGCCTCCTTTCGCACTTCGACGCCCTGATCGGGACCGAGTGGCTCGACGACGACCCCGGACAAGCCCGGGCGCGTATTCCGCTTCGCGACGAGCTGCGCCAGCCGGCCGGGCTGATGCACGGCGGCGTGATGTCCAGCCTGGTCGAGAGCGTCTGCTCGCGCGCCACTGCGCTTGCCGTACTCGACGACGGCATGGCGGCGATGGGCCAATCGATAAGCGTCAGCTTCATCCGCCCGATCACGGCCGGCCACGCCGAAGTCAAGGCGCAGGCCCGTCACCGCGGCCGCACCACCTGGGTCTGGGACGCCGAGGTGATCGACGCCGACGGCAGGCTCTGCGCGCTAGCCCAAATGACCCTCGCCGTCAGGCCGCTGCCGGCTAGACGTGCCGGTGATTGAGGGTCCCTATGGGTGCTTGATCACCGGCACGTCTAGCCGCCGAAGCGGTTGGTGATCGGGAGGCGCCGATCGCGCCCGAATGCCCTCGGCGTGATGCGGATCCCCGGCGCCGCCTGGCGGCGCTTGTACTCGGAGCGGTCGACCATTCGCACGACCTCGTCGACTACCTCGCCCGGCATCCCTGCGGCGACCATCTCCTCGCGCCCCTCGTCGCGCTCGACGTAGGCCTCGAGGATGCGGTCGAGCAGCTCATACGGCGGCAGGCTGTCGCTGTCGAGCTGGTCGGGCCGCAACTCCGCCGAGGGCGCCCGCTCGATCACCGAGGCCGGGACGAGCTCGTGCCCTGCCTGCGCATTGCGGTGGCGCACCAGTTCGTAGACGAGCGTCTTCGGCACGTCCTTGATCGCCGCAAAGCCCCCTGCCATGTCGCCGTAGAGGGTTGCGTAGCCGACCGACATCTCGCTCTTGTTGCCGGTGGTCAGCACCAGCCAGCCGTGCTTGTTGGAGAGGGCCATCATCATGTTGCCGCGGATTCGCGCCTGGATGTTCTCGGCGGCGAGGTCGGGCTCGGACGGCCGCGCCGGGTCCCGCGGCAGCGGCTCCTGCCGCTCACCGTCGACGGCGCCGGCGAACGGCCCGACAAGCGAGTCCTCGTAGGCGTCCATCGCCGCCTCGATCGGGATCTCGATCGCCTCTGCGCCCAGGTTCGCAGCGATAGTTCGGGCGTCCGCCTGGGTTTCATCGCTGGAATGGGGGGAGGGCATGACCACGCAGCTGACGTTCTCGGCGCCGATCGCGTCGACGGCGACCAGGGCGACCAGGGCGGAGTCGATCCCGCCGGAGAGGGCGATCCCGACGTGACGGAAGCCGTTCTTGCGGACGTAGTCGCGCAGGCCGAGGACCAGCGCGGCGTAGACCTCGGCCAGGTCGGACAGCGGCTCGGCGACCCGGGCGGGGCCGGCGTCTGGGATCTCGCAGATCAGCAACTCCTCCTCGAACTGCGCGGCGCGGGCGATCACCCCACCGCCGGGGTCGACGACGAAGCTCTGGCCGTCGAAGACCAGCTCGTCCTGGCCACCGACCAGATTGCAGAAGGCGATGTGGGTGCCGTAACCGCGCGCGCGGGCGGCGAACATCGCCTCCCGCTCGCGTCCCTTGCCGCGGTGATAGGGAGAACCCGACGGGTTGGCGATCAGCTCGGCGCCTTCGCCGACCTCGCTCGACGCCGGTGGGCCCTCCTCCCAGACGTCCTCGCAGATGGTGAGCCCGACCCGGGTCCCGGCGGCATCGAGCGTCACCGGGTCGACCCCGGGCATGAAGTAGCGCTGCTCGTCGAAGACGGCGTAGTTGGGAAGCCTGTTCTTGCGGTAGACCGCGCGCATCTCACCGCGGCTGAGCACGGCGAGCGAGTTGTGGGCATGGCGGTGATCGCCGCCCCCTGCGACCGGCTCGGCGAAGCCGACCAGGGCGACCATCTCGCCGACGCCGCGGGACAGCGCCTCGACTGCGATCCGGTTGGCCTCGACGAAATGTCGCTTCAGGTAGAGGTCCTCGGCCGGGTAACCCGGCAAGCAGAGCTCGGGGAAGATCGCGAGGTCGGCGCCTGCGGCTTCGGCGCGCTCGATCCAGGTGGCGATCTTCGCCGCGTTCGCGTCGAGGTCGCCGACCGTCGGGTCGATCTGAGCGAGAGCTATGCGCAAGCGGGCCACCGCGGATTCACGCCTGAAGTATCGCCGCCACGCGCGGCGGGGGGCGCCTGCGCGGGCTGTAGATTTGCTCGGATGCGGGCAAATCTGCGGTTGATCGGCGCTTTGCTCGCTTTACTGGGGCTTCTGGCTGTCCTGCCCGCGGCTGCACAGGCGGGGGATCGGTGGGCCTTCCGCCAGCCGCTGGCCCGGCCGACCGACCATCCCGATCCGGCCCGCCACTCCTACTCGGTGCCGGAAGCGCCGCGCTCGCCGGCCTGCGCCGGACACTTCTGCGTGCACTGGGTCGCCGAGGGGATCGATGCACCCGACCTCGCCGACGACAACGGGATCGGCGACGGCGACGGAATCCCGGACTACGTCGAGCGGGTGCTCTCCGTCGGTGTGCATGTGCATGCGGTCGAGAACGGCAAGCTGGGCTGGCGAGAGCCGCGCTCCGACGGTCGCCGGGGCGGTCGCCGCGGCAAGACGGACGTCTACCTGAAGGAGCTGGGGCGGCTGCTCTTCGGCTACGCGGCCCCCGACCGGGGCCAGACCCCAGAGGGCCGCCGCCTCCCACGGCGCCTGCACGGATACCTGGTGCTCGACAACGACTACGACCCCTTCCAGTACCCGGGAACCAAACAGCCGGCCGACCTCGAGGTGACCTTCGCCCATGAGTATTGCCACATCCTCCAGATGGGCTACGACGCCTACCAGGACGCCTGGATGGCCGAGTCGACCGCGGTCTGGATGGAGGACCAGGTCTACAACGGGATCAACGACTACCTGCGCTACGTACGCCGCTGGGTCCATCTCTTCCGCACGCCGCTGACCGCCAACTCGATTCGCGAGTACGGCGGCACGGTCTGGAACGAGTGGCTGGTGCGCCAATACGGACGCGACATCTTGCGCAGCGCCTGGTCGCGGGCCCTGCACACCCGACCCGGCGGCTTCTCAGTCGCCAGCTACGACGCGGCGATCCGGGCCGCCGGCAGCTCGGAATTCAGCCGCGACTTCGCCCGCTTCGCCCGCGACGTCGCCGAGTGGCGCACGGGCACCCGCTTTCGCGAAGGCCCCAACTACCCGGACGTGCCGCGTCAGGGCAGCCTGCCGCGCGACGGCAGCCCGCTGCAACGCTCGCTCAACCACACCACCTTCCTGCTGCTGCGCGTGCACCCGACCGACGGTCACGCGGTCGTCGCTCGCGCAGTGGCACCCGCGGGAGTTGCCGCCGGCCTGGCGCTGGTGGGACGAACCGGCAACGAGCGGCACGGCCACGTCATCTCGCGGCTGCGCTTTCGACGCAGCGGCGGTGTGCTGACCGTGCGCCTGGATCGGCCGGATCGGTTCGAGCGGATCACCGCGGTGCTGATCAATGCCGACACCCGCGCGGAAGGCTTCAGCGCCCGCCGACTGGACTGGAACTACTTGACCGACACCGCGCCGTTTCGGGTCGGCGCCCGCTCCGTCGACTGAGATCCATCGCCGACGGGGGGCGCGGTGGCGACGACTTCGACGATCGCCCCTTCGAAATCGAGGCCGAAGCTGTCGAGGTCGGCCATCGCGTCATAGTCGCCGACCAGGCCGAAGTCGACCTTGCCGTCGTAGGACATGATCCCGACGCAGAGCGCCTGACGGCGGGCGAGCGGGACGAGAGGGAAGATCGAGGTCATGCGCCGGCCCATCAGGTAGAGCGGGAACTGGGGGCCGGGAACATTGGTGACGACGAGGTTGAAGAAACGCTGGGCGGGCTGCAGGCGGGCTGCTTGCGAGGCGATCGTCGGCGGGGCGAAGTCGGTCAATTTGGTCAGGAGCTCGGCGCCGACTGCCTGCCCGGAGCCCTTCAGGTCGCCCATCGTCTCGCTCACCAGTCGCAGCCGCTCGACCGGGTCCTGGGAGAAGACCGGCAATGGCGCCATCATCCCCGAGATACGGTTGCCCAGCGCACCGTGCTCTTCGTCGGCGCGGACGCTGACCGGCACCAGGGCCCGCATCTTCAGCTCGTCGGTCTCATGGCCGCGGGCACGCAGGTAGTTGCCGAGCGCCCCGGCGACGACGGAGAGGACGACATCGTTGACGGTGCCGCCGTGGGCGTTCTTGACCCGCTTGAAGTCCTCGAGGTCGCCGCGCACGAAGGCAAGTCGGCGGTGGGGGCCGATCTCGACGTTGAAAGGCGTACTCGGAGCCGCCGCAGCCACGCCGAGCACCTTGCTCGTGTCAACGATCCCGTGCAGCACCTGGCGCGGGCCGCGCAGCGCGGCACGCGCACCACGGACGATCTCCCGCGGGCTGGTGATCCGCTCGTGCAGCGCATCCGTGAGCAGGTTGAGGTCGCTCGGCTCCGGCCGCGGCGCCCACTTCGGCGGCCGCACCGGCGGATGGTCGGGTTCCTCCTCGAGGTCGAAGAGGACGGTGGTTATGTCAACCCCGGAGACGCCATCGACGAGCGCGTGATGGCTCTTGCCGATGACGGCGAAGCGATCGTCTTCCATACCCTCGACCAGCCACAACTCCCAGAGCGGCTTGGTGCGGTCGAGCTGCTGGGAAAAGATCCGCGCGGCGAGGTTGCGCAGCTGCTCCTCGGAGCCGGGTGCCGGCAGCGCCGTGCGCCGCACGTGGTAGTCGAGGTTGAGGAACGGGTCGTCCACCCATACCGGCCGGCCCTGCTGGAAGGGGACGAAGCGCAGCTTCTGGCGGAAGCGGGGGACGAGATGCAGGCGCGACTCGATCTGGTCGCGGAACTCCGTGTGGGTGGGAGGTGCGCCGTCGAAAAGGATCGTCGAAGCGACGTGCATATGGGCTCCCGCGCGCTCCATATGCAGAAAGGACGAGTCGAGTCCGGTCAGGCGATCTCCATGCACTGCACCATCTTCGCACACCTTGACAGGGGCTAAGCCAGGCGCGAGCTTGGCTTGCTAGAGCGGTTTGCAGGGGATCGTGCGCGATCTCGCAGTGTGAGGCCGCTCACGCCCAGAAGCGATCGACGCCCCTACGGTGCCCGGTCCGACCCAAGCAATCCATCTGCCGATCTCCACCGCGGGCCGTCGAGCGGCTCGCCGCACAGGCAGACGAGAAAGCGAGTTGAGACACGATGCGATTCATCCTGCCCGCGGCGCTGGCCGCTGCCACCCTTGCGACCGGATCCGGTCCTGCGCTCGCGCGCGAGCATTCCCAGCGGCCGCCCGAGCGGGTCGCTTCCCACATCTCCCTGCACGTCTCCAGCCACAACGTCGTCAACGGACGGCAGCTGGTGCTGCGCGGGCGGGTGCGTCCACGCGGCGCGCACCGGGTCAAGGTCGTGATTCGTGGACCGCAGGGGACCGCGCTGGGCGCCGCCGGCGGGCGCAACGGCGCCTTTGTCCTGCGCTGGCACCCGCGCGGCATCGGCAGCTACGAGCTGCGCGCCTACGGCCTGCACGACAGGCGGGTGCGCTCCTCGGTGAGTCCGGCGAGGCGGATCACCGCCTACCGCATGGCGGCTGCCTCCTACTACGGCCCCGGCCTCTACGGCGGTGCTCTCGCCTGCGGGGGAACCCTGGAGCCAGGCACCCTCGGGGTCGCCAACAGGACACTGCCCTGCGGCTCGAAGGTGAGGCTGCGCTACCGCGGCCACACGATCGCCGTGCCCGTCGTCGACCGCGGTCCCTACGTCGCCGGACGCGACTTCGACCTGACCGCGGCGACCAGAGCGCGCCTGCGCTTTCCCAGCACGGGCGTGCTGCTCTCAAGCCGCTGATCGGTCGGCCAGTCCGAGCTGCAACTGGCCGTCCGGGGCGGCGGGCTCGGCGGGCTCCTCGTGGGCGAACCCCGCGACGCGCACGCCGAGCAGCCGCACGGGGCGGGGTGGGGCGTAGGCGCGCAGCAACTCCAACGCGACCGGGGTGACGACCTCGGGGTCGTTGGTGGGCGCCTCGACGGTGTGAGCGCGGGTGACGTTGGTCCAGTCGTCGAGGCGGACCTTGATTCCGATCGTCTTGCCCTCCAGATCGCGCGACCGTAGGCGCCGGCAGAGCTCCTTGGCAAGCGAGGCGATGTGCTGCGCCATCTCAACCTGGTCGGCGACGTCGACGTCGAAGGTGATCTCGGTCGACTGCGACCTGATCTCGCGCACGACGGAGATCGGCGTCTCGTCTTCGAAGCGCGCCCGGGCCGGCAGCCAGCGACCCATGCGCGGCCCGAAGGCCCGCTCGAGCGCGATCGGGTCGTGACCGCGCAGCTCAGCCAGGTTGTGGATGCCCATCCTTTCCAGCTTGACCACGGTCTTCGGCCCGATCCCGGGGACGACGCCCGGCGGGTGGCCGGCGAATCGCTCCAGCGCTTCCGCGCGCGAGAGGACGACCAGCCCGGCCGGCTTGCCCAGCTCGCTGGTGATCTTGGCGAGCAGGCGATTCTCGGAGATCCCGACCGAGCAGGTGAGGCCGAGGTGCTCGCGGATCTCGGTCGCGATCCGCCGCATCGTCGCCTTGGGGGCGAAGAGGCCGCTGAGGTCTATGTAGGCCTCGTCGAGTCCAACCACCTCGACCGTCTCCGCGTTGGCGCGCAGGATGTCCATCACCTGCGCCGAGGTCTCGCGGTAGGCGGAAAAGTCCGGGCTCAGATAGACGGCATCGGGCAGCCGGCGCCGCGCGATCGCCGCCGGCATCGCCGAATGGATCCCCGCCAGCTTGCGCGCCTCATAGCTGGCGGTGGTGACGACCGCCCGCGGCCCGGAGCCGCAGACGACGACCGGCTTTCCCTTCAGCTCCGGCCGCCGTCGCAGCTCGACCGACGCGTAGAAGGCGTCCATATCCAGATGCGCGATCGTCCGCTTACCGGCCACCTACCGATCGTAGGGCGAAGCCGGGACGGCACCGCGAAGCGCCCTGCCTAGAATCTCGACATGGCTTCTCCCGAGGCGAAGAACCTGGAGGCGATCTCCAAGGCGATCGATCAGCACAACCGGAACTGCCCGTTTCCGGCTGCGGAGGTGCGGATGAACCCGTTCGAGGTCGAAAGGCTGGGGTGGGAGGAGATCAGGGGGCTACCGGTGGTGCCGGACTCGGCGATAGGCACCGGACGGTTCCGCATCGTCTGCTCGCAGGAGCTCGACGACACCGGGCTCGAGGAGACCGAGGCCGTGGGCGAGGAGCTGCAGACGGTGGCCCCGCTCAATTGACGGCGCGCAGGCACGGCACTGCTAACACTCGTACTCGTTCCATTCGTGGAGCAATTCAGGTGGAACTTGCTTGCATTCGACCGGCGCCGGGCCGAGCCTGCGCCAGTGGAGGTTTTCTTGGATGAAGACCGAGCTGTCCTGGTGCGGGAATTCGGCGATCGCCCAGTAGTGCGACTTGCAGCTTCCGTAGAAGACGCCTTCTTCGGCGGGATCGGTCGTTCCGGCCGCAACCGAAAGCTCGTCGCGCTTTTCCGGCGGCAGGTCGAGGTTTTCGCAACCTTCGTCGTGGTGGCCGCCGATCGCAAGCACGATGAACAGAGCGGCGGCGAGTGCCGCCACCGTGCCCAGGACGGCGACACGATGCTCGCCGGCGGCGATCCGTGCCGACGCGACGAACCGCCGCGGCCCGCCCTCTGGATCTGCGGCGTCGATCGCACGTCTGATCTGGGCGAAGTCGGAGTCCCATCCCTTGTTCCCCAGGTGACACGCGTTGTATTCGCGAAGGGCGAGGAGATCGTCGGGTAGATCCGCGGCGGCGGGTAGATCGGCATCCTCCACCAGCACCGGGATCACCGTCAGGTTTTCGCGGGTCAGCGCCGACGCCACCTCGCTGCGCAGCACGTCGTCATGCTCGTCGATCCGTCGCTCGTCGTCGTCTTGAACCCCGGCCTTCTTCGCAACCCAGTCTTCGCCGATTACGACGAGGGCGACGTCACTGTCCTTGAGCGCTTCCTCTATTTTCTTCCTGTACTTAGCGCCGGGAGGAATCGAGCCGAAGTCGGTGAACACAGCGCGCTCGCCATAGCGCTTCTTCAGATCCTCACGGAGGCGGCCGACATGGCCCCCGGTGTCCCTTCTCCTGTAGGAAATAAAGATCGTAGGCATGATTACTTGTCAGGCTGTGTGTTGGTCGATGAGTCTAGTCCACCTACGTCAGGGATGCTCGATATCCAGGAACCACATCGAACCGAACCATCCACCGGCCTCTTGGGCAATTACCCGGGCCGCCTCGGACGTGACTTTGTCCAACGAGTCCGGAGCTGCATCGAGCACATCGCGTTGAACCACGGCAAGATCGGATCGCATACGGGCCGAGCGCTCACGCATCGCCTGGTGTTGATTGACGGTGAGCAACACACCCAACGACGCACCGGCCGCCGGCAGGGCGATGCTGAAAAACACCGCAGCGTCCTCGGCCGTATGGAGTGAGTGCAGACAGGCAAACGCGATCGTCGCCAGGAAGAAGAAGACCACGGATCCGGTCAGAACACGGTGCCAGAATCCATGACGGCGCATCGCCACCTTGTGGTAACGGATCTGCTCGCCGATCCAATTCTCGGCAAGCCATGCCTTGAACTGCGCCAGCTCGCCTTCGTCGAGTGCCGACAAAGGCGGGGGTCGCAGCGGCCGCCGGTCCCACACCTCTTCGAAGGCCCTCATCAGCCAACCGGTCGGCTCGTGACCGGTGTAGACAGCCTCGAGTTTGGCTTGGCGTCGGAAATCGGCTCCGGTGGGCGCGAGGAAGCTCGCCGAGCGGAGATGCTCCGCAAGCACGCGGTAAGTCAGCCAGCGGCGATGGAATCCCACTCTCCTGACCACCACCAGACTGAGCAGGGCGCCGCTGAAGAAGGCCGCCTCGGCCCACGCCCAACCCTCCGACTCCTTGCCGAAGCTGAGGCCGATCGCCAGCATCACGGCGGCCGCGGTGGCAAACAGGGTGATCAACCTCGCCGTCCACTGGAAGCGCCAGCGCCAGCGCTTTGCGAGCGTCGTCGCGCGGACGAAGGGGGCTGCCACCCAGGGCGCGACACCCCTGCTCGATACGAGCTCCTCGCGTAGCTGCGCGTCGTAGTCGACGCCGAGCGATTGCCGGTTGAGCTCGTCGAGGGAGTCGAAGGCGCCGAGCAACGGCTGCACCGCTTTTTTGGGATGGTCCATCGGACTCCACCGGATCGGCGAAGGCAGCGCCGCGCGCGCGGCGACGTCCTCGTAGAAATCCTTCCCCCGATCGGCGCCGAAATTGTCGCGCACCACCGGCTCGCCGTCGGTCGAGATCCAGACACACGGCTTCGAGCGCGCGGCTGCATAGAGCAGGGTTTCGGCAGTACCGCCGCGCCCACCGGATTCCCGTCCATCCCAGAGTGCGATCAGTACGTCGCAACGTGCGACCAACCGCCGCCCGCCTGCGGCATAGGCAGATCCGCGTGCCGCGGAAGTCTCGCTGGAAATACCGTACTCCTCGCGACGCACGGTCGCCCTCTCCATCAGATCGTCGAACTCCGCCAGCGACTCGGCCCCGAAGTTCTGCGCGTCTATGTAGTCCTGGCGTCCCATCGGCAAGAAGAACTCGAGGCGAGCCTCCTCGCCGCGTTCGCGGGCCTCGGCGATCGCCTGGCGGACGACCAGGCGGTCCGCGCCGTCCGCCAACTGCGAAACGACACTCAGGGAGATCGGGGTGTCGCGATCGGGAAAGAACTCGACGATTCGCCGGATCTGTCCACGCACCGCGGTGGTCAGCAGCGGGCCTTCGTTCAGTGTTCGGTGTCCGGTGACGCCGATCCGTATACGGAACGGGATACGACCGTCATCGTCTTCGTCCTGCCATGGCATTGGAGGCCGCTAGTCTCGCCCGGCCGGTCGGCAGAGTCAAACCAGTCACGCATCGGAGTGTGTACGGACTCAGACCGTGTTCCAGAAGTCAAGGCCCACTTCGCCCAGGATGCGCTGAGCCTCGATGTTCAGCTGGGTCAGCTGGCCGGTCCAGATCAGGACACCCATGGCAATGAGAATCACGCCGCCGCTGGCGACTATCGCCTGGTAGTGGCGCTTGACTGCGGCGAAAGCGGTGGTCATACGGGAGAAGGCGACGGCGGTGAGGAGGAACGGAATCGCCAGGCCGGCCGAGTAGACGGCGAGGAGAAGAGCGCCGTGGGCGGCGGAGCCGGAGATCGAGGCGGCGGAGAGGATCGCACCGAGAGTCGGGCCAATGCATGGAGTCCAGGCGATCGCAAAGGCGGCGCCGGCGACGATCGGGCCCCCCTTGCCTGCGCGCTCGAGCAGGGCGTCGACGTGCCACTCGCGGTTGAGGCGGGTGACGAAGAGCGAGGCGACGAAAAGCACGCCCATCGCGACGATCAGCGCCGCGGAGATCTTGGTCAGCAGCTGCTTGTGGTCGTGCAGGGTCGCGCCAAGGCCGGTGGCGGTCAGACCGAGGGCGATGAAGATCGCCGAGAAGCTCGCGACGAAGAGCAGGCTCGGGCCCAATACGCGGCGCCAGCCGGCGCTCTCGAGCTCGGATGCCGACACTCCGCTGACCGCCGACAGATAGCCGGGCACCAGCGGCAGCACGCAGGGGGAGAGGAAGGAGACGACCCCGGCCGCAAGGGCGGCGAAGATGCCGACCCCGGCGGTCGGATCGCTGCTCAGCTCGGCGACGATCACGACCCCCCAGGGTACCGGGGCGGTTTTGGGCGCCAGGCATTCGGGACCGGGGACATTTAGGATTTTGTCCGTCTCTATTCAGAAACGAGAGGAATCCTCGGTGACGCCATCGGTTCGTAAGGTGCTCTTGGTCTGCGCAGCAATCGCACTCAACGCAGCGCTGCTTGTGGCCCTACCATCACCCACCTCGGCGAGCGACAAGGACTGCTCGGACTTTCCGACCCAGCGAGCGGCTCAGATCTTCTTCCTGAAGCACGGAGGGCCGCGGCATGACCCTGACCGCCTCGACGGCGATGACGATGGTGTGGCCTGTGAGGACAACCCCTGTCCTTGCTCTCACAGAAGGCACCTGTCGCGGCACCACAAAGCGTTCCCGAACGCGGACAGGCGCCTTCTGCTGCGTATCTAGGCCGTTCACGGTCGGCGTCCACGCCCGCGCAGAGCGGAAGGTGTTTGTGATTTGCGCCGACGCCGCAGGGAGACTTGCGGGCGATGGAACTTTTCAACGCAAGTGGGGCGGCGCGCCGCCTGCAGGCCTCGCCGCTGTTCGCAATCGGGCCGGCGGCGCCCGGGCCGGCACTGCGCCGCGGCTTCCTGGTCTCGATCCCGGTCGGCGCAGCACTGCTGTTCGAGCTGGGGACGGGCGCCGAGAGCAAGGGAGCGATCGCGACCGGAGCGCTCTTCGTCGGTTTCCCGGGACTTGACGCGCCGGCCCGCACCCGCGCGGCCTGGCAGGCGGCGGTCACGCCATTCGTCGCGCTCGCGGCGGCGCTTGGCGTCCTCACCGGCCCCTCGGCGCCACTTGCGGTGGCGGCAATGGCGCTCGTCGGAGCCGCCGCCGGCTACTGCTTCGCCGTCTCGCTGCGCTTCTCGATCGCCGGCCTCTCGGTAGCGCTGGCGTTGCTCGTCTCCCAGGGTCTCGGGATCCCCACTTCGCACACGATCGAGGCGCTGCTTTTCACCGCCCTGGGAGGGCTGCTCCAGGCCGGCTTTTCACTCTGCGTCTACGCCGCCGAGCGCACGTGCCGGTGGAAAGAGGTCCATATGGGCAGCGAAGCACCGGCACGTCCGTCGGGCGAGGTTTGGGACTGGCGTGGGGGGTTGGCAGATCTG
>DASUZP010000188.1:0-23294 GCA_036376775.1 Solirubrobacterales bacterium | reverse complement strand
CGCGTCGACCGCGCGGTCGACCGCGCGGGTCGCCGCCACCAGTCGGGGCGCCGTCGCGCGCAAGCGCTTTGCCACCGCCCTGGACGTCTTCGCTATCCGCCCTCGCGCCGCTGCTATCATCGCGCGTCGCTCAGGCTTCTTTTTTGCAGTTCGTTTCGCCGGGCCCGCGAGGGCCTTTTTCATGCGCCGATCCCGGCGGCTCTTGCCGGTAGGCCCCGATTTCTTAGATTTCTCTCGTCCCCACTTCATAAAGGCACGCTTACCCTAAGACCATGGCACGCAGCTTCCCCCTAGAGAAAACGCGCAACATCGGAATCATGGCGCACATCGACGCCGGTAAGACGACGACGACCGAGCGCATCCTCTACTACACCGGCCGCACCCACAAAATGGGCGAGGTCCACGAGGGCGCCGCGGTGATGGACTGGATGGAGCAGGAGCAGGAGCGTGGCATCACGATCACCTCCGCGGCAACCGCGTGCGAGTGGAACGACCACCGCATCAACATCATCGACACGCCGGGCCACGTCGACTTCACGGTCGAGGTCGAGCGCAGCCTGCGTGTCCTCGACGGCGCGATCGCCGTCTTCGACGCCGTCGCCGGGGTCGAGCCCCAGTCGGAGACCGTCTGGCGCCAGGCCGACAAGTACAAGGTCCCGCGCTTCGCCTACATCAACAAGATGGACCGCACGGGGGCCGACTTCTTCAACGCGGTCGAGACGATGAAGGACCGGCTCGGCGCCAACCCGCTGCCGATCCAGCTGCCGATCGGCAGCGAGGGGGACTTCATCGGCGTCGTCGACCTGATCGAGATGGTGGCGCTGGTCTGGAAAGACGAACTGGGGACGGAGTTCGAGACCGTCGAGATCCCCGCCGACCTCGTCGATCAAGCCCAGGAATATCGCACCCAGTTGATCGAGGCCTGCGCCGAATACGACGACGAGCTGATGGAGGCCTACCTGGCCGAGGAGGAGATCCCGCACGAGCGGATTGCCTCCTCGCTGCACCGCGCCTGCCTCGACACCAAGGTGACCCCGGTGCTCTGTGGATCCTCCTTCAAGAACAAGGGCGTGCAGCCGTTGCTCGACGCGATCGTCGAGTTGCTGCCCTCGCCGCTGGAGGTTCCGCCCGTAACCGGCCTGTTGCCGGCCGGCAAGGGCGAGAGCGAGCCGACCGAGGCCGAGCGCCCCGCAGACGACAGCGGGCCCTTCGCCGCGCTCGCCTTCAAGATCATGACCGACCCCTACGTCGGCAAACTGACCTACTTCCGCGTCTACTCGGGCAAGCTCGAGGCGGGCGGCCGTGTGCTCAACGTCAAAACGGGCAGGACCGAGCGGATCGGCCGGCTGCTGATGATGCACGCCAACAGCCGCGAGGAGATCGAGGAGGTGTACTCGGGCGACATCTGCGCCGGCGTCGGTCTCAAGGAAACGGGCACCGGCGACACGCTGGCTGCGCCCGATGCCCCGATCGCACTGGAGAGCATCGAATTCCCCGAGACGGTGATCGCCGTCGCGATCGAGCCGAAAACGAAAGCCGACCAGGAGAAGATGGGGACCGCCCTGCAGCGCCTCGGCGAGGAGGATCCGACCTTCCGGATCGAATCCGACGAGGAGACCGGCCAGACCCTGATCCACGGCATGGGCGAGCTCCACCTCGAGGTGATCGTCGACCGCATGCTGCGCGAGTTCAAAGTCGACGCCAACGTCGGCAAACCTCAGGTCGCCTATCGCGAGACGATCCGCAAGGAGGTCAAGAAGGTCGAGGCGCGCTTCGTCCGCCAGACGGGCGGCCGCGGCCAGTTCGGCCACGTCGTGATCAATGCCGAGCCGGCACCGGGCGAGGGTTTCGAGTTCGTCAACAAAATCAAGGGCGGCACCATCCCCGGCGAATACATCGGCCCAGCCGAACAGGGGATGAAAGAGGCGCTCGAGAACGGCGTCAAGGCCGGCTACCCGATGGTCGACGTCAAAGTCGAACTGGTCGACGGCTCCTTCCACGACGTCGACTCTTCTGAGATGGCCTTCAAAATCGCCGGCTCGATGGCGATCCAGGAGGCCGCCCGCAAGGCCGATCCGGTCCTGCTGGAGCCGGTGATGGCGGTCGAGGTGGTGACGCCCGAGGACTTCCTCGGCGACGTGATCGGCGACCTCTCGCGCCGGCGCGGCAAAGTCCAGGGCCAGGAGCAGCGCGGCAACGCGCTTGCAGTGCAGGCTTTCGTGCCGCTCGGCGAGATGTTCGGCTACGCGACCGATCTGCGCTCCTCGACCCAGGGTCGGGCCACCTACACGATGCAGTTCGAGCGTTACGAGGAGGTGCCGTCCAACATCGCCGAGGAGATCGTCGAGCACCGGTCGGGCGAGCCGGTAGGAGCCACCTCGTGAATCTGGCTATATTTCCCAGGTTCGCCCGCAGGCAGCAGGTTCCCGGCTGCCAGGCAGTTGCAAACAAAGTCAAGCACCCAAGTCAGACAGAACCCGACTTCGAAAGGTAGAACGGAGAGCGATGTCAAAGGAGAAGTTCGAGCGCGATAAGCCGCACGTGAACGTCGGCACGATCGGTCACATCGACCACGGCAAGACGACGCTGACGGCCGCGATCACCACCACGCTCTCCGGCAAAGGCGAGACCGAAGCCAAAAGCTTCGCGGAGATCGACAACGCTCCGGAGGAGAAAGAGCGTGGGATCACGATCGCGACCTCGCACGTCGAGTACGAGACCGAGAACCGCCACTACGCCCACGTCGACTGTCCGGGCCACGCCGACTATGTGAAGAACATGATCACCGGCGCGGCGCAGATGGACGGCGCGATCCTGGTCGTCTCGGCCGCCGACGGCGTCATGCCGCAGACCCGCGAGCACATCCTGCTCGCCCGTCAGGTCAACGTCCCGCACGTCGTCGTCTTCCTCAACAAGGTCGATCAGGTCGATGACGACGAACTGATCGAGTTGGTCGAGGAGGAGGTCAAGGAACTCCTCGACGAGTACGACTTCCCCGGCGAGGACACGCCGATCGTCAAAGGCTCGGCGCTGAAGGCGCTGGAGGGCGACGAAGATGCCCAGAAGGCGATCTTCGAACTGGCCGACGCGCTCGACTCCTACATCCCGGAGCCGGTCCGCGACCTCGACAAGCCCTTCCTGATGCCGATCGAGGACATCTTCTCGATCACCGGCCGCGGTACCGTCGCCACCGGTCGTGTCGAGCAGGGCATCGTCAACACCAGCGACGAGGTCGAGATCGTCGGCATCAAGGACACCACGACCACGGTGGTGACCGGAGTCGAGATGTTCCGCAAGATTCTCGATCAGGGGCAGGCGGGCGACAACATCGGCGCCCTGCTGAGGGGCACCAAGCGCGAGGAGATCGAGCGTGGACAGGTGCTCTGCAAGCCGGGTTCGATCACCCCGCACACCAAGTTCAAAGCCGAGGTCTACTGCCTGAAGAAGGAGGAGGGCGGCCGCCATACGCCGTTCTTCTCCGGCTACCGGCCTCAGTTCTACTTCCGCACGACCGACGTGACCGGGATCGCCAACCTCCCCGAGGGGACCGAGATGGTGATGCCGGGCGACAACGTCGAGATGACGATCGAGCTGATTCAGCCGATCGCGATGGACCCGGGCCTGCGCTTTGCCATCCGCGAGGGTGGCCGGACCGTCGGCTCGGGGGTCGTCGCAGACGTCATCGAGTAGTACCGAGGGCGGGCCTCGGCTCGCCCTCTCGCCGCCGCCCGGCGGCGAGACAACTTAAAAAGGACATACGACCGGGGCGGCGCCCCAGACCAGGGGCGGCGCCCCTTCCGCGCGGTAAGACCGCGCGGGGAAGGAACAAGAGAGAGCAAAACCGTGGCGACTATTGCGGCCCAGAAAATCCGGATCCGGCTGAAGGCGTATGACCATGACGCCATAGATCGGGCTGCCCGCGAGATCGTCGAGACGGCGGAGCGCACCGGCGCCAGCGTCTCCGGCCCGGTCCCCCTTCCGACCGAGAAAAACGTCTACTGCGTGATCCGCTCTCCCTTCAAGGACAAGGATTCGCGCGAGCACTTCGAGATCCGCACCCACAAGCGGCTGATCGACATCCTCCAGCCGTCGCCTAAAACGGTCGACTCGCTGCAGCGGCTGGACTCGCTGCCGGCCGGCGTCGACATCGAGATCCGCCTCTAGGGATTCTGATGGCGGCGATCCTCGGCAAGAAGCTTGGCATGACGCAGGTCTTCCGCGAGGACGGCACGGTCATTCCGGTCACGGTGATCGAGGCCGGCCCTTGCAAGGTGACCGCCGTGCGTGACACCGAGCGGGACGGTTACGCCGCCGTGCAGCTCGCCTTCGATGAGGTCAAGGAGAGCAAGCTGAGCAAGGCCGAGCTCGGCCACCTGACGAAGGCAGGCGCGCCGCCGATGCGTCACCTGGCCGAGTTCCGCGACGAGGACCTCGGTGCCGAGGAGGGCCCCAAGGTCGGCGACGACGTCACCGTCGCCGCCTTCGAGGCGGGCCAGCGGGTCAAAGTCTCCGGAATCTCGATCGGCAAGGGCTTCCAGGGTGGGATCAAGCGCCACAACTTCAGCCGCGGGCCGGTCACCCACGGTTCGCACAACGTCCGCGCGCCGGGTTCGATCGGCGCCAGTGCCTTCCCCGGCCGCGTCTTCAAAGGGCAGCGGATGCCGGGCCAGATGGGCAACAAGCGGACGACCCAGCGCGGCCTGGAAGTCGCCGATGTCGACACCGAGCGCAACCTGCTTTTGCTCAAGGGTTCGGTGCCCGGTTCGCGTAACGCGCTGATCGAGGTGAGGACCGATGTCTAAAGCCACTGTGCTGGGCAAGACGGCCAAAGCCGATCTGCCGAAAGAGCTTTTCGCCGAGCCCTTTCATCAATCGCTGGTGCACGAGACCGCCCGCGCCGACCTCGCTTCGCGGCGCCGCGGCACGGCCTCGACCCTGACCCGCGGGGAGGTTGCCTTCACCACCGCCAAGGCCTGGCGCCAGAAGGGCACCGGCCGCGCCCGCGCCGGCACGCTCGGCGTCCCCAACCGCTTCGGCGGTGGCGTCGCCTTCGGTCCCAAGCCGCGTCATTACACGGTCAAGGTCAACCGCAAGGCGCGCCGCAAGGCGATGCGGGCGGCGCTCTCGGTCCACGCCGAGCGTGGCAGCGTCGCCGTGCTCGACCCCGCCGCCTTCGAGACGCCCTCGACCAAGGCCGCCGCGCAGGCGCTGGATAAATGGGGCGCGAAGCGCCCGACGCTGGTCGTCCTCGACGCCGAGGAGACGGGCGCGCTGAAGAGCTTTCGCAACCTTGCTCGGGTCACGGTCGCCGAGGTCGGTGCGATCGGGGTGGCCGACACGATCGGCGCCGCCTCGCTGGTGCTTTCCGAGAAGGCGCTGGAGACGCTGCGGGAGAGGTTGAGCTGATGGACGCTCGCAACATCATCATCAGCCCGGTCGTCTCGGAGAAGAGCTACGCGCTGATCGGCGAAGGCAAGTACACGTTCAGGGTCGACGACCGCGCCCACAAGACCCAGATCGCTTCCGCGGTCGAAGAGATCTTCGATGTCGGCGTGGCCGAGGTGCGCACCTCCAAGGTGCGGCCGAAGCCAAAGCGTCGCGGCCTGAGCAAAGGCCGGACCCGTGCCTGGAAGAAGGCGATCGTCCAGCTGATGCCGGGCGAACGGATCGAGCTGTTTGAAGGCGCCGAGACTGCGTAGGGAGAGAGATGCCGAACCGCAAAACCAAACCGACCAGTCCCGGACGTCGCTTCGCCACCTACCCGTTGCGCGAGCAGCTGACCGCGACCGAGCCCGAGCGCAAGCTCTCCGAAGGGCTGCGCAAGACGGGCGGGCGCAACGCCAACGGCCGCGTCACCGCGCGTCACCGCGGTGGCGGCGCTAAGCGTCGCTACCGCAAGATCGACTTCAAGCGCCGCAAGGACGGCGTGCCGGCCAAGGTCGCGACGATCGAGTACGACCCGAATCGCAGCTGCTACATCGCCCTGCTGCACTACGCCGACGGCGAGAAGAGCTACATCCTCGCGCCCGCCGCGCTCGCCCCGGGCGACACCGTTCAGTCCGGCGAGGGTGCCGACATCAAACCGGGCCACGCGCTGGCCCTGAGCGAGATGCCGACGGGCACGATCGTCCACAACGTCGAGCTGACCGCCGGTCAGGGCGGCAAGATGGGCCGCGCTGCGGGGACCGCGATCCAGCTGGTCGCCAAGGAGGGCGAGATGGTCACCCTGCGTCTGCCCTCTTCGGAGATGCGAATGGTCCGCGCCGAGTGCCGTGCCACGGTCGGGCAGCTCTCCAACGCCGAGCACCAGAACATGAAGATCGGCAAGGCCGGACGCAGCCGGCACAAGGGCAAGCGGCCGCAGTCGCGAGGTGTGGCGATGAACCCGGTCGATCACCCGCACGGCGGCGGCGAGGCCCATCACACGCCCGGCGGACATCCCGTCACGCCTTGGGGAAAGCCGACGCTCGGCTACCGCACCCGTAAGAAGGGCAAGCAGTCCGATCGCTACATCGTTCGCGGCCGTCGCCGCGGGAAGAAGAAGAGGTAGCGCAATGGGACGATCGACCAAAAAGGGCCCGTGGGTGGAAGCGGCGTTGATGAAGCGGATCAACGCGATGAACGAGTCCGGCCAGAAGCAGATGGTGAAAACCTGGTCGCGGACCTCGACGATCTTCCCCGACATGGTCGGTCACACGATCGCCGTCCATGACGGCAAGAAGCACGTGCCGGTCTTCATCTCGGAGTCGATGGTCGGGCACAAGCTCGGCGAGTTCGCTCCGACCAGGACCTTCCGCGCTCACTCCGGCACGGGTAAGGGCGAATAGCGATGGCCGACGAGAACCCAGATAAGAAAAACAGCAAAAAAGCCGCCGCGAAAAAAGAGCCGGCGAAAAAAGGCACGGGCAAAAAAGCGAAAGCCCCCAAAGCCGAGTCGAAAAAACCGGCCAAAAAAGCCGCCGCCAAGAAAGGCGACAAAAAAGCCCCCAAAGCCGAGGCAAAAAAAGAGCCGGCAAAGAAAAAAGAGGCGCCGAAAGCGAAACCGGCGCCGATCGTCGTCCGCGCCAGCTCTCGCTATGTGCGGGTCGCGCCGCGCAAGGCGCGTCTTGTCGCCGACCAGGTTCGCGGTCTGCAGATCGATCGCGCTCGCGCCCTGCTCCAGTTCTCCCCCCGCGGCGCCGCGCAGGACATCGGCAAGTTGATCGAGTCCGCCGCAGCCAACGCCGAGAACAACCACGACCTGATCGCCGACGAGATGCGGGTTGCCGAGATCACCGTCGACGAAGGCCCGACGCTGCGTCGCTTCCGCCCGCGGGCGCTGGGCCGGGCCACTCCGATCAACAAGCGAACCAGTCACATTGCCGTGGCGCTGAGCCCCGAAGGCGAGGATTTCTAATGGGACAGAAGATCCACCCCGGCGGCTTCCGCGTCGGCTACATCCAGGACTGGAAATCGAACTGGTTCGACGAGAAGGGCTTTGCCGACGTGCTTGCGGAGGACCTCTCGATCCGCGACCACATCGAGGGCAAACTCGCTCACGCGGGCCTCTCGGACATCACGATCGAGCGCCGCGGCGAGGTCTCCGTCGATATCCACACGGCCCGCCCGGGCATCGTCATCGGCAAATCTGGCAGCGAAGTCGACGCCCTGCGCAAGGAGCTGCACAAGCTGACCGGCAAGCCGGTCAAGGTCAACATCCGCGAGGTGAAGCGGCCCGAGCTCGACGCCAAACTGGTCGCCCAGTCGATCGCCGAGCAGCTGCAGAACCGGGTCGCATTCCGGCGGGCGATGAAACGCGCCCTGACCTCGGCTATGCGCTCCGGCGCCAAAGGGGTGAAGCTGCAGGTGTCCGGTCGGCTCGGCGGTTCCGAGATGGCGCGGACCGAAAGCTACTCGGACGGTCGCGTGCCGCTGCACACGCTGCGCGCCAACATCGACTACGGCTTCTTCGAGGCGCGGACCACGGCGGGCCGGATCGGCGTCAAATGCTGGATCAACAAGGGCGAAGTGATGCCCGAGGGCTTCCGCTCCGACCAGGTCCCGGCCGATGGCGAGCCACAGGGCGGCGGCCAGCGCCGTGGCGATCGCGGCGGTCGCGGACGCGACGGAGGTACCCGCTGATGCTGATGCCGAAGCGGGTCAAGCACCGCAAACAGATGCGCGGCCGGATGCGCGGCTACACCAAGGGCGGTAGCCACGTCGCCTTCGGCGAGTACGGCCTCAAGGCTCTCGACCGCGGTTGGATCACCAACCGCCAGATCGAGGCCGCGCGTGTGGCGATGACCCGCAAGATCAAACGTGGCGGCAAGGTCTGGATCAACGTCTTCCCGGACAAGCCCTACACCAAGAAGCCCGCCGAGACGCGGATGGGCTCGGGCAAGGGCAACCCGGAGGGTTGGGTCGCCGTCGTCAAGCCGGGCAAGGTGATGTTCGAGCTGGCCGGCGTCCCCGAGGATCTCGCCCGCGAGGCGTTGCGCCTGGCCGGCCACAAGCTTCCGATCAAGACCAAGTTCGTGATGCGCGAGGGGGCGGAGACGCGATGAAGGCGTCCGAGGCCCATGACCTGAAAGACGACGAGCTTGTGGCCAAACTGGTCGATGCCAAGCAGGAGTCGTTCAACCTGCGTTTCCGCCATGCCACCGGCGAGCTGGAGAACACGGCGCGGTTGGGGCAGACGAAGCGGGACATTGCTCGGCTGCTTACTGTGGCCAAGGAGCGCGGGATCGACGTCGACAGAGAGCTGAGGAAATGACGGACGACGAGAAAAAAGACGCAGTCGAGGGGGCTCCACAGGACGAGGGCACTCAGCCCGCGGGTCCTGTCGCGGACGAGGGGTCCTCGTCCTCGCAGGCTGCGGGCGAAGACCCCTCATCCACGCCACCCGCGGGAGAGGCGCCTGAAGTCGAGGAGACTCCGGCGGCTGAGACCGATGCACCGGCCGACGATGAGACCACTGACTCTGCCCCCGCCGAGGCGAAAGCTGAGGAGTCCGAGCCGAATCCTGAGGACGATCTTCCTTGGAAGGAGAAGAAGCGGCTCGAGGCTTCTCGCAAGCCGCACAAAGCGAAGCCGCAGCAGTCGCCTGAGGAGCGGAAAGCTGCTCGCGTCGCTGAGCGCAAGCGGCGCGGTGGGGAACGGCGTAAGGAGCGGGCTGCTGCCAGGGCCAAGAAGACTCCGGGAACGGGGACTCCGCCGGCCGAGAAGGATGCGAATGCGGCCAAGGTGCGGCAGGGGATCGTCGTCTCCGACAAGGGGCAGAAAACGATCACCGTCCGGATCGACACGGCGCGGCGCCACCCGACGTACGAGAAGGTCGTGCGCCGCTCGCGCACGCTGCACGCCCACGACGAGCGCAACGAGGCCGGAGAGGGCGACACGGTCCGCGTGGTGGAGACCAGGCCGCTCTCGAAGACCAAGCGCTGGCGTCTGATCGAGGTCCTGGAGAAGGCGAAGTAGGAGCAGATCGTGATCCAGCAGGAGTCAAGACTCAAAGTCGCCGACAACTCGGGTGCCCGGGAGATCCTCTGCATCCGGGTCAAGGGCGGTTCCCACCGTCGCTATGCCGGGGTTGGCGACGTGATCACCGCGACCGTGAAACAGGCCAGCCCGCAGGGCGGCGTACGCAAGGGCGAGGTCGTGCAGGCCGTCGTCGTGCGGACAAAGAAGCAGCTCGGCCGCTCCGACGGCACCTACATCTCCTTCGACGAAAACGCCGCCGTGCTGATCGACCCGGCCAGCAACAACCCGCGCGGCACCCGCATCTTCGGGCCGGTGGCCCGCGAGCTGCGCGAGCGCAACTTCATGAAAATCGTCTCGCTTGCCCCGGAGGTCCTCTGATGGCGAAGGGGATGCGGATCAGGACCGACGACACGGTCAAGTTGATCGGTGGCAAGGACTCGGGCAAGACCGGCCGGGTGCTGCGCACCGACCCGAAGCGCAGCTTCGTCTACGTCGAGGGCCTCAACATGGTCAAGCGGCACGAAAAAGCGCGGCCGACCCAGGACGTGCAGAAAGCCGGCCAGCAGCTCGGTGGGATCGTCGACAAGGAGGGCCCGATCCACGTCTCCAACGTGATGCTGCTCGACCCCAAAGACAACAAACCGACGCGGATCGGCGTGCGCCGCGACAAAGGCGGCAAGCGCGAGCGCTACGCGAAGCGGAGCGGGGTGAGCATCTGATGGAGGCCGCTACCACGCCCCAGTCCCAGGCTGCGCCACCGCCGCGTCTGCGCGAGCGCTACGAGCAGGACGTGGTGCCGGCGCTGACGAAGAAATTCGGCTACTCCTCGGCGATGCAGGTGCCCCGCCTACAGAAGATCGTCCTCAACATGGGCACCGGCGAGGCGAAACAGAACGCGAAAATGCTCGAGGCCGCGCAGGAGCAGCTGGCGACGATCGCCGGTCAGCATCCCAACGTGCGCTTGGCGCGCAAGTCGATCGCGTCCTTCAAGGTTCGCGAGGGCATGCCGGTCGGACTCTCGGTCACCCTGCGCCGGGCGCGGATGTGGGAGTTCCTCGACCGGCTCACCTCGATCGCGATACCGCGCATCCGCGACTTCCGCGGGCTCAACCCGCGCTCCTTCGACGGCCGCGGCAACTACTCGATGGGCGTCCGCGAGCAGCTGATCTTCCCTGAAATCGACTACGACTCGATCGACGAGGTGCGCGGCCTCGACGTGACGATCGCGACCTCCGCGCAGACCGATGCGGAAGCCTTCGAGCTGTTGCTGGGTCTCGGTATGCCGTTCGCCAAAGAGGGACGGCCGGGCGCTGCCGCTGAGGCAGAGGCCGAGGCTGAGGAGGAGCGCCGCAAGGAAGAGGCCCGCCAGCGGGCCGAGGCCGAGCAGGCGGCGCTCGAGCAACTCAAAGAGGAGAACCCCGAGGCCTATGAGAAGCCTCAGCCCGCGGGTCCCGACGCGGATGAGGAGGCAACCGACCTCACCCGGTCGGATACCTCCTCATCCGCGCCACCCGCGGGAGAGGCCGAAGCAAAGGACTCCGAGAACTCCGAGGAGGAGAGCTGAGATGGCGAAGACTTCTATGAAGGTCAAGCAGGGGCGTAAGGCCAAGTTCAAGTCGCGTGAATACAACCGCTGTCGCCGTTGTGGGCGCCCGCGCGGCTACTACCGCAAGTTCGGCCTCTGCCGGATCTGCCTGCGCGAGGCTGCCCACGAGGGCTATGTCCCCGGCATGACCAAGTCGAGCTGGTAGGCGCCAGGAGGGATTAACAGAATCATGCTGACCGACCCGATAGCCGATTACCTGACCCGGATCCGCAACGCGCTCGGCTCTGGCCACGACGACGTGCAGATTCCCGCCTCGAGGCTGAAGGAGGAGATGACCCGCATCCTCAAGGAGCAGGGCTACATCCGCGACTACCATCGCAAGCCCGCCGAGGTCGGCGAGGCGATCGAGATCCGGCTCAAGTACACCGAGGACCGCCTGCCGGCGATCGCAGGGCTGGAGCGGATCTCGCGACCGGGTCGGCGGCGCTACGTCGATCACACCGAAGTGCCGCGCGTGCACGGCGGCACCGGCACCGCGATCGTCAGCACCTCGGTCGGCGTGATGACCGGACACGAAGCGAAGGCGAAGGGAGTCGGCGGCGAGGTAGTCGCCTACGTCTGGTAGCTATGAGCCGGATTGGAAGAAAGCCGATCGTCGTTCCCGAGTCCGTCACGGTCGAGCTCGCCTCTGGGCGGGTCGCGGTCAAGGGTCCGAAGGGCGAGTTGGAGCAGAACCTGGTGGCCGACATGAAAGTCGAGCAGGACAACGGCACCATCACCGTTCAGCGCCCGACCGACCGCGGCGAGCACCGCGCCCTGCACGGGCTGACCCGGAGCCTGATCGCCAACATGGTCGAGGGAGTCACCGACGGTTTCGAGAAGCGCCTGGAGATCCAGGGGGTCGGCTACAGGGCCCAGCTCAAAGGCAAGAGCCTGGAGCTGGCGCTCGGCTACTCTCATCCGGTCTCGGTCGAGCCACCGGAGGGGATCGAGTTCGAGGTCCCGCAGCCGACCGAGGTGATCGTGCGGGGGATCGACAAGCAGCTCGTCGGCCAGGTCGCTGCCGATATCCGCAAGCGTCGTCCGCCCGAGCCCTACAAGGGCAAGGGAATCCGCTACCGCGACGAGCACGTCGCCAGGAAGGTGGGTAAGCGCGCATGACCGTCCTCACCAAGCGTCAGCGGCGGCTGCGCCGCCGCCGTCGGGTGCGGGCCCGGATCGTCGGCAGCGCCGAACGGCCGCGACTCTCCGTCTACCGTTCCAACCGCGGCGTCTTCGCCCAGCTGGTCGACGACGCGGCCGGCAATACCCTGGCCGCCGTCAACTGGACCGAGCCGGAGCTGCGCAAGCTGTCGGCGAGCGCGCAGGCGAAGCGGGCGGGGGAGCTTCTCGCCGAGCGCGCCAAGTCCGCCGGCGTCGAGACCTGCGTCTTCGATCGCGGCGGCTACCAGTTCCACGGCCGGGTCAAGGCGCTGGCCGAAGGTGCCCGCGAGAAGGGCCTGAAGTTCTGATGGCCTTCCGCGCCTCGCCCAGTCAGCTACGGTGTCCGGTCCGATGAAGGGCATGGACATGACCAACGTGGAGACGGTGAGCCCCAAGGGGCTCGATCTCCAGGAGCGGGTGATCGAGATCAACCGCGTCGCCAAGGTGGTCAAGGGCGGCCGTCGTTTCTCCTTTACCGCGCTGGTCGCGGTCGGCGACGAAGAGGGCGTGGTCGGGATCGGCTACGGCAAGGCCCGCGAGGTCCCGCTGGCAATTCAGAAGGCGGTCGAGAACGCGCGCAAGAGCTTGATCCGTGTGCCCAAATACGGGCAGACGCTGACCCACAAAATCATCGGCCGCTACGGCGCCGGCCATGTGGTCCTGCGTCCGGCCAGCCCCGGTACCGGCGTGATCGCCGGCGGTGGCGTCCGCGCCGTGCTCGAGCTGGGCGGGGTGCGCGACGTGCTGACCAAGAGCATTGGGACGCAGAACCCGATCAACCTGGTCAAGGCGACTATGGACGGACTGGTGCGGTTGCGGCGGCCCGAGGAGGTCGCCGAGCTGCGCGGGCTGACCGTGGCTCAGGTTCTCGGAGTTCAGAAGACCAATGGCGCGACCACCATTTCCGCCGAGGGTTCGAAAGCCCAAACGGCCGAGGGACAGGGGCCTCAGGCCGCGGGTCCTGTCGGCGCAGGGGACCCACCTCCCCCTGCGGTAGCTAAAGCTTCCTCGGGAGAGGTCCCCCCTACGCCGCCACCCGCGGCAGAGACGTCTGAGACTGCGGAGGCTCCGGCCGAGGAGGCGAAAGCCCCGGCCGCTGAGGAGGCTCCAGCCGAGAAAGCTGAGGAGCAGTCGTGAGTGCCGTCAAGGTCAAGCAGGTTCGGTCAGCTAACGGCAGCAACCCCAGCCAGAAAGCGACGCTTTACGCGCTTGGGCTGGGGAAGATCGGTTCTGCTGTGGAGAAGAAGGACTCTCCTCAGTTGCAGGGCCAGATCCGAGTTGTCTCTCATCTCGTCGAGGTGAACGGTGGCTGAGAAAGCTGCGAAAGCCAAAGACGACGCGCCCAGCGAGCGTTCGCTGGAGATCGGGTTGCATAACCTCTCGCCTAAGCCCGGCTCGAAACGGCCGCGCAAGCGGATCGGGCGGGGCGAGGGCAGTGGGCTGGGAAAGACTTCCGGGCGTGGGCACAAGGGCGCGGGAGCGCGCTCGGGTCGTAAGCGCAAGGCCGGCTATGAGGGCGGGCAGAACCCGATCCACATGCGGATGCGAAAGCTGCGCGGCCCGCACAAAAAGCAGTCGATGCCGTTCGAGAACTTCCGCACCGCGACCCAGCCGATCAATATCGGCGACCTCGAGCAGCGCTTCGACGCCGGCGCTGAGGTCAATCTCGAGACGCTCCGGGAGAAGGGCATGGCGAAGCGCTCCGACCCGGTCAAGATCCTCGCCCGCGGTGAGATCTCGAAGAAGCTCGACGTCCACGCGCACGCCTTCAGCGCGGCTGCCAAGGAGAAGATCGAGGCAGCCGGCGGTTCCTGTCACACTCTGGAGCCGTAATGCTCAGGACTATTGCGAACGCTTTCAGCGTCGCGGACATCCGCAAGAAGCTCGCGTTCACCGCGGCGATGCTGCTGCTCTACCGGCTCGGCGCCTACATCCCGGCGCCCGGGGTCGACGTTGGCGCGGTGAAGGAACTCTCGGAAAACTTCGGCGGCAGCAACATCCTCGGCTTCCTCAACCTCTTCTCGGGCGGCGGCCTCTCGCGCCTCTCGCTGTTCGCGTTGGGGATCATGCCCTACATCACCGCCTCGATCATCCTGCAGCTGCTGACCGTGGTCGTGCCCTCGCTGGAGAAACTTCAGAAAGAGGGAGAGGTGGGCCAGCAGAAGATCACCCAGTACACGCGCTACCTCACCGTCGGGCTGGCCTTCGGGCAATCGTTCGGCTACGTCTTCCTCTTCCGGTCCTTCGGCAGCACGTCGGGCAATAACTTTCTCGGCAACCTCACTGGCGCAAAAATCCTCTTGATCGTGATCTGCCTGACGGCCGGCTGCACGTTGCTGATGTGGCTGGGCGAGCTGATCACGCAGCGCGGAATCGGCAACGGCATCTCGCTGATGATCTTCGCCTCGATCGTCTCCAGCATCCCGAATGGGATCCAAGCCTGGTGGAACAATCCGGATCAGGTCTTCGTCGTGATGATGCCGTTCATCGCGCTGGGCGTGATCGTCGCGATCGTCTTCGTCCAGGAGGGGCAGCGACGCATTCCGGTCCAGTACGCGAAACGGATGGTCGGGCGCAAAATGACCTCTGGCGGGTCGACCTACCTGCCGCTGCGGGTCAACATGGCGGGCGTCATCCCGGTCATCTTCGCGGCTTCGATCATGGCCTTCCCGCCGACGATCGGGCAGCTGCTGAACACCCCGGCCGCCCTCGACTTTGCCGCCTTCTTCAGCCCCAACGGCTGGGCCTACGTCGCGGGAGAGGTGTTCTTCATCATCATCTTCACCTACTTCTATACGGCTGTCACCTTCAACCCGGTGGACCAGGCCGACAACCTGAAGAAATACGGCGGCTTCATCCCCGGCGTGCGTCCGGGGCGCCCGACCGCCGAGTATCTCGATCGCATCCTCTCCCGCCTCACCTTCCCAGGCGCTCTTTATCTCGGTGCTGTGGCAGCGCTGCCGACGATCCTGATCAGCCAGACCTCTGCCAACTTCTTCTTTGGCGGCACCTCGATACTGATCGTCATCGGCGTAGCCCTGGATACCGTCAAGCAGCTCGAGGCCCAGTTGATGATGCGTAACTACGAGGGGTTCCTCAAATAGAGCTCAACATCGTTCTTCTCGGTCCTCCCGGCAGTGGGAAGGGCACGCAGGGCGAGCGCTTGCAGGAAGATCTGCAACTGCCGTACTACGCGACCGGGGACATCCTGCGGTCGGCGGTGCGCGATGCAACCGACCTCGGCAGAGCGGCCAAGGAGTACATGGACCGCGGCGACCTGGTCCCCGACGACGTGATCGTCGGGGCGATCGCCGAGCGGATCGACTCCGCCGAGGCCGCCGATGGCTTCATCCTCGACGGCTTCCCGCGTACGGTGCCGCAGGCCGAGGCGCTCGCCTCGAAGTTGAGCGAGCTGGGGCGGGAGCTGACAGCGGTGCTGTTGATCGACGCCGGCGACGAAGAGGTGATGCGAAGGCTGGGCGGTCGTCGTACCTGCGTCGAGAACGGTCACGTCTTTCACGTCGACTTCAACCCGCCCGAGCGCGAAGGTGTCTGCGACGTCGACGGCAGCGAGCTGATCGTCCGCGACGACGACAAGCCGGAGGTGATCCGCCACCGGCTCGAGACCTATCACGAGAAGACCGAGCCGCTGATCGACTTCTACGACCAACAGAGTCTGCTGCGGCGAATCGACGGCAGCCTCGCCCCGGACGCGGTTGCCGACGAGCTACGTCGTCTGCTTGCCACGATGAAGCTGGAAGCCGACGAGGCAATCTAGTTTCCGCCTTTTTGACCGGCGGCTAGCGTGTATCGAATGATCATCCGTAAGACGCCGGAGCAGGTAGAGAAGATGGCTGCCTCGGGTCGGGTCCTGGTCCGCTGCCTGCGGATGCTGGCGGCGAAGGCGCGCGCCGGCGTCACCACCAAGGAGCTCGACGCGGCGGCGGAGAAGTTCATCCGCTCGCAGGGGGCCGAGCCTGCATTCAAGGGCTACCGGGGCTTTCCAGGCTCGATCTGCGCTTCGCCGAACTCGATGGTCGTGCACGGGATCCCGGGCCCGTATGAGCTCAAGCGCGGCGACGTGCTCTCGGTCGACGTCGGCGTCATCAAGGACGGCTGGGTGGCCGACGCCGCGCTGACCGTCCCTGTCGGCCCGGTCACGCCCGAGGCGCGCAAGCTGCTCGACGTGACCAAGGCGGCGCTCTTTGCCGGTGCCGAGCAGATGCAGCCCGGCAACCACCTCGGCGACGTCTCGGCGGCGATCCAGAGGGCGGTCGAGATCGAGGGCCTCTCGATCATCCGCACCTTGGTCGGGCACGGGATCGGCCGCGACATGCACGAGGACCCGCAGGTCCCCAACTTCGGCGAGCCCGGGCGGGGCCCGGAACTGGAGGAGGGGACCGTGCTGGCGATCGAGCCGATGGTCAACGCGGGGGGATCCCTGGTCCACATGGGCGACGACGGCTGGGCCGTCTATTCGCAGGACGGCTCTTTGGCAGCCCACTTCGAGTTCACCATCGCGGTCACGGCCGACGGTCCCCGGATCCTCACGCCCTGGCACGAGGATGATTAGGAAGCCCGTCCCCTGCTATCTTTCTCGGTCGGCCTTGAGGGCCGTTTGTTCGTGCCCGCCTGCCCGATTCATGGGGCGAGCGGGAGTCCTGTAGTCGAGACAACCCCGGAGCGATGAAGGTCCGAGCTTCCGTAAAGCCGATGTGCGAAAAGTGCAAGGTGATCCGCCGCAACGGCGCGGTCCTGGTGATCTGCCAAAACCCACGCCACAAGCAGCGGCAGGGGTAGGCATCCGATGGCACGAATCGCGGGGATCAACATCCCGGTCAACAAGCGGGTCGAGATCGGCCTCACTTACATCTTCGGCATCGGCCGCTCCACCGCGCAGGACATTCTCGCGGAGACCAAGATCGACCCGAACACGTCGGTCAAGGATCTGACCGAGGAAGAGGTCGTGAAACTGCGCGAGGCGGTCGAGCAGCGCGAGGTGGAGGGAGATCTGCGACGGGAGCGCTCCCAGGACGTCAAACGACTGATGGAGATCGGCTCCTACCGCGGCTTGCGCCACCGCCGCGGCCTCCCCGTCCGCGGCCAGAGGACGAAGACCAACGCGCGCGGCCGCAAGGGCCCGCGCCGAATGAGCGTCGCCGGCAAGCGCAAGGCATAGGGAACCAATGGCCGCAGCCAAAAAACCCGCCAAAGGGCGCGCCCGTCGCCGGGTGAAAAAGAACATCGCCTACGGACAGGCCCACATCAAGACTTCCTTCAACAACACGATCGTCACCCTGACCGACCCCCAGGGCAACGTGATCGCCTGGGAGTCGGCCGGCTCGGCCGGCTTCAAAGGCTCGCGCAAGTCGACTCCGTTCGCCGCCCAGGTGACGGCCGACGCGGCCGCCAAGAAGGGGATGGAACATGGTCTCGAAAAAGTCGAGGTCTTCGCCAAGGGCGCCGGCTCCGGCCGCGAGACGGCGATCCGCTCGTTGCAGGCAGCGGGCCTCGACGTGACCACGGTCAAGGACGTATCGCCGCAGGCCCACAACGGCTGCCGTCCGAAGAAGCGGAGGCGCGTCTAGTGGCTCGCGACACCTCAGCCCAGTGCAAGCAGTGCCGTCGCGAGGGGCAGAAGCTCTTCCTCAAGGGCGAGCGCTGCTTCACCGACAAGTGCGGCGTCGAGCGCCGCTCCTACCCGCCCGGCGATCATGGTCGCGGCCGCATGCGGCAGTCCGAGTACAGGGTGCAGCTGCGCGAGAAGCAGAAGACGCGCCGCTACTACCAGGTGCTGGAGAACCAGTTCCGGGCGTACTACGACAAGGCCTCGCGCCAGGACGGGGTCACCGGCGAGAACCTTCTGCGCCTGCTCGAGTCCCGCCTCGACAACGTGCTCGTGCGCCTTGGGTTTGCCGCCTCGCGGCGCCAGGCACGGCAGCTGGTCGGCCACGGGCACTGGCTGGTGAACGGGCGCCGCGTCGACGTCCCCTCCTACCAGGTGCGCCCCGAGGACGTGATCTCGATCAAATCCGGTTCGGCGGCCACCGACACGATTCGCAAAGCGACCGAGCTCGTCTCGACTGTGCCGGCCTGGTTGCAGGCCGATCACGACTCGCTTACCGCCAAGGTCCTGCGCCTTCCCGAGCGCGCGGAGATCTCGGCGCCGGTGCAGGAGCAGCTGATCGTCGAGCTGTACTCCAAGTAGTCCGGATCGATTTCTGAAACACCCATACGCAAGGAACTCATGACCACTGACTTTCAGGTCCCTCGGATAACCGCAGACAAGGCGGATGACCGCCGCGGCACGTTTACGATCGAGCCCCTCGACAAGGGCTTTGGCTACACGTTCGGCAACAGCATTCGTCGCGTCCTGCTCTCGTCGCTGGGCGGGGCTGCCGTCACCAGCGTCCGCATCGAGGGCGTCTCGCACGAGTTCTCCAGCGTGCCGGGCGTCAAAGAGGACGTCACCGACATCGTCCTCAACTTGAAGGACCTCGTCGTCCGCATGCACACCGATGCCGACGAGGTCGAGGCGCCCCTGGTGGCCACCGGCCCGGGCGAGGTCAAGGCAAAGGACATCGACCTGCCCTCCGGGGTGGAGATTCTCAACCCCGACGCGCCGATCGCCACGCTCGAGAAGAAAACCAAGCTCGAGGTCTACCTGACCATCGGCCGCGGCCGCGGCTACTCGCCGGCCGAGGAGAACAAGTCCGACGATCAGCCGATCGGCGTCATTCCGATCGACTCGATTTTCTCGCCGATCCGGCGCGCGTCCTACTCGGTGGCGACCGCCCGTGTCGGCCAGCGCACCGACTTCGACAAACTGACCCTGGAGATCGAGACCGATGGCTCGATCGAGCCTGTCGCCGCCATGCGCGAGGCTTCGGAGATCCTGATCAAGACCCTGGCGATCTTCACCGATGCCGACCGGGTCGAGGAGCTGACCGCCCGCGAAGCAGTCGCACCGCCGCTGTCCGGAGGAGACGGGCTTTCCTCCATCGGCGCCGGCAACGGAGCGGGCTCGGCCGCCAACAACGGGCTCGACGAGATCCTGATCGAGGAGCTGGAGCTGGGCGTACGCTCCTACAACTGCCTCAAGCGCGCCGGCGTGCAGACGGTCGGCGATCTGGTCCGCAAGACCCGCTCGGAGTTGAACGCCATTCCGAACTTCGGCTCGAAGTCGATCGAGGAAGTGATCGAGACCCTGCAGGCCCGCGGCCTCGATCTGAGTCAGGACTAGGTAGAGGGTCCCGGAGCGAGAGAGCGAGAACCCGATGCGGCACCGCAAGAAGCGAAACAAACTGAGTCGCGACGCGTCGCATCGGGAGTCCCTGCTGTCCAATCTCTCCAAGCAGCTGATCGAGCACGAGCGGATCAAGACCAGCCAGGCCAAGGCGAAGGCGGTCAAGCCCGAGGTCGAGCAGCTGATCACGCTGGCCAAGCGGGGCGATCTGCACGCCCGCCGTCAGGCGTTGGCGACGCTGCACAACGACAAGTTCATCGTGCACAAGCTGTTCGAGGAGGTTGCGCCGCGCTACACGGAGCGTCCTGGTGGGTACACGCGGATTGTGAAGTTGGGCCCGCGTCGGTCGGATTCGACCGAGATGGTCTATCTGGAGCTCGTTTAGCGCTTCAGTTGGGGGAGGACCCCTGCCCTCCCAATCGACAGCTGATCAAGCTTCGTCAGTAGCTGACTTTCTCTAGGTACAGGCCGTGGGGTGGGGCCGTGTCACCGGCCTTGGTGCGGGGGGCTCCCGTTAGGAGCTTTGGGAAGCTGTCCAGGGAGCGACGGCCGGAGGAGACCTCGAGCTACGGGCCAGAACCTCTATGGGAGACTCACAAGTCTCTGAGCAGACTCGTTTCTATGCCGCCCGTCGAGCGAAGGCGGAAATGGGGCCGATCCCGGACCGAGATCGGGGACCCTTGCGTACATGCCGTTTAGCCGTGCTTTGCGATGCGCAAGGTCGGACTGACCTGCGCGATTTGCGCGATTTGCATTGCTCTCACCTCTTATCTATCCGGGCGATCCTCGGAAACAACCTCACGCCTGCCGAGCATGCGGGTACTACGGGGCTTTGGCTGAATCCTTCGGCGACTCGAATGCAGCGAGCGCCACCGTCATCGTGATTGGCTCCTCTCCCGATGCATCCATCCGCTGCTCGGCGCTTTTTTCCTCCTCGAAGAGGAATTCGAACAGGGCATCGACCGAGCCAACCACGTTTTCCCAACCGAGCTGGTCGAGATGGAAAAGCGACCAGGAGAGGTGGCGGTCAGGACGGGCGTCAAGGGTGCCAGCCGCCATCGCCTCTTTGGCCTGATCGGAAAATTGTTCAAAGATCGTCCAACTGATGTTCGTCTTGATCGAGTCAGGTATGTCAGACCACGCATCGTTGCCAAGGACCGCTGGCCCCGTTGCTTGATAGAACAGCTCGGTAGCTCCCCGCCGCTTCCCTCCGGTCTTTTGCTCGACGTTCTTCAGCCAGCCGTGTTCGGCGAGCATTTTGAAGCGATGGCAAATGGCACTGTGCGACGCGCCGCCAAACTCTTCGTAGAACTGTTTCGGGCTCATAGTCCGCCGGTTCAACTCCGTCACGATCTTCAAGCACAAGGGATCGGCGAACACTTTGGCGATGCGCAGCGTGAACGGGAACGGACAATCGACGGCGTCGGCTAGCCGGGCGGCAGTTCGCGCCACGCCCGCTTCCCGGGGCCATGTCGGCGATTCGAACCCAGCGAGGGCAACCGTTGCTAAGAATGGCTTCTCTTCCGAACTGTAGACGCGGAGTCTGGCGTCTTCCTGCTCTTCGTAGAGCGACTCGAACAAAGAATCAATCCGGGCGATGACGCGTTCCCAGCCAATCCGATCCAGCAGGATCGGCGTCCAGGTGAAGTGCCGATCGGGGCGAGCGTCAAACGTCTTGGCCTCCAGCGCGTTCTGTACTCGCTCGGCAAACTGCTTGAGGATCGTGCCGCTGAACTCAACCCGAATCGAGTACGGCAAGAGGGCCCAAGTCTCGTTGTCAAAGACCGCAAGTTCGCGTGCCCGGTAGACGTGCTCTGTCCCTCCACGGCGGCCATCTCCGGACACTTTCCGAATCAACCTAAGCCAGCCGTGTTTGGCGAGCTTTTTGAAGTGACGGTCAACGCGGGAGACCGTGCCGCCGCCGAACTCTTCGACGAACTGTTTCGGGCTCATCGCCCGCATGTACAGCTCGGTGATGATCTTCAAGTCCAGCTCGTCGGCGAACACAACGGCTAGGCGCCGCAAGTACGACTCCCGAGAAGCTATGCCCGTCCAGGTTCTTGCCACGCGCTCTCCTGACTGCCTTCGCTTTAGCTGAGCGTCCAGATCCTATGTAGTTTTTCGGATGAAACCGGCTCAGTCCCTAAATCGGTCGCTCAGCTACATTACTCCGGATTTCCTTAGCAAATTTGAAGGGAGGTGGGGAAATGAAGCTTGCTACGACCAAAGCGACTGCGCCGGTCCTGTCGATCTCGAAGTCAGGCTGATTCGCCGTGCCAGCGACACAAGCTGGGCTCCCGGCTCAAAATGGCCGGGGGTTCGGCCCATGTCGCGCATAGCACTTACGCCATCATCGTGCAACTATTTATAGTGCGCACTTGCGAAGTAATCTGGGAGTGCTGCGTGTCTAGGCTTCCGCCCAATGATGTCGGACAACAGGGGACGGGCCGAAGACTTCTGCTGGGCTGCGCTGGTTGCCCGTGTCCTCCATCCCGTCCAGGTGGAGATCATCGAAGCATTGAGATTGATCGACCAGCCACTTTCGGCGACCGAGCTCGTGCGAGTTTTTGAGGGACAGCGCGTCGGACTACGGATCGAGCATCACCTCCGTCGTCTCAGAAGTCTGAACGCCATCGAGGTCGAGGCCAGTGCGAAAGGCAATCGCCGAATCATCAGGTACCGCCCGACAAAGGAGCCGGGGTCAAATCCACAGAGAGGGCAAACATGACCAAGCCTGACCACTCACCTCATTACAACGTTGCGATGGTCGAAGCCGTGATCCTCCAAGTTGCAACAGAACTGCATCCCCAAAACCTGACCGCCAAAGAGCTTGCGCTCAGGGTCATCCTCGACCCCGACGACACCAGGGAGGTCGAGACGGCGGCGCAGGCGATCCGTGGGCTCCGTGAGTTCGGTCTGCTCTTCGATGGAGACGATGGGGTCGTGATGCCGACACCAGCGGGGCTACACGCTATGGCGCTTTCTGCCTTCAGATAGCCCCCCGCACGCCTCTTCCGTCCCGACCTACCCGCAACACCAGCACCGCGAGGGTGGCAGTCATCCATGAAGGGAGAGCAAGCTCTCTCAGTAGCTGACTGACTCGAGATAGAGGCCGTGGGGTGGGGCCGTGTCACCGGCTGCGGAGCGCGGGGCGCCCTCGAGTAGCTTCGTGAAGCTGGCAAGGGTTCGGCGGCCTGAAGTCACTTCCAGCATCGTGCCTACGAGGATGCGGACCATGTTGCGCATGAAGGCGTCGGCGGTTATGCGGAAGCTGAGGATGTCTCCCTGTCGATCCCAGCTGGCTTGGTGGATGTCGCGGTCGAAGCGGACGTGGTCGGTTTGGGTCGGGGTGAAGGCGGTGAAGTCGTGCGTTCCTGGGAGAGCTGTGGCGCAGGCTTGCAGCGCCTCCAGGTCGATGCGGTGGGGCCACCAGAGGGCGCGGCCCTGCTCGAAGGGGCTCGGCGCCGAGCGGGTGAGCAGGCGGTAGCGGTAGCTGCGCGACCTGGCGTCGCCGCGCGCATCGAAGCCGTCCTCGACCGCCGCCGCGCCGGTGACTGCGATGTCATCCGGGCCGACCCCGTTCAAGCGCCGGGCAAGGTCCTCACCCACCTCGGCGTCGGTAACGAAGCTCGCCACCTGCCCCAGGGCATGCACCCCAGCATCGGTCCGCCCGGCCACAGTCAGCTGCACCGGCTCCCGCAGCACCGTGGCCAAAGCCGCCTCCAGCTCCCCCTGCACGGTCCGCAACCCAGGCTGAGCCGCCCATCCTCTAAAGCTCGCGCCGTCGTATTCGATGTCCAGCCGCACGGTAGCCACGCGCGCAGTATGCCCTCAGCCTCG
>DASUZP010000187.1:0-7373 GCA_036376775.1 Solirubrobacterales bacterium | reverse complement strand
GTCCGCGCCGAACAGTTCGACGACGTCGCCTTCGCCCAGACCTTCGTCCTGCAGCCGCTGATCTTCCTCGGCGGCGTCTTCTACTCGGCGACGCTGCTGCCGCAGCCGTTCCAGACCCTGACCCACTTCAACCCGATCTTCTACATGATCAACCTGGTCCGCTACGGCTTCGTCGGCTACACCGAAGTCAGCATCGCGCTCTCGCTGCTGGCCCTGACCGCTGCCACCCTGGCGCTCTTCGCCGTCAACCTGCGACTCTTCTCGAAGGGCTACCGGCTGCGTGCTTAGCGGGGGGCAGGGCGACAGCGACGCTTGATCGCAGCCGCCCGAACCTCTACCGTTCCCCGACCTAATCGTTTGTGCGCTCCCGGCGCGGGGGGCTGCGCGGAAAGGAATCGAATTGAGGAAATCTCGTCGACGTTTCGTCCCGGTCAGGGCAGTGGCCGGGTTCGCCATGGCGCTGGTCGCTCTGGGGGCGTTTGCCTCCGTTGCCTCGGCTGGCACCGTCCCCACGGTCTTCATCAAAGAAAGCAAAGGCAAGCTGTCTTTCGAAGCCCCGAAGACCGTCGCCGACGGCGAAGAACTCGCGGTGGTCAACACGACCAACCCCCACAAAGTCGGTCCCCACACGTTCTCGCTGGTGACTAAGGCGTCGATACCGACCACGCCCAAAGGTCGTCAGCTCTGCTTCACCCCGAACCACATCTGCAAAGCGATCGCGGGTTGGCATGGGGTCAAAGGCAACGGACCGGTGAAGGTCAACCCGGTCGACGCCGGCCCGGAAGGCTGGAGCACGGAGGGCAGTCTGACCAAGAAGGGCGACTCGTGGTTCACCGGCGAGAAACCGAACACCTCGATCAAAGAGAAGGTCGACGTCGACACCTCGGCCGGACCGACGCGGATCTATTTCATGTGCGCAATCCATCCCTGGATGCACGGCTCGATCAACGTCCTGCCGGGCGGCTAGAGACGGACGCTTTACCGCAGTCTTCGCCGCGTCTGGGGCGCCGAGCCTTCCTCGGCGCCCTGGGTGGCGGTGCGCTTGCGGCGCTGCTGCCCACCGGCCTGGGCGCGGGGACGCCGGCGTCTGCGCCTGCAGCGCCGCGCCGGTTACCGGCGCCACCTCCTTTTCGCGATCCGCTGCCGATTCCGCGCGAGCTGCGTGAGGAGAAGCTCGAGATTCCGATCCGCGAGGCCGAGGTGCCGATCCTGCCGGGGTGGCCCACGCGGATGTGGACCTACGACGGCACTTTCCCTGGGCCGACGATCCGGCGCCCGGCGGGCCATCGCACCGAGGTCACCTTCCGGCACGAGTTGCCGCCGAAGGTCGGCGAGCTGTCCGTGCACCTGCACGGCGGCCACAACCGCAGCCAGTTCGACGGCCAGCCGGGAGGGCTGACCGCGTCGCATCCCAGATCCTTCTACTGCGACATCCCGCCGGGCATCTCGCCGCGCCAGTCCGGCAACGACTTGCTGATCGAGCCGGGCGGGCGGAAGACCTACGTCTACGACCTGCGCGAGGACGGCCGGCCCGAGCGGGCGGCGCTGCAGTGGTACCACGACCATCGCCTCGACCGCACCGCTCGCAACGTCTGGCACGGGCTCGCCGGCATGTTCGTCATCGACGACGAGCTCGACGCGTCGCTGCCGCTACCGAGCGGCGAGCGCGACATCCCGCTGATGATCGCCGACCGCAGCTTCGATCGCCACAATCAGCTCACCGATCCCTTCACTGGCCTGCGCCCGCCGGCCGACGGCGTCGTCGGTCACCGGGTTCTCGTCAACGGCGCCTACATGCCCCATCGCCACGTGACCGCGCAGCGCTACCGGCTGCGCCTGCTCAACGTCTCCGGCTTCCGCGCCTACAACGTCCACCTCTCCAACGGCGCGCCGATGATTCAGATCGGCACCGACAGCGGCCTGATGCCGAAGCCGGTCCGCCGCCGCCACATCCTGCTCGGCCCGGCCGAGCGGGCTGAGGTGATCGTCGATTTCGCCGCCGCGGCGGGCCAATCGGTCGAGCTGCGCAGCGGCCCCCGCCACGACGGCCACGAAGGCGCCGGCGCGAGGCCCTACGTCGGCGCCCTGATGCAGTTCCGGGTCGGCTCGCGGCGGCTGCCCGACCGCACCCGGGTGCCACGCAGGCTACGACCTCTGCCGGCCTGGACGAGGCACGTCTCGCGCAAGCCCGCACACACCTGGACGATCTCGATCGGCGGCCTCTTCAAGCCGGTCTGGCAGATCAACGGCCGCACCTTCAACCCCGCCCGCGCCGACACCGCCGTCGCGCTCGACTCGACCGTCACCTGGGAGATCGTCAACCGCACCGGCGTCGCCCACATGATGCATCTGCACCACACCGACTGGTACCTGCTTGCACGCAACGGCAAGCCCCCGCCGCCCTGGGAAGACTGCCTCAAGGAGACCTTCTTCGTCTATCCCGACGAACGGCTCCTCCTCGCCGGCCACTTCGCCGACTACACCGGCAAGTTCGTCGTCCACTGCCACATGCTCGACCACGAGGACCATGGCCTGATGAGTCAGTTCGAGGTGATCAAAGGCTGATCGCAGCTTTTGGGGGTCCATAGACCCCTAAATGCTGCGATCGATCCACTCGAGGTAGCCCTGGCTGGCGGCGACGATCGGCGTGGCGACTATCTCCGGCTCGTCGTAGGAGTGGAGCTCGCCGATCGCCGCCTCGAGCTGCGGGTAGCGTCCGGCCTCGGTCTTGGCCAGACACAGCCACTCCGAGGATCGCTCGATCTCGCCCTGCCACCGGTAATGGCTGGCGATCGGGCCGATGATCTGCACGCAGGCGGCGAGGCGGCGCTCGACCAGCGCCGCGCCGATCCGCTCAGCCTCCTCCTCGGAGCCCGTCGTAGTCGTTACCTGGAGGTACTCGGACATCCGCTACGGAATGCGCTCCTCGACGACCTCGTAGAGCCCGTCGGCGCCGACCGACTCGACGAACGGTGCGATTCCTTCGAGCTGCTGCTCATAGCCCTCTTGGGAGGCGACTTCGCGCAACTGCTCGACGCTGCCGTCGAAGAAGCCGAAGGTGATCACCTCGTCTGGATTCTCGGCATTCCGCAGCATGTTGAAGCGGACGAACCCCTCGGGCGGGCTCTCGCCCATTCCCTCGATGAAGGCGTCGTGGAACTGGTCGTACGTTCCGGGTTTGAGGGTGCGGACGGTGAGGGCGCAGATCATCTTTCCTCCTTGCGTAGTGAGCGGATGGCAAGCATGCTCCCGCCGGCGCGGCAGGTCAAGAGAGAACTCGACTATCTGCCTGCTGCCCTGTGCACTTCGGTGGCGGTCGCCTGGTCGCGGGGGCGGACGACGATCTCGTCGATGTTGACGTGGGACGGCTGGGCAACGGCCCAGCGGATGCACTCGGCGACGTCCTCGGCCTCCAGCGGCGTCATTCCCTCGTAAACGCGCCGGGCCGCCTCCTCGTCGCCGCCGAAACGGACCAGGGAGAACTCGGTCTCGACCATGCCCGGCGCGATCTCGGTCACCCGCACCGGCTCGCCGAGCAGCTCCAGGCGCAGCACCCGCAGCAGCGAGCGCTGGGCGTGCTTGGCGGCGACGTAGCCGGCGCCGCCGCGGTATGCCTCGATGCCGGCGATGCTGGTGATCCCGACCACGTGGCCGTCGCCCGACTCGACCAGCCGCGGCAGCAGTGCCCGCGTCATCCGCATCGTCCCCAGCACGTTCGCCTCGTACATCGTGCGCCACTTGTCTTCGTCGGCCCCGCCCAGCGGTTCGAGCCCGTGCGCGCCGCCGGCGTTGTTGACCAGCACGTCGCAGCGCGACAGCCGGCCGGCGAACTCCTCGACCGAGACGGAGTCGGCAACGTCGAGTGCGTGGGCCTCGCCGCCCACCTCGGCCGCGATCTCCTCCAGCCGGTCCAGCCGGCGCGCCCCGAGCACGAGCTGGAAGCCGTCGCGGGCGAGCGCCCGCGCCGCAGCGGCCCCGATCCCGCTGGAGGCACCCGTGATTACCGCAACTCGAGCCATCGTGCCGACCCTACTAGGGGCCGCCCGAACTTCGGACCTACTCGCCGATCAGCTCGATGCGGTACCCGTCGGGGTCGCGGACGAAACAGATGCGGTGGCCCTCGATGCGCCCGCCGGGCCGGTAGGGCGGCTTTTCGGGCTCGATGCCCTGCGCGGCCAGGCCCTCCAGGGTGGCGTCGAGATCGTCGACGGCGAGGGCGATGTGGTTGTAACCGCTGCCGTGCTCGTAGGAGTCGACACCGTGGTTGTAGGTCAGCTCCAGGCGCGGATCTTCGCCTGGCATGCCCATGAAGACGTTGATCGCCTCGTCGCCGATCGGCATCCGCGCGACCTCCTCGAAGCCCAGTTTCTCGTAGAAGTCGACCGAGCGATCGATCTCACCGATCCGGTAGCAGGTGTGGAGGAAGCTGGGCATACGATCTCCTCGCAAGGCTACTGTTTTTCGCCACGGCCGAGACGGGGCAAAGACCGCCACGGTCCGCGGTCGCTGCGCTCGCCCGAGCGCCCAGCGCCGGCCTGCGCACGCGAAATTGCGCTTGTCAGTGCGAAAAGAGCCGACGTTGCGGCCTCAATAGAATTTTTCCGATGTCGAACCGAGAACGACGCCGGCGCCGCCGGTTGCGCCACGGGGGGTGGAAGGCCAAGCTGCTGATCCTGATCAGCGCGCTTTTCATCGCCGGCGCCGTGGCTGTAGGGGTGGGTGCGAGCTGGGCGGTCGATGTCTACAACTCGGCGCCGCCGCTCTCCAGCCTGAAGCCGGTGCAGAAGGGGCGCTCTTCGGCTATCTACGCCGCCGACGGCAGCCTGATCGGCTTCATTCGCGCCAGCAGCATCCGCCAGCCGGTCCCCTCGCGGGCGCTGCCGCAGAACCTCAAATACGCGACCGTCGCGATCGAGGATCGCAATTTCTTCAACCACGGTGCGATCGACCCGGCGGGGATCGCGCGCGCTGCCTGGAAGGACCTTCTCGCCGGCGGTAAGCCGGTGCAGGGCGCCTCGACGATCACCCAGCAGCTGGTCCGCAACCTCTATATCCGCGACCCCGAAGAGACGATCAAGCGCAAGTTGGTCGAAGCCCACCTCGCCTACGAGGAGGAGGAAGCGCACACCAAGGAGTGGATCCTCACCGCCTACCTCAACACCGCCCCCTACGGCACGGTCGAAGGCGAGACCGCGGTCGGCGCCGAGGCGGCGGCGCAGACCTACTACGGCAAGCCGGCCCGCGAGCTCGGCCTGACCGAAGCGGCGATGATCGCCGGCCTGCCACAGGCACCCTCCGAATACAACCCCTTCCTCGACCCGCGCGCCGCCCTGGAGCGCCGCAATCAGGTGCTCGAAGCGATGGAGGACCAGGGCTACGTCACGCCCTCCGAATACCGCAAGGCAACCCACGAAGGGCTGAACCTGAACCCTGGTCACAAGTACCAGGTGATTCGCGACCCCTTCCTCTTCGATCTCGTCCAGCAGGAGCTGATCGACAAGTACGGCCTCAATACGGTTCGCTACGGCGGCCTCAAGGCGTACACGACGATCGACCCCGAACTGCAGGAACGAGCGCAGGAAGCGGTCGACTCCTGCGGCGTCTGCTATCCGGAAGGCGGCCCCGCCGCGGCACTCGCCTCGGTTGACCCGTCCAGCGGCGAGATCGTCGCCCTCGCCTCCACCGAGGGCTCCGCCAGCGAAAGCGAATTCAACTATGCCTGGCAGGCTCACCGTCAGCCCGGATCCTCGTTCAAGACCTTCGTCCTGACGACCGCGATCAAGCAGGGCATCGACCCCGACAGCACCTATTACGATGGCACCTCGCCGAAGACGCTGGACCTGCCCGACGGGGGCACCTGGACCGTCAACAACGCCGAGCCGGGCGGCGGCACGATGTCCCTCGCCTCTGCCACCTGGGAGTCGGTAAACGTCGTATTCGCCCAGCTGGACCTCGACGTCGGCCCTGAAAACGTGACCCACACCGCGCACCAGATGGGCATCGAAGCGCCGCTGGAATCGGTTCCGGCAGAGGCGATCGGCGGCCTCAGCATCGGCGTCACGCCGCTCGAAATGGCCGACGCCTACGCGACCCTGGCCAGCGGCGGCATCCACCACGATCCGACCGCGATCGCCCGGGTCGAGTTCCCGACCGACAAGGTCGACGAACCCGATCCCGACACCGGCGACCGGGTGCTCACCGAGGGCGAGGCCTACGAAGTCACCAGGCTGCTGGAGGGCGTGATCACGCAGGGCACCGGCGCCGGCTACACCTACATGGGCTGCTCGGCCGAGGCGGGCAAGACCGGTACCTCGGAGGATCTCTCCGACGCCTGGTTCGCCGGCTACACGCCGCTGTATTCGACCGCCGTCTGGGTCGGTCACCCGCAGTCGCGCGAATCGACCGGGTTCGGCGGCCCGACGGCCGGGCCGATCTGGCGCTCCTTCATGGAATCGGCGGCCGCCGGGAACTGCCCCGAATTCAACCAACCGTCGAGTCTGCCCGAACTGTCCGGCCTCGACAGCAGTCACACCAGCGGCTCCTCCAGCTCCTCCGGCGAATACGAAGAACTCGAAGAATTCACCGAAGAAGGCGAAGAAGAGGAAGAAGCGAAAAAGGGGAAGGACGACGCGGCACCGACCGAAGCGGAATCGGAACCGGCGCCATCACCCACGCCCGCTCCGGCCCCCGCTCCTGCGCCGGGTGGAGGAGTGACTGCGGGCGGCGTCGCCCCGAGCGGCTGAGCTTGCGCCGGCAATTCGCCGGTGCGCAGCTCCGTGTATTCAGTCTGTCTCGAGCAGAGGTATAGTTCCCACTGACACCGATGTTTCTCCTCTCCGGAGTTCGCGCTGGTGTTGGCATATGGACGGGCACGTGGGTGGTTGTCGAGGCCACGATTCGGCTCTCCGGAGATGACTTGTCGGAGGTTACGTGCGGCATTCCCCGGAAGCGCCTGTCTCGAAATGGATCGACGCCTTTAACGTGCGCGATCTCGACGGCATGCTCGCCTGCATGAGCGATGACGTGCGTTTTTACCCGCTCAGGCTCGACGGGCTCGAGCGTTACTACCGCGGCCACGACGGAGTGCGCGAATGGTTCGCGCAACTGGACAAGCTCGGTCACCGTTACAGGATCGACTTACGCAACATCCGCGGAGAGCGCGATGGCGAGGTGGTCGCGATCGGCGAGCTGCTGCGAGAGGGAGACGCCGCCCCCACCCGCTTTTGGGCTCGGGACCAGGTCGAAGACGGCTTGATCGTCGTCGCTCATCATTACCTGACCGACCCCGATGTCTTCGACAGCATCGACCCCTCACAGCGACGGCCGCTCCGGTCTTCGCGGTTTCCCGGACTATAGGACGGGAACAAGTCAGT
>DASUZP010000186.1:0-12057 GCA_036376775.1 Solirubrobacterales bacterium | reverse complement strand
GCAGCGGCGTCCTCTTTTCGCCCCACCGACGATCTCGGACGGCCACTAGCGCAAGCGGCGAAAACCCAGCAAGGCGAGGACACCCCCTCCCCCGTCCCTAGAATCGGCTCCCGTGCGCGTTCTCCTGACCAACGACGATGGCATCTCAGCCCCTGGACTTCAAGCCGCCCGCCGCGCCCTGCGCGACGTCGACGGCGTCGAGGTCGACGTGATCGCGCCCGACTCGAACCGCAGCGCCACCGCCCGCAGCATCACGACCCGCTCGCCGCTGACGGTAGAGGAGGTCGAGTTCGGCGATGGCGACCGCGGCTTCGCCACCGACGGCACCCCGGTCGACTGCGTCCGCTTCGCCGAGCTCGGCCTGGTCGGTCACCGACCCGACCTGATCGTCTCCGGGATCAATCACGGCGCCAACCTCGGCGACGACATCACCTACTCGGGCACCGTCGCCGCCGCTTTCGAGGGAATCGTCCTCGGCATCCCCGCGGTGGCGATCTCCCAACAGTCCTCGGGCGGCGGCATGGGCTACGTCAGCGGTCGCTTTGACTTTGGCGTTGCAGCTCTCTTCGTCGCCCAACTGGTCGCTTCGCTGAGGAACGAGCCGATGCCACCTGAGACGCTGATCAACGTCAACTGCCCCGCCGGCGAGCCGAGCGGGATCGAGGTGACCAAGCTCGGCAAACGCGTCTATAACGACGAGCTGAGGTTGGTCTCCGAGGACGAGGACGGCCGGCGTCACTACGAGATCTACGGCTGGCAGCCGGGTTTCGAAGAGCTCGAGGGAACCGACCTGATGGCGGTCTCCCAGGGCCGGATCGCGGTGACCCCTATCCATTTCGATCTCACCGACCACGGCGGCCTCGAACGGCTGCGCGGCTGGCGCTTCGAGGAGATGCTGGCGGCGAGCGCTCCGGCGGCGTGAGCGACGCTCAGGCACAGCGGGCTGCCGAGTTGCGGCGGGAGCTGGAGCGTCACAACCGGCTCTACTACGTCCACGACGAACCCGAGATCGGCGACGACGAGTACGACGCCCTGCTCGACGAGCTGCGGGCGATCGAGGCCGACAACCCAGAGCTGCGAACCGCCGACTCGCCCACCCAGCGGGTGGGAGCGCCACCGCTGGACCGTTTCGAGCAGGTCGAGCACGTCGAGCAGATGCTCTCGCTGGGGAACGCCCGCAACGAGGAGGAGCTGCGTGGCTGGGAGAACCGGCTTGCCAACTATCTGAAGCGGCTCGACATAACCGCCTCGGAGTTCAGCTACACGACCGAGCCGAAGATCGACGGCTTGGCGATCTCGCTCACCTACGCGGACGGGGTGCTGGTCCGCGGCGCCACCCGCGGCGACGGCCGGGTCGGCGAGGACGTGACCCAGAATCTGCGCACGATCGGCTCGGTGCCCCTGCGGATCTCGAAGGCGCCGGAGCTGATCGAAGTCCGCGGCGAGGTCTACTTGCCGATCGCTGCCTTCAAAGCGCTCAACGAGCGCCGTGCCGAAGCCGAAGAACCGACTTTCGCCAACCCACGCAACTCCGCCGCGGGCTCGATCCGCCAGCTGGACCCGGCCCTGGCCGCGGAACGGCCGCTCTCCACCTGGTGCTACGGGATCGGCGCGGTCCAGGGCCTCGAGCTCGCCACCCACATGGACGAGGTCGAATGGCTGGGCGAACGTGGCTTCAAGGTCAACCCCGACACCGGCCATCACCGGGGAGTCGAGGGCGTGGTCGAGCGCTGCCACTGGTGGGAGGAGCGGCGCGAGGAGCTCGACTACGAGATCGACGGGGTCGTGGTCAAGGTCGACGAGCGGGCGCTGTGGCGGGAGCTGGGCGTGGTCGGGCGCGAGCCGCGCTGGGCGATCGCCTGGAAGTTTCCGCCGACGACGGCGACGACGCGGATGAACAGCGTCGTCTGGAACGTCGGCCGCACCGGCCATCTGGTCCCGTTCGCGATGCTGGAGCCGGTTCACGTCGGTGGCGTCACCGTTTCCACCGCGACTCTCCACAACGAGGAGGACCTGGCCCGCAAGGACGTGCGGGTCGGCGATGAGGTGGTGGTGATGCGGGCCGGAGACGTGATTCCCCAGGTGGTCTCGCCGCTGGTCCAGAAACGCGAGAACAAGAGCGCACGCAAACCGAGGCCGCCGAAGAAGTGCCCCGCCTGCGGTACGGAGACGGTCAAGCCCGAGGGCGCCGTGTTCACGATCTGCCCCAATCGCACCGGCTGTCCTGGCCAGTCCTTCCAGCACGTCAAGCACTTCGTCAGCAAGGGGGCGATGGACATCGACGGCTTCGGCGAGAAGCAGGCGGCGCGCTTTCTTGAAGAAGGCCTGATAGCCGATGTCGGCGACATCTATGACCTGAGCGAGGAGCAGCTCGTGGGGATGGACCGCTTCGCCGAGGTCTCCGCCCGCAACCTGCTGGCGGCAATCGACTCCTCGCGCTCGCGCCCGTTCAAACGCGTCCTCTACGCCCTCGGGCTCCCTGGTGTCGGTTACGTGACCGCAGAGGCGCTCGCCGATCATTTCGGCTCGATCGACGCGCTGCACGAAGCCGATCCGGAGCGGATCGAGGAGGTCGAGGGCGTCGGACCGATCATGGCCGTGCAGATAGCCGAGTCGCTCGCCGACGAGCCGACCTGGGCGCTGGTCGAGAAGCTGCGCGAGAAGGGCCTGCGATTGGAGCAGGACGCCTCGGAACGGCGCGCAGAGGGTGGTCCGCTCGAGGGCAAGACCCTGGTCCTCACCGGCACCCTGCCGGAGCTGACCCGCGAGCAGGCCGCGGCGCTGATCAAGACGGCGGGCGGCAAGGTGGTCAACTCGGTCTCGAAGAAGACCGATTACGTCGTCGCCGGCGAGAATCCTGGCTCGAAGCTGGCCAAGGCGGAGAAACTCGAGGCCGAGATTCTCGATGAGGCTGGGCTGAGGGCGCTGCTTGGGTAGCCCTCCCTCGGGCTCAGTAAGAGGCGACCAGGCTCGCGATCTTGTCCTGCTCGTAGTGGGCGAGGGAGAGGTCGGTGACGCTGTTCATCAGGATCGAGAAGATCATCTTGCGGCCACTGCGGTTGAAGCAGTAGCCGGAGAGGGCGCTGACCCCGGTCAGGGTGCCGGTCTTGGTGCGGCAGCGACCGTAGGCGGCGGTGCCGTGCATGCGGTCGGCGACGGTCCCCTCGTGGCCGGTCAGCGCCAGGTCCTGGATGAATTCATCGCCGACCGGGGACTGCTGCATCGCCCGCAGGAGGTCGACCACCTGCGCCGGGGAGGCGCGATTGCCGTGCGTAAGCCCCGATCCGTCGACCGCGTGGATGCCCGAGCCGTGGCTGCGGGCAAAGCGCTCGATCGCCGCCGTGCCGGCGGCGGTCGAGCCGGCGCCGCCGAAGTGGGCGCCGATCAGCTTGGCCAGCATCTCGGCGAAGAAGTTGTTGGAGTAGACGTCGGTCGCCTCGACCAGCTGCGACATGGTCGGCGAGCGCACGGTGGCGAGCGTTTCGGCGCCGGCGGGGGTGACCGCGCGGGCGACCTGGGCGCGAACGGCGACGCCGGAGGAGCGCAGCGCCGCCGCCAGCTTCGTCGTCGCAAGCATCGCCGGATCGGAGGTGAAGCCTTCGCCGATCGAGCCCCGGTAGCCGGAGTCGAAGGAGAGGCCCGAAAGCGGGCCGATATAGGGGCTGGTCGCGTAGCCGGAGTCGGCGACCCCGCGCAGACGGTCGAAAACGCTGTCGTCGGCATAGAGCCGTCCGCTCACCTGCCGCACGCCGAGCGAGCGCAGCTGGGCCCTGAGGGCGAGCAGGTTCGTGCCGACGCCACCGCCGTAGCGGTCATAGAAGGAGGGCACGCCGAGCGCCGGATCGCCCCCGCCCTGCAGGTAGAGGCTGCCGTGGAGAACGCCGTTGAAGCCGATGCTGCCGTCGGTGAGGAGCTTGGTCGGGATGCGGTACTCGGGACCGAAGCGCGAGAGCGCGGTCGAGGTGGTGAACAGCTTCGTGTTCGAGGCCAACGACCGCGGCGTCTTGGCCGCCCGCATGCAGACGGGCTTGCCGGTTTCCGCGTCGACGACGAACAACCCGCTTGCCGCTCCGCCGCCATAAACCAGCCGTTCCTGCATCTGCTGACAGACGTTGCTCGCCCCGCTAGCCGCGGCCGGAAGCAGCAGCAACGCCAGCGCAGCAAGGCAAATCGCAGCTCGTCTCATCCCAAGTAGCAACACGCGAACCAAGCAAGGTAGCGGCGTTAGCGGCTAACGGGGGAAGGAGGGAGTGTCCGCGCGGCAGCGGCGTCCTCTTTTCGCCCCACAAACTCAGCGAGAGATGAAGGCCAGCCTGGCGAAAACCCAGCAACGCGCGGACACTCCCTCCTTCCCCGCACCGACCCGCCCGCCCTCTCTGGGATAATCCATGTTTATGGGCAAGGTCGTCGATATCGAGACCCCCACCCGTCGCAAACGGGGCAAGGGGCGCAAGCGACCGTCCAAGACCGCTCTGGTGCTCGGCGGCGGCGGTTTCACCGGCGGCGTCTACGAGATCGGCGCCCTGCGCGCGCTCGACCTGCTGGCGGTCAACAGCACGGTCAATAACTTCGATGTCTACGTCGGCACCAGCGCCGGCTCCTTCGTCGCCACGATGCTCGCCAACGGCGTCACCCCCGACGAGATGATGCAGGTGATCAACAAGCGGGTGCCCTCGGACCTCGACGACCTCGATCTCGACAAGGTGCTGAAGTTCAACTACCTCGGCTTCCTGCAGAAGGCCGCGCTGCTGCCGCTGCGCTCGCTCGAGTTGATGCGCAGGCTGGTGCAGATGGGGGACTTTTCGGCGATCGACATCGGCGTCGGTCTGGCCGAGGCGCTGCCGAGCGGCCTCTACTCCGGCGGTGGGATCGCCGACTACGTCGAGCAGTCGCTCGCCGACGCCGGCCGCATCAACGACTTTCGCCAGCTCGACAGCGAGCTGTACCTGACCGCAACCGACCTCGATACCTGCGAGCGGCTCGTCTTCGGCGAGAAGGGCTGGGACGACGTGCCGATCTCCAAGGCGGTCGAGTGCTCGACCGCGCTGCCGATCGTCTACAAGCCGGTCGAGCTGAAGGGCCGCCAGCTGGTCGACGGCGGCATCCGCTCGACCACGAATGTCGACATCGCGGTGGAGAAGGGGGCGAAGTTCATCATCGTGGTGAACCCCCTCGTGCCCTATGTAAACGACTTCGAGCAGACGATCCCGACGGTCTTCGGGAGTCGCGCGCGGCGAGTCTCCGACATGGGTCTGCCGGCGATCGCCAACCAGGCCTTCCGCCTGATCGCCCACGCCCGCCTGCACGAGGCGGTCGCCCACTGGCAGGAGAAGTACCCGGGCGTCGACATCATCCTGGTCGAGCCCGAGCCCAACGACGAGCTGATGTTCGGCACGCCGATCATGGACTACTCGCGCCGCCTGCAGATTGCCCGCCACGGCTTCGAGTCGGTCACCGCCACCCTCGCCCAGGACTATGACCGCTACAAGGAGATCGCCGAGCGCCACGGGCTCGAGATCTCCGAGCGCCGCGTCCGCCGTGCGGTCGAGCGCGCCTCCGAAGAGGAGCCCGAGCAGTCATCGGCCTGGCGCCGCGTGCTCGAGCAGACCACCGCGGCGCTGCTCCCCGGCGAAGCCTCCTGACGAGACGGGCTCCAGGCCCTCAGCCGGCGTATAGCTGCTCGATCTCGCCTTGATGCTTGTCGGCGACGACCGCCCGCTTGACCTTCAGGGTCGGGGTCAGCTCGCCGTTTTCCTGCGAGAGGTCGCGGGGGAGGATGGCGATCTTCTTGACCTGCTCGACCCTGGCGAACTTCTCGTTGACTTTCGCCAGGTGAGCCTCGATCGCCTCGCGCACGCCGCCGTCGGAGGCGAGCTGCGCCGGGTCCTCGGGCAGACCGTGCTCGCTCGCGTAGGCGACCGCTTCTTCGGGGTCGAGGGTGACCAGTGCCACCAGGTAGGGCCGGCGGTCGCCGACCACGACGCACTGGGAGACCAGCGGGTGCTGCTTGATCTCGTTCTCGAGGTTGGCCGGGGTGATGTTCTTGCCTCCGGCGGTGATGATGATGTCCTTTTTGCGTCCGGTGATCGTGATGAAGCCGTCGGCGTCGATTGAGCCGAGATCGCCGGTGTGCAACCAACCATTGACGATCGTCTCGCGAGTCGCCTCGTCGTTCTTGTAGTAGCCCTGGAAGACGTTGGGGCCCTTGACCAGGATCTCGCCGTCGTCGGCGATTTTTATCTCGCAGCCGGGGAAGGGTTTGCCGATCGTGCCGATCTTGAATTCGTCAGGGGTCGAGATCGTCGCCGCGGTCGAAGTCTCGGTCATCCCCCAGCCCTCGAGCACGAGCACGCCGGCGGCGTCGAAGAAACGCAAGATCTCGGGGCTGATCGGCGCTGCTCCCGAGACCGCGAGGCGCAGCTTTCCACCGAAGAGGCCGCGGATTTTCGAGAGGACTTTCCGGTCGGCGAACTCGTACTGCTTGCGCAGTAGGAAGCCCGGCCGGCGGCCGGCACGTTCGGCTTCCCGCATCTTGCCGCCGACTCGGACCGACCACTCGAAGATCGCCTTTTTGAGGCCGCCCTCTTTCTCCATGCTGCTGGTCGCGAGGGTGTAGATCTTCTCGAAGATGCGCGGCACCGAGGGGAAGTAGGTCGGTTTGACCTCCGCCAGGTTGGGCATGATCTTCAGCGGGTCGCGCTCCCAGTAGGCGATCGTCGCGCCGAGGTCGAAACTGCCGAGCTGGATCAGCAGGGCGAAGGAGTGGGCGAGAGGCAGGTAGAGGTAGGTGATGTCTTCGCCTTCGATCACGCTGTTCTGGTTGACCATGTCGAGCATTGCCCGGTAGTTGCCGTGGCTGATCACGCAGCCCTTGGGCGGCCCGGTCGTCCCCGAGGTGTAGATGAAGGTGCAGATGTCCTCCGGGGTGACGGCGCTCCAGCGTCGCTCCCACTCGGCGCCGTCGCGGCCGGCGCCGCGCGAAGCCAGGTCCTCGAGCGAGATCGCATCGTCGCTGCTGCCCGTCATCCGCACCACCTGCTCCAACAGGGGAAGCCGGTCGCGCACGGCGCGGATCTTCTCCAGCTGCTCGTCGTCCTCGACCACGACGACCTTGGCGTCGGAGTTCTCCAGAACGTACTGACACTCCTCCGGCGAGTTGGTCTGGTAGATCGGGACGACCGTGGCGCCGATCGAGAGAGCCGCGAAGTCGAAGTAGGTCCACTCGGGGCGGGTGTTGGCGAGGATCGAGACCTTGTCCCCCCTGTCGACGCCGAGATCGACCAGGCCGAGGGCCAGCTCGCGCACGGTCTCCTCGACCTCGATGAAACTGCGCTTGACCCACGCCTCGCCGTCCTTGAACTGGATCGCCGGAGCGCTGCCGTAGAGCCGCGCAGCACGCGGCAGCAGGTCCGCAAGCGTGGCCGATTTCGTTCCCCGCTCCTCCACGGCGGGGAGTCTAGTGGACAGTTACCGTAGAGCTATGCGGCTCGTACGCTCTTTTGCCGTCGCCGATCCAGAGGTCTGTCGCAGTGAGGTCTGGAAGAGCGATTTGTCGATACGTCCGTGGAAGATCGGGATATGCATCTCGACGCATTTGCCGATCACCTCCTGCCGTTTCATGCGCAGCTCGTCGGCAAGCTCGGACGGGGTGAGGTGATTGGCCACGGCGGACCTCCCAGGTAGTTGAAATCGGGTATGTCCAGTTTTACCCCGGGAGGCGGACGTGTCAACCCGATCGGGACGCTCTTTGCGTAGATCGAGGTGGGCCGAGCGCGCCCGCCCGCGATAATGCAGCGGTGTCAGAAGCAGCCGCCACGCCGATCCCCCGCCGGGGCCGGCTCTGGGTGATCCTCGCGCTCGGCCTCGCGCTCGGCGGGCTTGGCTACGCGCTGGTCGATATCTCGACCAAGGAAGCGGGGAGCGATGTGGTCAGGCTCGAAGGCATCGCCACCGCTCAGGAGCTCTTCGGCGGCGTGCCGCAGGAAGGCGACCGGCTCGGTTCCGACGACGCGCCGGTCTCGATCCAGGTCTTCGACGACCTGCAATGCGGCAACTGCCGCGCGGACTTCCTCGCCACGATCCCCGGCCTGGTCGAAAAATATGCACGGCCGGGAACGGCGAAGCTGTTGATGCGCCATTACTCGGTCGCCGAGAATCCGCTCGAGCTCGGCTTCTTCGGTGCCGAGGCGGCGGCCCAGCAAGGCTACGGATGGCAGTACGCCTACCTCTTCTTCGTCAACCAGGAAGAGGCGCAGCGGTTCGGGATCGACAACGAGTTCATGGCCTCGCTGGCCGGTGCGATCGGCGAGCTCGACGTGCCCGAATGGCAGGAATACCTCGACAGCGAGGGCGGTTCCGACGGCGCGATCGCGCGGACGCTCGAAAGCTATGAAGACCTGGGTATGAACCTCGGCATCCGCGCCGGCCAGGCGCTGATCGTCAGCGGGCCGCAGGGCACGCGCACGCTCCAGGACGGCCCGACCCTGGGGCAGGCCGAACGGGCGATCGAAGCGGTCGGCTGAGCCCTACGCGACGCGCCTGAGCCGGGCCTCGTCATGCGTCGCGGCCTCCAGCGCGAGGCGACTCGCCTCGACCGCGCTCGCCCAGGAGACCTCGGAGAGGAGGCCCGGGGCGGCGACCATGTCGCCGGCGAGGAAGACGCCGTCGCCGCGGTCGATCGCGGGACGGTCGCGCCAGCTCTTGCCCGGGTAGTCGAGCGGCCCCGTGCGGGCGTTCATCGCCTGCCGTCGCCGCCAGGTCTCGCGCTCGCGCCAGCCCGGCAGCGAGACGTCGAGCAGGCGATCGAGGCGCAGTGCCGCCGCGTCGATGTTCTCGCCAGGCCGGATCGGAAGCTGTGCCTGTACGAGCTCCTCGCCCGCGGGGGCGAGCGACGGATCGGGTGCGCTGAAGCGCTCGATCCAGCCGGCCTCGTCGAGATCGGAGACGACGAACGGATCGCCGCGGCGTCGAGTGAGGCCGAGATCCAGGCAGACGGTGTTGCCGCTCGGCCAGGCGAGCGAGTCGTCGCCGAGCAGGGTGCGGGCGTGCTCGAGCTCCGTGGCGACGATCGTCGGCGAGCTCGGCAGGGAGTCGACGCGAGCCCCGGTCTCGACCTCCACCCCGAGCTGCCGCACCCGCGCCTCGAGCGAGCCGACCAGGGCGCTCCAGCCGCCGATCAGGTAGCGCGCGGTCGGGGGTGGGCTGAGCAGGACCCGGACCGAGTGCTTCCAGACGAAGGCCGCCGAAAGCTCGCCCGGGTCGTGGTGGAAGGTGTAGACGCCGGCGGCGGCGGAGAGCATCTCCGCGGTGCGCTCGTCGCTGTGGGAGGCGGCCCAGCTGCGGAAGTCGACGTCGACCGGAGCCTCGCGCCCGCGCAACCGCAGCACCGAAGGCACCGTGCCGAGCGGCGGCGTCCGCCGCGTCTTCCCCTGCCAGCGGAAGCGGATTCCCGAGAGCGGTGGCCCCGCGTAAGCCGGTAGCAGGTCGCGCTCGACCAGCCAGGCCCAGAAAGCGCCGTCCTTATAGATGACATGGGGACCGAGGTTGGCCTTGTAAGGGCCGACGCTGCTGCGCGCACGTCCGCCGAGAGCTTCGTGCGCCTCGAGCAGGCGCACCTTGCGGCCGTGCTCGGCGCAGGCGATCGCCGCGGTGAGGCCGGCGAGACCGCCGCCGACGATGGTGATCGCGTTCCTACTGCCGTTCTGCCGCTCCATGGAGTCCTCCTCAGGCGTGGGGGACACCGCACTCTACGTGCATACTGGTTCGATATACAGTTCCAGTAATGGCTAGATATAAAGGTCCAGTTGGTGGGCCGGGCATCCTGATCGAGCTTGAGCGCGGCGCCGAGCTGCCGCTGCACGAGCAGATCGAGCGGTCGATCCGGGAGAGCATTCAGGCCGGCCGGCTCGCTGCCGGAGCGCGACTGCCTTCGAGCCGTGCGTTGGCAAAGGAGCTGGGGATCTCGCGCGGCGTCGTCACCGAGGCCTACAGCCAGTTGGCTGCCGAGGGTTACCTTCTCGCCAGCCAGGGCGCGCCCGTGCGGGTGGCGCGCACGGTTCGCGCGACGGGGATGCGGCCGCCGGCCCGCTCGATGCTGCCGAGCTTCCCCTACCACTTCCACCCCGGTCTACCCGATCTTGCCGGCTTTCCGCGCGATCGCTGGTTGCGATCGCTGCGCGCCGCTTGGCGGCAGGCGCCGATCGACGCTGTCGGCTACCCGGACCCGCGCGGCGTGCCGGCGTTGCGAGGGGCGTTGGCCGACTACCTGGGCAGGGTGCGCGGTGCGGCCGCGGAGCCCGAGCAGACGCTGGTCTGCACCGGCTTCGCCCAGGCCTTCTCGCTGCTCTGCCGCTGGCTGGCCGATCGGGGTGTCGAGCGGGTGGGGCTGGAGGATCCCGGTTGGCATCCGCATCGCCTGATCGTCGAGCACGCCCGGCTCGAGGTCGTGCCGGTCCCTGTCGACGACGACGGCATCCGGGTCGACGCGCTCGAGGCCGCGGCGGTGAGCGCCGTGGTCGTCACCCCCGCACACCAGTTTCCGACCGGCGTCGTGCTCAGTCGCGAGCGACGCGCCGCCCTGATCGAGTGGGCGGAAGACGGCGAGCGTCTGATCGTCGAGGACGACTTCGACGCCGAGTACCGCTACGACGGCAACAGCCTCGGCGCCCTGCAGGGTCTGGCGCCCGAACGCGTCGCCTACATCGGCTCGGCCAGCAAGCGGCTGACTCCGGGAATGCGGCTCGGCTGGGCCCTGCTGCCCTCCTGGCTGGCGTGGTCGCTGATCGAGGCGAAGACGGTCGAGGACGGCGGTTCGGAGGCGATCGGCCAGCTCGCCCTGCACGACTTCATCGAGCGCGGCGAGCTCGATCGCCACGTTCGCCGCATGCGCCTCCGTTACCAGCGGCGTCGCGAGACGCTGCTCGACGCCCTCGGCCGGCACCTGCCCGAGGCCCGTGTCCGCGCGGGCGCGGCCGGCCTCTTCGAGCTGGTCGAGTTACCGCAGGAGATCGACGAGGGCAGGCTCGTCGCCGCTGCGGCCGAGCGGGGAGTCGGGATCGAGGGCATCTCGCTGCACCGCTTCAACCCGGCGGGTCCACCCGGCCTGGTGCTCGGCTTCGGCTGCCTCGCGGAGCCGGCGATCGAGCACGGCATCCGTCTCCTCGCCGAGGCTTTTAAGATGCCGCGACGATGACTCCCGCAGAGCCGCGCACCGCAATCGTGACCTGTATGGACGCCCGTCTCGACGCCGCCGGATTTCTCGACCTCTGGCCCGAGGCCGTGCACGTCGCGCGCAACGCCGGCGGGCGCGTCACCGCCGACGTGCTGCGTTCCCTGGCCGCTTCCTGCGCGATGGGGACCGAGCGCATCCTGGTCGTCCACCACACCGACTGCGCCATGGCCGAGCACACCGACGAGCAGCTCCGCAGCCGGCTCCCGCCCGGCGCCGAGCCCGAGATGGACTTCCTCGTCATCGCCGACCCCATCGAGGCGCTGGGCGTAGACGTCCAAGCGGTTAGAAGGTCCAACCTTCTACCGCCCGGCACCGAGGTGTGCGGATTCGTCTACGACCTCGAATCCCGCGCCGCACGCGAGGTCGAGGTCGACGACCCGCCGGCTCGATGAACGATCGGGTGCGTTCAAGGGCAAGTCGGCGTGCGGTGCGTAGCCGCGTCGCCCTGTCCCTCGTTTGGTGATGTATCCTTATACATCATGCATCGAACTCAGATTTACCTGGATGACGATCAGACGATTCGCCTCGATCAGCGCGCCGCCGCTGAGGGAGCAACGCGCTCGATGGTCATCCGCCGAGCTGTTGACGAATACCTGACGCGAGAGGACCAGGACAGCTCAGCCTGGCGGGCGCAATGGCAGAAAGCCGTTGCAGAGACCGCGGGAATTGCCGCTCACCTTGAAGAGGGAGCCGAGTACGTCGAGGGTCTGCGCCGAGGAGATGCTGAGCGGCTGTCTGGATTCGAGCGTTGAGCGTCGTTCTCGATACCAGCGTGCTCATCGACCATCTCCGCGCCGACGAGTCCGCGACGGACTACCTCGCAAGTC
>DASUZP010000185.1:0-7883 GCA_036376775.1 Solirubrobacterales bacterium | reverse complement strand
ACCATGTTGCCGACCTGCAGGACGATGCCGCCGAGGATCTCGCCGTCGACGCGACTGGCCAGCTCAACCTTTTGGCCGGTCTGCCGCTCGATCTCCTCGCCGACCTTGGTCACCACGGCCGGGTCCAGCTCGACCGCGCTGGTCACGGTCACATCGATGCGCTTGCTCTCCTTCTTCCACAACTGCTCGAACTCGCGACGGATGCGGAAGACCTCCGTCATCCGCTGCTTCTCGATCAGCAGCTCGAGGAAGTTGACCAACTCCGTGTCGGCGTCGGCGACAGCCCGCCGCAGCCCGTCGGCCTTCTCGGCCGAAGCGAAGTGCGGGCTGAAGAAGAAGACCTGCAGGTCGCGATCGCTCGAGACGGCATCGGCGAACTGGCCGAGATCGGCCCCGATCGCATCGAGCTTGCCCTTCTCCTTCGCCACATCGAAGAGGGCTTCGGCGTATACGCGAGCTGCCTCGGGCATCGTGCTTAGTTCTCCGCCCCCGAGAGGGAGGTGAAATCGACCTCGCTGAGCGCCTCCTCGACCAGGCGGCGCTGGTCGTCCGGGGTGAGGCTCTTGCGGGTCACCTTCTCGGTGGCCAGCACGGTCAGGTCGGCGACCTCCTTGCGGATCTGCTGCAACGAGCGCCGCGTCTCCGCTTCGATGTCGCGCGTGGCAGCCGCGACCAGCTCCTCGCGCTTCTCCTTGCCCGCCGTGGTCGCCTCCGCTTCGGCGGTTTCAGCCGCCTTGCGGGCGCGGGCCATGATGTCGTCGGCCTGCTCGCGGGCCTCGGCGAGCCGGCCCCGGTACTCCTCGAGCAGCTCGTCGGACTCGCGGCGCTGCCGTTCGGCCGCCTCGATCGACTCGGCGATCGTTTTGGCGCGCTTGTCGAGCGCCTCCTGGATTTTCGGGAAGGCGACCTTGCTCAACACCCACATCGTGAAGAGGAAGAGGACCAGCGTCCAGATCATCAGGCCAAGGCCCGGTGAGACCAAGAAGCTGCCGCCTTCCTCCTTGGCGGCCTCCGCCGCGAGTGGGATCAAACCCGTTATGTGGCCAAAGAGCTCCACGTGTCCGGCCTAGAGGAAGAAGGCGATCAGGCCGAAGATGAAGGTGTAGAAGGCGACCGCCTCGGTCAGCGCGAAGCCGAGCCAGCGGATGCTCTGTAGCTCGTCTTTCATCTCGGGCTGACGGGCGACCGACTCGATCTCCTTGCCGAAGATGAAGCCGATGCCGATACCGGCGCCGATCGAGCCGAGGCCGGCGCCGACGCCGAGGGCGATTGCCTTGCCGGCTGATTCGATCCCTTCATCGGAGATCGCGGCGACTACAGGGGACAGATCCATTGAGAACAGGCTCCTTTTCTAGTGGCTGGCGGAGGTCGCTCCGCCAAGGTAGATCGCAGTGAGGGTCGAGAAGATAAATGCCTGAAGGGTCGCGATAAGACCGACCTCGAGCACGAAGAAGAAGAATGCGAGCGGGAAGGTGAGGGCGCCGAGAGCGGCGATGCCGAGCAGAACCGCCAGCCCACCTCCCATGAAGAGCAGCAGCAGGTGGCCGGCGAGGATGTTGGCGAAGAGTCGCACCGAGAGCGAGATCAGGCGGGCGAAGTGCGAGATCGCCTCGATCACGAAGATGAAGGCCTTGCCGATCGGGTTCATCTCCTCCAGGCCCGGCGGCAGCCAGCTGGCCAGGTACTTGATCAGGCCCTTGGAGCGGACGCCTTCGAAGTGGTAGGAGAGCCAGACGACCAGGGTGAGGACCAGCGGGATCGAGAGGTTGGCGGTCGCCGCGTAGATCGCGAAGGAGGGGATTTCGAGGCCGAAGACGTCGACCGCGTGCTCGGTGTTGGTCGGCAGCGGCAGGAAGCCGAGCATGTTCGAGAACCAGATCCAGAAGAAGAGCGCGGCCAGGAAGGGAAACCAGCGCGCCGCCATTTTCGGCTCGAGGTTGCCGCCGGTGATCGTGTTCTTGGTCATGTCATAGGCGACCTCGATCGCCGTCTGCACGCGGTTCGGCTTCTGCGCCATGCGACGCGAGATCCAGACCATGACGAAGATCGTCAGCGCGCTCGCCAGGACCAGATAGAGCACCGCCTTGTTGATGCTCAGGTCGATGCCGGCGAGGTGGATCGAGATCCACGGTTCGAGCTTGAACTCGTTCTGCGGCTGGAACGATTCGTCTTTGCCCGAGCTGCCGAAGATCAGCAGCATCAGGATCGCGACCGCGAAGTAGGCACCGATGCCGATCAGGACTTTGGTTTTGGTCTTCATCCGGCCTGCCCTTCGGGCTCCAGGAGGTGGGCGATCCCCTGGGCGGCGAATGAAATCGTGAAGAGAACGAGCAGCAGGACGGCGGCGGCGAGCCCCGCCTCGCGCTCGACGATCCCGCCGAGCAGGACAGCGGTGACCATCAACCAGACCCGGCCCAGCGTCGTCGCGGCGACGATCCCCATCGCCCGCTGGCGGTTGCCCGCCCCCAGTTCGGCCGCGGTCCGGCGGGTCGCGAGCACCTGGATCCCCCGCTGCGCGAGCCAGGCCGCGGCGGCGACGGCGTAGCCGAGCAGGGACAACCCTCCGGCTACGAACACGGCGAGGGCGGCGGCTAGCACCAGGAGATCGACATGCTTGGGAGGAGACATAACACCGCCCGTCTCGGAACGAGCGGGCGGACGAGCGACTATATCCGAAAGGCCCGACGATCCGCTTTCTAGAGCCAGTTCGTGAGGCTTGTTACAACCTCGCACAAAGTGTCGGCGAGGTGTTGAGAGCCCATCCCGGCAGGGGTTCCGCTTAACTTTTTCTGAAGGCAGCTATCTGCTGTCCGCGGACGTCGCCGCAGAAAAAGTACAAGACGCTCCACCCCTACCGGGATGGGCTCTCATCGGCGGGCAAGATTGCTTCGAACTCACCGGTCTCGGGGTCGACGACGCCGAACTCGCCAGTCTCTGGATCTACGCGGCCGAAGCGGCGCAGCTTGAGGATCTCGAGGACGTAGACCAAGTACACGCTTGCCGCCAGGGCGAGTAGGCCGAAGGCGGCCGTCACCGCGGTCCAGAGGGGATCGAAGTTGCCGTGGTCATCGCTGTAGGGGACGAAGCGGAGGGCGAGGGCGAGGGCCGCCATGACCGCGGTCCAGCCGTAGAGATAGGCGAGCGTTCGTCGTTGCGAGAAGCCGATGTTTTCCATCCGGTGGTGGAAGTGCCAACGGTCGCCTTTGTAGACCGGGCGGCCGTATTTGAGCCGCTTGGCGACGACGAAGCCGGTGTCGAGGATCGGCACGGTGAGGACGATCAGGGGCAGGAAGAGGGCGATCACGGCATTCGTCTTCAACGCGCCCTGGACGGCGACGACGCCGAGCAGGAAGCCGAGCAGGTTGGAGCCCGTGTCCCCCATGAAGGTGCTGGCCGGCGGGAAACCGTGACGGAGGAAGCCGAGCGAGGCGCCCGCGGTCAGCGCCGCCAGCACGCCCGCGGCGGTGCGATCCAGCGAAAGCGCGATCACCGCCAGGGCAATGCCCGAGATCAGACAGACACCCGCAGCCAGCCCGTCGACGCCGTCGATCAGGTTGATCACGTTGATCATCGCGACGATGCCGATCGTCGTGCCGACGTCGCCGAGGTCGATCGAGCCGCCCCCGGGCAGGCCCAGCAGGTCGACCGAGCCAGGGTTCAGCTGACCGAGAAAAGGCACCGTGAAGCTGTCCACCGTCACCCCGGCCGAGACCGGCACGATCACCGCGGCGGTCTGGCCGAGCAGCTTGGTCGCCGCATTCAGCTCGTAGACGTCGTCGAGCATGCCCACCGCGGTGATCAGCGCCGCGCCGGCGAGAATCGCCCGCGTCTCGGCGTTCCAGGGCAGCCAGATCAGGGCGGCGACGAGAACCGCGGCGAATATCGCCAACCCGCCGAGCCGCGGCGTCGGCGCGGCATGCAGCGAGCGCTGGTCGTCGGGGTAGTCGATGGCCCCGATGCGGCGCGCCACCCGATCGGTGAGCGGCACCAGCAGCAACGCCAGGAGACCCGCGAGAAGGAAGGCGGCAAGGGCTTCGAGCGCGTCGGACATCGATCCAGAGACACTAGTTCGCGTACCTGTCGAACCAGAGCGTGAAGGCGATCAGGCCCCAGAGTTGGCGGCTGAGGTCCTCGCGCCCCGAGCAGTGGGCGTCGAGCAGGCCGCTGACCGTGGCCGGGTCGAGCCAGCCCTGCCGCGAGAGCGAGTCGGCCGAGAGCACTTCGCGGGCGAAGCCCTGCAGCGGGCCCCGCAGCCAGGCGGCGACCGGGATCGAGAAGCCCTGCTTCGGCCCGCGCAGGATCTGCTTTGGCAGCAACGGCGCCAAGGCTTGCCGCAGCAGCCGCTTCTTGGCCAGGCCGCGCACCTTGAGCGGCGTGCCGAGGCCGAGCGCCATCGTCGCCACCTCGTTGTCGAGAAAGGGGACGCGCAGCTCAAGCGAGTGCGCCATGCTCGAGCGGTCGGTCTTGACCAGCAGGTCGTCGACCAGGTAGATGCCGAGGTCGACGTCCTGCAGGCGGGCGAGCGGTTCGGCGCCGGCGGTCTCTCCGTAGCGCTCGCGGTAGATGTCGACCGGATCCCAATCGGGGTCGCGAACGCCGAGCAGCGCGGCCTGCGTCTGCCGCGAGAAGATCTCCTTCCAGGCGTGGTGGCGCTCCAACGGCGGCAGCGCCGCACCGCGTGCGAAGCGCTTCGCTTTGTAATCGAGGCTGACCTTGGAGTCCGAGCTCGGCAGCAGCTCGGCCAGCGGCGCCGCGAGCGCCGCGAGGCGGCCCACCCGCGGCGCGAGCAGATCGGCGACGTAGGTGTAGTAGCCGCCGAAGAGCTCGTCGCCGCCCTCCCCCGAGAGGGCGACCTTGACCTCGCCGGCGGCCAGCTCGGAGACGAGGTAGGTGGGCAGCGCCGAGGAGTCGCCGAAGGGCTCGTCGAAGGCTTCGACCAGCTTGGGGAAGAGCTCGATCGCATCGGGCCGCAGGACGATCTCGTGGTGCTCGGTGCGGTAGCGCTCGGCGACGAGACGGGCCCGGTCGAGCTCGTCGAAGCTCGCCTCCTCGAAGCCGACAGAGAAGGTCTTCACCGGGTCGGGCTGCTCGCCGGCGGCGAGGGCGACGATCCCGGCCGAGTCGACCCCGCCGGAGAGCAGCACGCCGACGGGGACGTCGGCGACGAGGTGGGCGCGGATCGAGCCGCGCAGGGTCTCGCGCAGCTCGGCGGCCAGCTCACCCGCGGGGCGGCGCCTGGTCTGCCCGGCGGGGAGCGGCGCGGGGCGTGCGTAGCGCCTCTGGGTCAGCTCGCCGTCGCGCCAGACGGCCACCGTGCCGGCGGGCAGCTTGCGCGCCTCGGCGAAGATCGTCAGCGGCGCCGGGATCGAGTTGAAGGCGAGGTAGGCGGCAACCGCCTCGGGGTCGATCTGGCGCGAGAAGCCGGGCTGCTCCAGCATCGCCTTCAGCTCGGAGGCGAAGGAGAGCGTGCCGTCGACCTGGCGGTAGTAGAGCGGCTTGATCCCGAAGCGATCGCGAGCCAGGAGCAGGCGTCGCTCACGCCCGTCCCAGAGGGCGATCGCGAACATCCCCCGCAGGCGCTCGACGAATCCCTCGCCGTGCTGCTCGTAGAGGTGGACCAGGACCTCGGTGTCGGAGGCGGTGGCGAAGCGGTGGCCCGCGCGTTCGAGCTCGGCGCGCAGCTCGCGGTAGTTGTAGATCTCGCCGTTCTGGACGACGGTGACGCTGCCGTCCTCGTTGGAGATCGGCTGATCGCCGTGCTCGAGGTCGATGATCGAGAGGCGCCGCATCGCCAGCGCAACCCCATCGTCCTCGAAGACACCCTCGCTGTCGGGCCCGCGATGGACGAGCCGAGAGTTCATTCGCCTGACAGCCTCGACGTCCACCTCGGCCCCGGCCACACCACAGATCCCGCACATGGCGGCAGTCTCTCAGGCCTAAACGGACGTGCCGGTGATTTTGCACCTATATGGACCGCTGATCACCGGCACGTCAGCCGGGGGCGGCGGGGCCGCGGCCCACGACCTTGACCACGGTGGCGAAGAGGACGCTTACGTAGAGGGGGACGGAGCGGTCGGCTATGTACTCCATGTCGTGGGCGAGCTTGTCGGCCCACGACTCCTCGCGGGTCATCCGCGTCTGGGCGAAGCCGGTGACCCCGGGGCGAACGACCAGTCGCTGCCAGTACTGCGGGATCTCGCGGCAGAGCTCGGTGAAGAAGGCGGGCCGGATCGGCCGCGGCCCGACCACCGCCATGTCGCCGCGCAGGACGTTCCACAGCTGCGGCACCTCGTCGAGGTGGATCGCGCGCAGCGCCCGGCCGATCCGGGTCACCTCGAGTTCGGTCCGCCGCGACAGCTCCTCCCCCAGGTACGGCCCCAGTCGCACCTCGGCATCGGGCTTCAGGGTGCGGAACTTGTACATGCGGAAGAGCCGGCCGCCCCGCCCCACGCGGGCGCCGTGGTAGAAGAGCGGGCGGCCGGAGGTGAGAACGATCGCAAGCGCGGTCAGCGCCAACAGCGGCAGGAGCACCAGCAGGAACGCCGCCGAGATGAGGATGTCGAGGCCGCGCAGAACCGGGTCGACTGGGCGCGACTCCCCGTCGCCGGCGAGCGCGATGAAATGCTCCAGCTCGGCCTGGACGTCGTCGGGCAGAGCGAGAGAGTCAGCTCGAGATGTGGCTTGCCGCGGGATGGTCGGCTCCGACGGTACCTAGGATCGTCTCGACGAGGAGACCAGGGTCTCGCCTGGTCGGAGCCGCGTCGAGGTCGCGCTTCTCGAGCTGGATCGCGCGCGGGTCGGTCAGCGGCCGCAGCCGGCCCGACCTGATCAGCGCTTCGTCGACCCCGCCGAGACGACCGCCGTAGGTGGTGTATACGGGCGTGCCGAGCGCAGCCGCCTCGCGGTTCATCGTGCCGCCAGCGGAGACGACGAGATCGGCGAGCGCGACCAGGCTCTGCGCCTCGACCGCACCCGGCGGCACGATCAGCGAGGGCAGCGCCAGGCTCTCGACCAGCTCGCGCTGCGCCTGCGTGCGGGGCAGGACGATCGCGTGCACCTCGCTGTCGCTGCCGAGCCGCTGCAGCACTTTGGGGAAGAGCGGGTTCGACTTACGGTGGTAGAGCGAGACGTCGGGCGGCGGGCGGACGACGACCACGACCCGGCCGGTGTCAACCGAAAGCCGCTCCAAGGCATCGGGGTCCGGCTCGAAGTCGTAGAGGTAGTACTCCTCCTTCAACCCCGGGTAGGGAAAGAGCTTCTCGGGGCCGACGCCGAAACGGCGCAGGCGCTCGGCCGGGACCGAGTCGGGGAACATCACCCGCCGGGCGAGGCGACAGCCGATCCGGTGCTGGGTGACCGCGTACTCGTAGTCGTGCATGTTGGCCTCGGGGACGCCGAGCAGCTTCGCCGCGATCGCCAGGTCGTTGGAGCCGTGGGCGAGGGCAAGGTCGAAGCAGCGGCCGCGGCCGAAGCGGATCATCCCCGCGCTGCGCGCCCCCAGCCGCTGCGCCTTGCGCAGTCGGGAGGCGCCGCCGTGGCGGCCGATCGGCGTGTGCTCCATACCGTGCAGCTCGAGCAGCGCCTGCGTCTGCGCGTAGTCGCGCGAGGTCACCTCGACCGTGTGCCCCTGGGCGCGCAGCCGCTCGATGATCGGGCGCAGGACCAGGACATGAGCGGGAGCGCTCATGTCGACCCATATGTTCAGCGATTCAGACAGCTGCGGCGGCCAGCTCGGGGTACAGCGGGTAGCGCTCCATCAGCACCCCGGTGCGCTCGGTCAGTGCCGCCTTCTCGGCCTCGAAGTCGTAGAGGTAGTACTCCTCCTTCAACCCCGGGTAGGGAAAGAGCTTCTCGGGGCCGACGCCGAAACGGCGCAGGCGCTC
>DASUZP010000184.1:0-2861 GCA_036376775.1 Solirubrobacterales bacterium | reverse complement strand
AGCTCGGCGAGGACCATCTTCAGAACCGTTTCCACGCCCGCCCGGCCGTCGAGGGCGAGGCCCCAGACGTAGGGACGACCGAGGCAGACGGCGTCGGCGCCGAGCGCCAGCGCCTTGAGCACGTCGGCGCCGCCGCGGATGCCGCTGTCGAAGAGGATCGTCAGCTCGTCGCCGACCGCCTCGGCGATCGGCTCCAGCGCATCGAGCGAGCCGAGGGCGCCGTCGACCTGACGGGCGCCGTGGTTGGAGACGACGATGCCGTCGAGGCCGCGCCGCGCCGCCTCGCGGGCGTCGTCGATGTGCTGGACGCCCTTGATCAGGATCGGCAGCTCGGTCAGCTCGCGCAGCAGCGCCAGGTCGTCCCAGGTCAGCGACGGATTGGCGAGGACGCCCAGGTACTGGCCGGTGGCGGCGCCCTGGTCCTCCTCCGGCGTCTTCTCCAGGCCGGCGCGGAAGACCGGGTCCTGGAAGTAGTTCGCGTTCCCCATCCCTTCCAGGAAAGGAAGCCAGGCCTGCTGCAGATCGCGCGGCTTCCAGCCGGGGATGAAGGTGTCGACGGTGACGACGATCGCGCCGTAGCCGGCCGCCTCGGCGCGGCCGACGAAGCTTTTCAGCAGGTCCGGATCGTTGGGCCAGTAGAGCTGGAACCAGCGCGGCCCGTCGCCGCTCGCCGCGGCGATCTCCTCGAGCGTGTAGGCGGAAGCGGTGCTGGCGATCATCGGCACGCCGAGCGCCGCCGCCGCCCGCGCCGTCGCCAGCTCGCCGTCCTCGTGGACCCCCCGCTGGACGCCGATCGGCGCCAGCATCAACGGCGCCGGCATAGCCGTGCCGAGCACGGTGACGGAGAGATCCCGCACGGCGACGTCGCGCAGCATCCGCGGCACGATCCGGCGCCGATCGAGCGCCTCGCGATTGGCCCGCATCGTGTCCTCGGCCCCAGCCGCGGCGAAGACGTAGTTCGCCACGCCCTCGTCCATCGCCTCCTCCGCCCGCCGCTCGAGCTCCGCGATCGAGACCGGGATCGCAGGCGTCTCTCCCCCCAACCCACGCGCGTAGATCTCGCGGTAGTAATCGGCGAAGTCGGCCATGCCAGAAGGCTATTCACTCAGCCTGAGGCCACGTGGACGCGCCTGGCGGCGTCCTCGGTCGCTCGGATCGGGTCACGCACGATAGTGCGCTCCCCTCACCTCACTCCCTGCGTCCTTGCCAGCCACGCCCACGTGGCCTCAGAGGCCGAGGCGGCGGCGCCAATCGCGAGCGCCGAAAGCTCGCGATACACGACCGACCAGGCCGCGGCGGGACTTCGTGTACGGGAACCAGTTGGGCTCGCGCTTGCCGCCGAAACGGGTGACGACGATCGACTCCGGGCGGCAGTACTTCTTGATCCCGTACTCGCCGTGGCGGGCGCCGATCCCCGACCCCTTCCAGCCGCCCATCGGCACGCCCAGAGCCGCCATGTTGATGATCACGTCGTTGACGTTCACCGATCCCGCCTCGATCCGCCGGGCGACTTTCTCGGCCCGACCCTTCTCGCCGAAGACCGAGGCGGCGAGCCCGTAACGGGTGTCGTTGGCGAGCTCGAGCGCCTGCTCGGAGTCGCGCACCTTCATCACTCCCACGACCGGGCCGAAGGTCTCGTCGCGCATCACCTTCATCGAGTGGTCGACATCGACCAGGACGGTCGGCTCGAAATAGTCTCCGGGGCCGTCGCCTTTCCTGCCCCCGGTAAGTGCGCGGGCGCCGGCGGCGAGGGCGTCGTTGACGTGGTCTTCGACCACCGCCGACTGGTTCGGCGAGGTCATCGCGCCGACGTCCTTCTCCGGCTTGCGGCCGTCGGCGCCCTGACGCAGGCGACCGACCTCCGCGGTCAGCTTGGCGACGAACTCGTCGTAGGCGGGCTCCTCGACGTAGATCCGCTCGACCGAGATGCAGAGCTGTCCCGAGTTGACCATCCCGCCCCAGGCCGCGGCGTTGGCGGCGCGATCGATGTCCGCATCGGCGAGCACGATCATCGGGTCCTTGCCGCCGAGCTCGAGGCTGACCGGGGTCAGCGTCTCGGCGGCGCGGCCCATCACCTTGCGGCCGGTTCTGTCGGAGCCGGTGAACTGGACGTAGTCGACGTGGTCGATCAGGGTGCTGCCGGCCTCGCCGGTACCGAGCACGCAGTCGAAGACGTCGGGAGCGCCGATCTCCTCCTTCCAGGCCTTGACCACCTCGATCAGGCTGAGCGGGGTGAACTCGGACGGCTTGACGACGACCGCGGCGCCCGCCTGCAGGGCGGGAATCGAGTCGCCGAGACCCATCGCCAGCGGGAAGTTCCAGGGGCTGATCACGCCGACCACGGGGTGCGGCCTGTACTGGACCAGGAGTTTCTTCGCGGCCAGCAGCGGCGAGTGGGGTCGTACCGTTTCGTCGCCGATGTACTTCGCCGCGTTCTTGCCGTAGAAGTTGATCAGGTCGGCGACGTAGACCAGATCGAGGGAGATGTCGGCCCGTACCTTGCCGGTTTCGGCCTGCATCGTGTCGGCGATCTGCTCGGTGTTGTCGAGAATCCAGTCGCGCAGCCTGCCCAGCCAGTAGTAGCGACCCTCGATCCCCAGCGCCTCCCACGCCGCCTGGTTCGCGCGCACCCGCGCCACGGTCTCGGCGATGCTTGCGGGAGAGTCGACGGCGATGCTGTCGATCGTCGCACCGGTCGCAGGGTTGAGGACCTCGATCCGCTCGGCACCGCTGCCGTTGGCGCCGGCGCCGTTCACCGCCTCGCTGACTCTGGGTGCCGTTCCGCTCTCCACCTGACCGCTCCCTTCAAAGTTGGCTGGTCAGCCAACTGTAGCGCCCCACCAGGGGACGTGCCGGTGGAA
>DASUZP010000183.1:0-5550 GCA_036376775.1 Solirubrobacterales bacterium | reverse complement strand
CTGGACGTCGGTGCTCGATGCGACGGTCACTCGCCGGTGAAGGTCGGCGTGCGCTTCTCCAGGAAGGCGCTGATGCCCTCGCGCGCGTCCGCGGTCTGGAACGCGGTCGCGAAGGCCTGCTTCTCGGCCTCGATGCCCTCGTCGAGGTCGCCCTTGTGCGAGGCAGCCTTGATCTGCTCGCGGGCTATCGGCGCCTGACCCGCCAGCTTGCGCGCCCACATCAACGCCGTCTCGAACAGCTCGTGATCGGGGACGACACGGTTGACGAGGCCCGAATCGAGCGCCTCGCCGGCGAGGATCGCGTCGCCGATCAGGTTCCTCTCCAGCGCCTTGTTGGGGCCAACCAGGCGCGGCAGGCGCTGGGTGCCGCCGAAGCCGGGGACGATCCCCAGCTTGAGCTCGGGCTGACCGAAGACCGCCGCCTCGGCGGCGATCCGCACGTCGCAGGCCATCGCCAACTCGCAACCGCCGCCGAAGGCGATCGAGTTGACCGCGGCGATCGTCGCAACGCTGTCGGTGCCGAACTCGCGCAGCAGGGCGTGGGCGGTATGCAGCAGATCGGCGCCCGAGCCTTCGTCCATTTGGGTGAATGCCTTGATGTCGGCGCCGGCCGAGAAGACGACCGGGATCGAGGAGGCGACGACCATCGCGCCGACCCCGTCGGCTGCCTTGACCTTCTCCCAGACCGCCCCCAAGTCGCGGATCACGTCGGGCGAGATCGCGTTCATCGGCACGTTGGCGAGCCAGGCGATCGCGACGTCGCCGCGCGTCTCCAGCTTGACCGTGTCCGCCTGCTCGCCCTCGTCGGGCTGCGGGTAGGGGTAGAAGCCCTGGCCGGACTTGAGCCCGAGGCGGCCCTGGGCGACGAGGCGCTTCAGCGTGACCGGCGGGGCAAAGCGCTCGCCGTGGCGCTCCTCGAGCTGCTCGATCCGCTCGAGGATCGTGTCGAGGCCCTCGAGGTCGGCTTTCCAGAAGGGCGGGAAGAGGCCTTTGCGCGGGTCGAGCCCGGCGCCGGTCATCATCCCGAGGTCAATATCGCGGACCGAGCAGACGCCCTCCTCGACCAGCTGACAGGCCTCGATCAGCGCCCGGCCGGTGAACATCGCGACCAGTTCCTCGGCATCGGGCTCGGCCTCGCCGGGGATCGTCTGCTCGCCGTCCTTGAAGAAGCCCTCGCCGCCGCTCTTGGCGCCGAGCTTGCCGTCGGCGACCAGGCCCTGCAGGCCCTTGTGGACGTAGAAGCTCTCGCCGTATGACTTGTTGAGGTGCTCGGCGACGTGCAGCACGGTGTCGAGCCCGAGCAGGTCGGTGAGGAAGAAGGGGCCCATCGGCGCGCCTTTGGCAGCTGCGATCGCCTCGTCGATCGCCTTCAACGAGAGGCCCTGCTCCTCCTGGGCGCGCCAGATCTCGCCGATCGTCGCCATCAGGATGCGGTTGACGACGAAGCCGGGGACCTCGCCGCAGACGATCGGCTGCTTCTTGATCGCCTGGGCGAAGTTGTAGGCGGCGGTGGCGGTCTCCTGCGACGTGTCCTCGCTGGCGATCACCTCGACCAGAGGCATCACCGAGGCCGGGTAGAAGAAGTGGAAGCCGACGACCTTGTCGGGCCGCAGGGTCGCTTCGCCGATCTCGGTGATCGAGAGCGAGGAGGTGTTGGAGGAGAGGATCGCGTGGCCGGGAGTGGCGGCATCGAGCTCGCGGAAGACGGCTTGCTTGATCTCCATCCTCTCCGGCACGGCCTCGACCACGAAGTCGACGTCGCCGAAGTCGGCGTAGCTGGTGGTGCCGACGATCAAGCCCATCGTCTCGGCAAGGCGGGCGTCGGCCTGCTCCTGGGTCAGCTTCTCCTTCTTCACCAGGCGGGCGAGCTGGCCCTCGGTGACCGCGCGCGCTTTCTCGACGGCGGCATCGACGAACTTCTGGTCGATGTCCTTGACGACGACGGGGATGTCGGAAGCGGCGATCGCCTGTGCGATCTCGCCCCCCATGGTGCCGCCGCCGACGACGGCGGCCTTCGAGACGAACATTCGGGTGAGTCCTCCGGATTCTGGCTTGAGTGGGGCACGGAGGCTATTGCTTCGAGTCGTTCGTTGAAGCATTGGGCGCCCTATAGACCCCCAAATGCTTCATCGAGTCGTCCTCGACCCGCTCTAGCCTCGCTTGCGGATGAGTGAGATCGTCGAGGGCCTCGGTGGCAGCGAGCGCGAGCGGATAGCCTCGCTGCGCGAGCAGGGCCGTTTCTTCTGGATCGACCTCTGCATCGGCGACCTCTCCGGCGAGGACCTGGCTCGAGTGCTCGACATTCCCGGCGACGCGCTCCACCCCCTGCTCGACTTCGAGCGGGGAGAGCGGCCGTCACGACGGTTCCACGCCACCCGGCTACAGGTCGTCTTCCCCTTCCATTGCTACCTGGAGGCCGACCCCGGAGGGGCAGAGGAGACGCCGCGGTTGCGGGGGATCGAGGTCAACGTGCTCGTCCACGGCGACTACCTGCTCACCGTTCATCGCGAGCGGGTCTCGCTGCCCGAGCTCTTGCCTGGCTACAGCGCCGAGAGGCGCAGCGAGCAGTACATCGTCTACGCCGTCCTCGACGCGATGGTGATGACCGCCTTCGACGCGCTCAGCGACACCGAGCTGGCCCTGGAGGGGATCCAAGCGCTGGCCGGGACCGGCGCCAGCGCGCGCGTGCGGATGGGGACGCTGCGAGCGATCAACCTGAGGCTGACGACGATGCGCCGCCAGCTCGGCCCGCAGCGCGGGATCTTCGAGCGGATCGGCGAGGAGATCGGCCAAGTAAGCGGGCTCGAGACCGACAGCGAGCGCTACCTCGAGCGCGTCTACGAGCAGCTCAACCGCCTGGTCGACGGCATCGACGCCGCCGCCGACTCGATGGCGAAGCTGATCGACCTGCGGATGAACGAGACGATGTACTGGCTGACGGTGGTGGCGACGATCTTCCTGCCGCTCACCTTCCTCACCGGCTTCTTCGGCATGAACTTCGGCTGGCTGGTGGGCCGCATAGATACCGAGGCCGCCTTCCTCGTCCTCGGCATCGGCGGCTCCGCCGCCGGCGCGGCGCTGACCTGGGCGGCGGTGAGGCGCCGCGGCACGCCGGTTCAACCGGACCAAGACGCGGTCGAGCGACTGCTGGCGACGCTGCGCCGGCCCCTGAGCTGAGCGGTCCGGCCCTCCGCCGAACGCATGGACAAGGCAGCGGCGCGATCCTTGTACCCCAGTACAAAGGCATTTCCGGCGCGCTCCCATTAGGCTCTTTTGGCTCTTCCTAGGGAGTTAGACCGGTAATCGAACGCGCCCGGGAGACGGGCGTGCCGCAAGCGAGGGACTGACACAGCGATGACTCGTATCCGCCAGCAGAACGTGACCGCAGCGCAGTGGAGCTCCAACGGGGAGGCCCTCGGCGCGCTCGACCTGACCCTGCCCGAGAACAACCCCTTTGGCGCCAACGTCTTCTCGGTCGCCGTACAACGCGAACGGCTCCCCGCCGACGTCTTCGAGCAGCTGCAGAAGACCCTCGAGGGCAGCGCGGCCCTCGACCCGAGCCTCGCCGATGCGGTCGCCGAGGCAATGAAGGAATGGGCGCTGGAGAACGGCGCCACCCACTTCACCCACATGTTCCAGCCACTGACCGGCTCGACCGCGGAGAAGCACGACTCCTTCTTCGAGCCCTCCGGCGACGGACAGGCGCTGGCCGGTTTCTCCGGCAAGGAGCTGGTCCAGGGCGAGCCCGACGCCTCCTCCTTCCCCACCGGCGGCGTCCGCGCCACCTTCGAGGCGCGCGGCTACACCGCTTGGGACCCGACCTCGCCCGCCTTCATCCTCGAGAACCCGAACGGCGCCCTGCTCTGCATCCCGACCGCCTTCGCCTCCTGGACCGGCGAGGCGCTCGACGGCAAGATCCCGCTGCTGCGCTCGATGGACGCCCTCTCGCGCTCGGCGATCAAGGCGCTGCGACTGCTCGGCGACGAGGACTCCCAGCGCGTCTTCACCACGGTCGGGCCCGAGCAGGAGTACTTCCTGATCGACGAGCAGTACTTCTTCGAGCGGCCCGACTTGATCGCCACCGGGCGCACCCTGTTCGGCGCCAAGCCGCCCAAGGGGCATGAGCTCGACGACCACTACTTCGGCTCGATCCCCGAGCGCGTCCTGGCCTGCATGCTGGAGACCGAGCTGGAACTGCGCAAGCTCGGCATCCCGGTCAAGACCCGCCACAACGAGGTCGCGCCGGCCCAGTACGAGATCGCGCCGGTGTTCGAGAACTCCAACGTCGGCTCCGACCACCAGCAGCTGCTGATGCAGGTGATGGAAAGCGTCGCCCGCCGCTACGGCCTCGTCTGCCTGCTGCACGAGAAGCCGTTCGCCGGCGTCAACGGCTCCGGCAAGCACAACAACTGGTCGATGGGGACCGACACCGGCTCCAACCTGCTCGACCCCGGGGACACGCCGGCCGACAACATCCACTTCCTCTTCTTCTGCGCCGCGGTGATCCAGGCGGTGAACAAGCACCAGGGGCTGCTGCGGGCCTCGGTCGCCAACATCGGCCAGGACCACCGCCTCGGCGCCAACGAGGCGCCGCCGGCGATCATCTCGATCTTCCTCGGCGGCGAGCTGGAAAAGGTCTTCGAGGCGATCGCCACCGGCGAAGGGGACCCGAACACGCCGGCGTCGTTCCTCGAACTGGGGGCGACGGTCCTGCCGAAACTGCCGATGCACGGCGGCGACCGCAACCGCACCTCGCCGTTTGCCTTCACCGGCAACAAATTCGAGTTCCGGGCGCTGGGGTCGAGCATGTCGCTGGCCTTCCCCAACACGGTGCTCAACACGATCGCGGCCGAGGCGATCGACGAGCTCGCCGGCAAGCTCGAGGACAAGCTCAAGGACGGCACCGCGATGCCGGAGGCAGTAATCGAGATCGTCAAGGATGCGTACACCGCCAACAAAGGGGTCTGCTTCGGTGGCGACAACTACGCCGAGGAGTGGCATGCCGAAGCGGAGCAGCGCGGGCTGAAGAACCTGCGCACGACGCCCGACGCGCTGCCCGAGGTGCTTGCCGACCAGACGGTGGCCGCTTTCGAAAACTACGACGTGCTCTCCAAGCGCGAGCTGGAGTCGCGCTACGAGGTCTGGCTCGAGCAGTACGCGATCCGGGCCAACATCGAGGCCGAGACGACGCACTCGATCGCCAAGACGATGATCCTGCCGGCGGCGCTGCGCTACATGGCGCTGATCGTGGAGTCCGGCGTGGCCGACGGCGTGGCCGGCGAGGTCAAGGGGCTGCTCGAATCGCTCGGCGCATCGCTTGCCGAGCTGGAGCAGGCCAATGCCTACCCCGACGACCTCGAGGGTCTCGACCTGGCGATCCACGCTCGCGACAAGCAGATCGCCGCAATGGGGAGCGTGCGCGAAGCCGCGGACAAGCTGGAGAAGGTCGTCGCGGACGACCTCTGGCCACTGCCCAAGTACGCGGAGATGCTCTTCATCAAGTAGCGCCGTGGCGCTGGTGGCCCGCGGGTCCTGTCGGGGCCCGGGTCC
>DASUZP010000182.1:0-4956 GCA_036376775.1 Solirubrobacterales bacterium | reverse complement strand
ATATGGACCTCTTTCCACCGGCACGTCCAGGACGAGGGCAGGTGGGGCCCGATCCGGCGACGGTGATGAAGATCGCCCAGCGCGTGGTCGGCCAGGGCAGCGCGCGGGAGGGGGCCGTCGCCGCCGACATCGGCCCCGAAGACGCCCGCGCCCTGCTCGACTCCTGGCTGCGGTCGATCGGCGTCGAGCTGCGCGGCCGCGAGCTGATCGAGCACCTCCAGGCCGAGGACTTCTCCCATGTCGACCTCTACCGCCGCGCCCGCCGGGTTCACGACCGGCGCTTGCGCGCGGCGATCGACGAGGGAGGGTCGGCGGTCGCGCGAGGCGATGTTCAGGCTGCCGTCGGCGGCCTCTTCGAGGCGCTGTTGCCGGCGATTCCCTACGCGCCGCCGACCGTTTTTCTCGGTGCCGAGAAGGCGAAGCTGGCGGGACGCTCCGGCGAGCGCCCGCGGGTTGCCCTGATCGCCGACGGGATCGAGGCGATGCACGGCGTCACCCACACGATCGAGCAGATCCGCGAGCGCGGCGTGCCCGGCTTCGAGGTCGAGGTCGTCGGCACCGACCCCGGGGTCGACCGACGGCTGCCCGCTGCGACTTCGCTGCAGGTTCCCTTTTACACCGGGATGACGCTCGGCGTACCGGGTCTGCCCGATCTTGCCGAGACCCTTGCCGAGGGCCGCTACGACCTCGTCCACGTCACCGCCCCGGGTCCCGCGGGCGTCGCCGCTTCGCTGCTCGGCCGCGTTTCCGGCACGCCCCTCGTCGCCAGCTACCACACCGAGCTCGCCACTTACGCAGGTCTGCGCAGCGGCGACGGCGGACTCGAGGCGATCTCGACCGCCGCGCTGGGCGCCTTCTACACGGCGCCCTCGCGGGTCCTCTCGCCGAGTCCCGCAGCCGACCGCTCGCTGCTCGGCCTCGGCGTCGAGGGCGGTCGGATCGACCGCTGGGAGCGCGGCGTCGACTGCGGGCGCTTCACCCCCGAGAAGGCCGAGCGCGACGCCTTCCCCGGCGATTTGCGGGTCCTCTACGCCGGCCGGCTGACCCGCGAGAAGGGCGTCGATCTGCTCGCCGAGAGCTTCCTCTTGGCGCAGCGGGCCGAGCCGCGGCTGCATCTGCTGCTCGCCGGCGGCGGGCCGGAGGAGGGCGAGTTGCGCGCCCGCCTGGGCGAGCGGGCGACGTTCCTCGGCTGGCTCGAGGGGGATGATCTGGCCCGCGCCTACGCCAGCGCCGACATCTTCCTCTTCTGCTCGCGCACCGACACCTACGGTCAGGTGGTGCTCGAGGCCGGCGCCAGCGGCCTGCCGGTCGTCGCGGTCGGCGAAGGCGGTCCGGCGGCGCTGATCGAGAACCGACACACCGGCATCCTCTGCCGGCCCGACGCCGCTCACCTCGCCGGCGCCGTGCTGCAGCTGGCTTCCTCGCCGGCGCTGCGCGCTCGCCTCGGCGAGGCGGCAGTGCGCAATGCCGACCGGCGCTCGTGGGAGCAGGCGCTGGAGCAGCTCGCGGCGGGCTACCGGCGGGCGCTCGCAGAACCGGCCACTGTGGGGCAAGCTCCTTCCCGAGCCGCCTGAGGCACAGGGGAGAGGCGCCGGTGCGGCAGTACGATTGGCCGATCGACGATCCGTCTCTCTATTTCAACCGCGAGCTCTCCTGGCTCGACTTCAATCAGCGGGTTCTCGAACTCGCCGAGGACCAGCAGGTGCCCCTGCTCGAGCGGGTCAGGTTCTGCGCGATCTACGCCTCCAATCTGGACGAGTTCTTCATGGTCCGGGTCGCAGGCCTCTTCGATCAGCTCGACGCCGGGATCGACGCCCGCGGGCCCGACGGGCTCGCCTCTAAAGAGCAGATCGACGCGATCCAGCCGCGGGTCCTGGAGCTGGACACCCGTCTGCACAGCTGCTTCAACGGGACGCTGCGGCCGGCGCTGGAGGAGCAGGGGGTACGCATCGTCTCGCTCGAGACGGCGACCGAGAGCGAGCGCAGCGAAATCGACACCCGCTTCCACGAGCAGGTCTTTCCGGCGTTGACCCCGCTGGTGGTCGGGCTCGGCCGTCCTTTCCCCTACATCTCCAACCTCTCGCTCAGCCTTGGCGTGTTGCTGCGCGACCCCGACAGCGGCACCGAGATCATCGCCCGCGTCAAGGTGCCGAAGGAGCTGCTCGGCCGCTTCCTGCGGGTGGGCGAGCGCAACGAGGTCTTCGTGCCGTTGGAGGAGGCGATCGCGGCGAACCTCGACGCCCTCTTCCCCGGCGCCGAGGTGGTCGACCACGGTTACTTCCGGGTCACCCGCGACGCCGACTTCACGATCTCAGACGAGGCCGACGACCTGCTGCAGGCCGTCCAGGACGAGCTGCGCCGTCGCCGCTTCGGCGAGGTCGTGCGGCTCGAGGTGGCGGCGGGGATGAACCCGAAGCTGCGCGGCCAGCTGATCGACGCGCTGCGGCTCGAAGACCGCGAGGTCTACGACATCGACGGCCTGATCGACCTGGCGGATCTGGGCGACGTGGTCGATGCGGCCGGCAGTCACCCCGAGCTGCGCTACGAGCCCTGGACGCCGGTGACCCAGCCGCGCCTGCAGGGAGAAGACGACGAGCCCTGCGACATGTTTGCGGCGATCCGCCAAGGCGACGTCCTCGTCCACCATCCCTACGACTCCTTCGCCAGCTCGGTCGAGCGCTTTGTCGAGCAGGCTGTGGCCGACCCGGACGTGCTGGCGATCAAGCAGACGGTGTACCGGACCAGCGACGACTCGCCCCTGGTGCCGGCGCTGATCCGCGCCTCCGAACGCGGCAAGCAGGCAGTCTGCATGGTCGAGCTGAAAGCACGCTTCGACGAGGAGGCGAACATCCACTGGGCGAAGTCGATGGAGGAGGCCGGCGTCCACGTCGTCTACGGCATCCCTGGGCTGAAGACGCACGTCAAGGCGGTGCTGGTCGCCCGCCGCGAGGGCGATCGCGTACGCGAGTACGTCCACATCGGCACCGGCAACTACAACCCGACGACTGCCCGCCTCTATACCGACCTCGGTCTCTTCACCGCCGACCCGGAGATCGGCGCCGACGTCGCCGAGATGTTCAACTTCCTCACCGGCTACGGCCGGCCCGCCCAGTACCGCAAGGTCTTGGTCTCGCCGACGACGATGCGCGACCGCATCGTCGAGGAGATCGAGGCGACCGTGGAGGCGCACCGCGCCGGCGAGGAGGCGCGGATTGCCTTGAAGATGAACGCCCTGGTCGACGCCGGCTGCATTCAGGCGTTGTACGAGGCGTCGCGGGCGGGGGTGAGCGTCGACCTCAACGTGCGCGGTGTCTGCTGCCTGCGTCCAGGGGTGCCGGGGATCTCGGAGAACATCCGCGTCGTCTCGATCGTCGGCCGTTTTCTCGAGCACTCGCGGATCTACGCCTTCCGGCGCGGCGATGAGACCCGCGTGCTGACCGGCTCGGCGGATCTGATGCCGCGCAACCTCGACAGCCGGGTCGAGCTGGTGGCGCCGATCGAAGACGAGGCATTGCGGGCGGAGCTGCTCGACGTGCTGGAGCGTTGTTTTGCCGAGAACGCCAACGCCTGGGAACTCGGCACCGACGGCGATTGGACCCGTCTCAGCCCACCCGAGGGAGAGCGGCGCAGCGTCCAGGAGGAGTTGCGCGCGCGCCACAGCGCACGCACCGCGGAGCAGTTCGCCGCGACGCCCGGCTGAGCCTGGCCGAGGCCGCCCCGATCACTAGGATGAGGCGCGTGGTCCGCCTCTCGCTCCTGCCACGCGACAGCGCCTTCTTCGACCTCTTCATAGAGGCTGGGCAGAACACCCTCCACGCGGCCAGGCTGCTCGACGAGATGATGGGCATCTGGCCCGACGAAACGGACCTGTCGCGGGAGATCCTCAAGGCCGAGCAGGAGGGCGACCGGATCACCCACGACATCATCAAGCGCCTCAACTCGACCTTCGTCACCCCGATCGACCGCGAGGACATCTACGGCCTGGCGACCCAGATGGACGACATCGTCGACTACACCGAGGAAGCCGCCGACCTGCTCGGCCTCTACCAGATCGAAGCGCCGATGGCGCAGGCCCAGGCGCTGACCAAAGTGCTGGTGGGCGCCTCTGAGCAGCTTTCCGCCGGGCTGGAGCACCTGCGCGAGCTGAAGGGACTGGACCGCTACTGGATCGAGATCCACCGGCTCGAGAACGAGGGCGACCGGATCTCCCGCGACGCGGTCGCCTCGCTGTTCTCCAACGGGATCGACCCGATGGTGGTGATCCGCTGGAAGGACATGTTCGCGGTGCTCGAGAACGCGATCGACGCGACCGAGACCGCTGCCCAGATACTCGAGGGGATTGTGATTAAAAACTCATGACGAGCGGCTGTCCGGAAGACCCCCGCGCGCGTCTGGCGGCGGCGGACGCTGCGCGCTGCGGCGTCCTCAGTCGGCCGAATAGCGCTGCTATTCGGCCTCCCTGCGTCCTTGCTCCGCTTGGTCCGGCGCTCGCCAGCCCGCATCCCCGGGTTTCCCTAGCCCCCTTATGAGCGCTTAAAACTTTCCGATAGATTCGACCGGCAATGTTCGAGATCGCGCTGGCGCTGATCCCGCTGTTCCTGCTGGTCGGCTGCCTGCTGTTCGGCCGCTACCCGGGCCTCAACGCGATCGTCCGGCTTGCCGAGCGCCTCTCGCGCCGTGTTCCCGTACGGCCGAGGAGCCAGCGTCGTCCGCGCGCCCCGCGCGCCCGGCCACTCAGCGGTGGGCTGCTACTTGCCTACGGCTTCGCCCAGAGGCCGCCACCCGTCGCGCCGTAGTTCCAGACCTCGGTAAGTCTCGGACAAGGAGCGAGTCATGAATTCGAACGTCACACGTGCTGTGGCTGGGATTGCGGTGGTGGTTGTTGCGGTGATCCTGCTCGTCGTGCTCAAAGACAGCGGTGGCAGCAACGACAGCTCGACTAGCAGTGCCAACAAG
>DASUZP010000181.1:0-8162 GCA_036376775.1 Solirubrobacterales bacterium | reverse complement strand
TCTAATTAGACCGCCGTTTTGAGTATCCGCCCGTTCGAGGGGCACCCCGTCCATCGCCTCGAAAGACTCCGAAACGGACGCCCATTCAAGCGGGCTCGGGCTCCGGGGTCTCCCGGCCTGGGGGAAGCTGTTGGGGTTCGGTGCAGTCGGCGTCCGCGCCGTGGCCGCACTCGCCGGCCTGGGCCGAGCCGCGGCTTGGCACCGCCTCGATCCGCCGTTTCGGATTCTCGATCCCGACGCCGGCGAAGATCCCCCCGCCGATCATCAGCAGTCCTGCAATCAGGACACCGAGGTGGAAGGCCGAGGTCGAGGCATCGGCGGAAGCGCTGCTCACCCGTGCCGCTTCCTCGGCGGGGATCCCTGCGGTCGAGGGCACCGCCAGCGGCTGCTTCTTCGCTTCGGACACAGCGCTTGCCGCCGCCGGCCCGAGCGGTTGCCCGCCGAGGTTGCTGTCGAGGGCCGCGCCGAAGCTGGCCGAGATCACCGCCCCCAAGATCGCGATCGCAAGCAGACCCGCGACCCGCGCGACACCGTTGTTGACGCCCGAGGCGATGCCGACATGGCGTTCCTCGACCGAGTCGAGCACGGTCGCCGTCAGCGGTGCCACAGTCGCCGAAAGGCCGAGGCCGAAGACGAGGATCGCCGGCAGCACGTCGACGACGTAGCTCGGGTCGGAGCCGACGCGCATCAGCAGGATCAGCCCGACCCCGCCGACGATCGGGCCAAGGCTCATCGGCAGTCGCGGCCCGGTGCCCGAGGCGAGCTTGCCCCAGCGCGGCGAGAGGAAGAAGAGGATCAGCGATACCGGCGTCGTCGCCAGCCCGGCCTCGATCGGCGAGTAGCCGGCGACCTGCTGGAGGAAGAGGCCGACGAAGAAGAGACCCCCGATCAGCCCCGCGTAGGCCGAGAAGGTGGTCAGGTTGGCGACGCGGAAGTTGCGGATCCTGAACAGCGACAGGTCGAGCATCGGGTGACGAGCGCGAGCCTCGTGCAGGACGAAGAGCGCGAAGCAGGCGATCCCGGCGGCCATCGACACCAGGACGACCGGGTCGCCCCAGCCGCGGGTCGGCTGCTCGATCAGGGCGAAGACCGGACCGGCGAGGCCGGCTGCCGAGAGGGCGATGCCGAGCCAGTCGATGCCTCGGAAAGCCTCCGGGTCGCGCGACTCCCGCACCGAGTGAAGGGTCAACGCCACGGTGACGGCGATCAGCGGGATGTTGACCCAGAAGATCGCCCGCCAGGAGAGTGCCTCGACCAGGGCACCGCCGCCGGCCGGGCCGAGCACGGTGGCGATCCCGGTCCATGCGGTCCAGGTGCCGACAGCCTTGCCGCGGGCGGCGCCCTCGAAGGAGGCGGCGACGATCGCCAGCGAGCCGGGCACCAGCAGCGCGCCGGCGATCCCCTGCAGCGCGCGGGCAGCGATCAGCAGCTCGACCGTGGGCGCAAGCGCGCAGAGGATCGAGGTCGCGCCGAAGGCGATCAGACCGAAGACGAACATCCGCCGCCGGCCGAACTGGTCGCCGAGCGAACCGCCGACCAGCAGCAGCGAGACCAGGGTCAGCATGTAGGCCTCGACCACCCATTGCTGGCCCGCCAGCCCGGCGTCGAGCCCGTCGGCGATCGCCGGAAGCGCCACGTTGACCACGGTCGAGTCGAGGAAGACGACCGTCGAGCCGAGGATCGTCGCGACCAGCGTCATACGCTGTTGGCGGGACACTCGGGTCAGTGTAGGTCGTCAACCTCGCGCAGCTGCTGGGCCGGGGTGAAGAAGTTGCGGTAGGCGAGGCCAGTCGCGACCAAGGCGGCAATCGCGGTGCTGCCGAGCAGGGCGTAGAGGAGGATCAGCTGCAGGCGGACCGCGTCGGTCGGTTCGGCGCCCGCGAGCAGCATCCCGACCATGGTGCCGGGGAAGAAGATCAGGCCGGTGGTCTTGGTCGAGTCGATCAGGGCGATCGTGCCGGAGCGCAGGGCGCGGCGGACGAAAGGCGCCGCCGCCTCGCGCGCGGTCGCGCCGAGCGCCAGCGTCGCCTCGATCGCAGCCCGCGAATCGGTTACCTCGTCGCCGAGCCGGTTCAGCGCCACCGCGGAAGCGGTCATCGCATTGCCGATCATCATCCCGCCGACCGGGACGAGGTAGCGCGGCGTCGCTTCGAAGATGCCCAGAGCCACAACCAGACCCAGGGTCGACGCGGCCGCGATCGCGAGCCCGATCAGCAGCGGCCAGAAGGCGCCGGGGACCTTCTTCGCGCGGCTGCGGGCGGTGAGCGCGCCGAAGAGGACCATCACCGAGAGCAGCGCTATGACCAGCCAGATCGTGTCGGCTTCGAAGATCAGCTTGATCGCGTAGCCGATCGCGGTCAGCTGGATGAAGGAACGGACCGTGGCGACGACGATGTCGCGCTCGAGGTCGGTGCGGCGCCAGAAGGAGATCGCCGCGGCCAGAGCCACCAGGGCCAGGGCGGCGGCGACCTGGCCGAGCGAGACGTCGATCGAGGTGGTCACGCCAGCGCCTCCTCGAGCGCCCCGCAGGCGACGACGCGTCCCGACTTCAGCCGCACCGCTCGCTCGGCGAGCCGTCGCGCCTGCTCCGGATCGTGACTGACGAGGATCAGTGAGATCTCGAGCTCGCGTCGCAGCTCGGCCAGCGTCGCCTCGATCGCGTCGCGGGCATCGTGGTCGAGCGCCGCGGTCGGCTCGTCGAGCAGGAGCACGTCGGGCCCCTGCGCCAGCGCCCGCGCCAGCATCGCCCGTTGCTGCTCGCCGACGGAGAGCTTGGCGACGTCGCGCTCGGCGAACTCCTCGGCGAGGCCGGCCAGGCGCAGGCAGCGCCCGAGCTCGAGCTCTCTGCCGGCCAAATTCGCCGCGTAGCCCAGGTTCGATGCAACCGTCCCCTCCAGCAGCGCCGGCAGCTGCGGCACCAGCGAGACCTCGCGTCGCAGCTTAAGCGGGTCGTGGTCGGCGAGCGGCCGGTCGCGGTAGGAGATCGAGCCGGCATCCGGGTCGGCAAGCCGGTTGAGCAGCCGCAACAGAGTCGACTTGCCGCTGCCCGAGGGGCCGACGACAGCCGTCGCCCCGGGGTGGATCTCCGCGCTGACCGAGTCGAGGACCTGGCGGCCGCCGCGGGTAAGACTGACGTCGCGAAGCTCGAACAGCACCAGCGCATGATCCCGCACGGCACGCAAGAAGCCTCTCGTAGCTCGCCGGCCGCAGCGGCGAGTGGCGCGCTGCTGCCAGAATCCGGGTAGGTGATTCGCTGATGCCAAGAGCGATCTGGAGCGGAACGATCAGCTTCGGGCTACTCAACGTGCCCGTCAAGCTCTACAGCGCGGTCGCGCGCCGCGGCATCTCGCTGCGCGAGATCCGCGAATCCGACGGCGCCCGCATCCGCCACCGCCGTGTCGCCGAAGGCAGCGACGAGGAGGTCCCCTACGGCGAGATCATTAAGGCCTTCGAGATCACGCCCGACCGCTACGTGCCGCTGAGCAAAGACGAGATGGCGGCGATGGCGCCGGAGAAGACCCGGGCGATCGAGGTGCAGGACTTCGTCGACCTCGACCAGATCGACCCGATCTACTTCGACAGCCCCTACTACCTCGGCCCGGCCGAGGGCGCCGAGAAAGCGTATTCGCTGCTTGCCGAAGCGATGCAGAAGTCGGGCAAGGTCGCGATCGCCCGCTTCGTCTTCCGCAACAAGGAGCATCTGGCGGCTTTACGTCCCGGCGACGGCGTGCTGACCCTGACCACGATGCGCTTCGCCGACGAGGTCGTCGCGCCCTCCGAACTCGAGGACGTGCTGCCGCAGAAAAAGGCGAAGGTCGCCAAAAAAGAGGTCGAGATGGCCGAGCAGCTGATCGACTCGTTGACCACGGAATTCGATCCGAGCGCCTACCGCGACGAGTATCGCGAGCAGCTGCTCGCCCTGATCGAACGCAAGGCCGAGGGCAAGGACGTCCTCACCGCGCCGGAGACCGAGGAGCCGAAGCCGACCGCCGCACCGGACCTGATGAGCGCGCTCGAGGAGAGCATCGCCGCAGTCAAGGACCGCGGCAGGGGCAAGCCGAAGGTGCGTGGATCGGCCCCGGCACAGAAGAGCAAGGCCGCGCCGAAAAAACGCGCCTCCTCGCGCAAAAAAACCAAAGCCTCGAAATAGGGCGTGGCCGGCAGCCGCCAGGTCGAGGTCGACGGCCGTGAGCTGAAGCTCACCAACCTCGACAAGGTGCTCTATCCCGAGGCGGGATTCACCAAGGGCGAGGTGGTCGACTACTACGCCAAGGTGGCGCCGGCGATCGTCCCCCACCTGACCGGCCGGGCAGTGACGCTGCGCCGCTTCCCCGAAGGAGTCGACGACCTCGGCGCCGCCTTCTTCGAGAAGCGCTGCCCGAAGCACCGGCCGAAATGGGTGAAGACGACGCCGGTGTCGGCTAGCACCGGCAAGATCGACTTCTGCGTCTGCGACAGCCTGCCGACGCTGGTCTGGATGGCGCAGCTGGCGGCGATCGAGCTCCATCCCTCGCTCTCGCTCTCGCGGGCGCCGAAACGACCGACGGTTCTGGCCTTCGATCTCGACCCGGGACCACCGGCGGACATCGTCGATTGCTGCCGGGTCGGCCTGCGGCTGCGCGACCTCTTCGGCCACTTCGACGTCGAGTCCTTCGCCAAGACCTCGGGCTCGAAGGGCCTGCAGATCTACGTGCCGCTCAACGGCAAAGCCTCCTACGAGGAGACCAAACCGTTCGCCAAAGCGATAGCCCAGCTGCTCGAGAAGCAGACGCCGGACAAGGTCGTCTCGAAGATGAAAAAGGTCGAACGCGAGGGCAAGGTCTTCGTCGACTGGTCCCAGAACCACCAGCGCAAGACGACGATCGCCGTCTACTCACTGCGCGCCCGCGAACGCCCGACCGCCTCGACCCCCGTCACCTGGGACGAGGTAGAGGCAGCCGCTGACAGCGGCGACGGCTCCTCGCTCGTCTTCGAAGCCGGCGAGGTCCTGGCGCGGATCGAGCAACACGGCGACCTCTTTGCGCCCGTGCTGGAGCTGGAGCAGGAGCTGCCGGATCTCTAGCGCGGATCGCGCCACATCTGAGTGACGCTGGGCCCGCCTTCGGCCAGCTTGAACTCGCCGCAGCGAACGAAGCCGAGCCGTTCGTAGCGGTGATCGTTGGCGGGATTGGAGGACTCGAGAAATGCGGGTGCGCCCTCGGCGTCGATTCGCACAAGATTGTCCGCCAGCAGTCCCATGCCCAGCCCGCGACCACGATGGTCGGGATGAGTCGCGAGGAGGCTCAGGTAGTAGTGGGGCTCCCCCTGAGGATGGGCGGCATCGAAACGCTCGAAGGTGTCGAGCACCCTCGCCGCCCCGTCGCCGAGGAGCTCAACCAGCAGCGGCTCCATCCGCTCCTCGTCCTCTGGACGCAGTTCGGGCTCGCCCGGGGGAATCCACAGAGAGGCCGACGCACAGTCGGCCGTCAGCCAAACCCATCGGTAGTCGAGCGCGGACTCGACCGCGAACCGCCAGAGAACCCGGTGCTGCTCGAGCCGCCGCTCGGAGTCCGGAAACGCCCAGCCCCAGACCGGGTCGTCATAGAACGCCTCGGCCATCGTCGCAGCCACCGCCGGCAGGTCTGCGGCCGCCGCGATGCGGGCGTCGACAGGTGCAGGCCGGTAGGCCTCCGCCGCCATCAGCCCAACGGCTGGCGGACCACCGGCTTACGGGTGGCCTTGACCTCGTCGAGGCGACGGACCGGGGTCGTGTAGGGGGCCTGCCTGGCCTTATCCGGGTCCTCTTCGGCCTCGGCGAGGATCTGCTCGATCGCCTCGGCGAAGGCGTCGAGGCTCTCCTTGGCCTCGGTCTCGGTCGGCTCGACCATCAGCGCCTCGTCGACCAGGAGGGGGAAGTAGACGGTCGGCGGGTGAAAGCCGAAGTCGAGCAGGCGCTTGGCGAGGTCGAGCGTGGCTATGCCGAGCTCCTTCTTCATCGGCTTGCCCGAGAGGACGAACTCGTGCATGCAGTGGCGATCGAAGGCGATCGGCAGGTACTTTCCGGCGCGGCCCTCGGCCAGGCGCGCCTTGAGGTAGTTGGCGTTCAACACCGCCGTCTCCGAGGCCTCGGCGAGCCCGTCGGCGCCGAGACTGAGGATGTAGGCGTAGGAGCGGACGAAGACGCCGAAGTTACCCTGGAAGCCGCGCAGGCGGCCGACCGACTTCGGCCGCTCGCGGTCGAGGTCGTATGTGGGACCGCTGCCGTTGCCGCTCTCGCGGCGCACCACCTGCGGTCGCGGCAGAAAGGGCTCGATCCGGTCCGAGACGGCGATCGGCCCTGCCCCCGGGCCGCCGCCGCCGTGCGGCTGGCTGAAGGACTTGTGCAGGTTGACGTGGACGATGTCGAAGCCCATATCGCCGGGGCGCGACTGGCCCATCACCGCGTTGAGGTTGGCCCCGTCGTAGTAGAGGGTCCCCCCCGCCGCGTGGATCAGGCCGGCGATCTCGGCGATGTTTTCGTCGAAGAGGCCGAGCGTGTTGGGGTTGGTCAGCATCAGGCAGGCGACCTCGTCGTCGACCTTGGCCCGCAGGTCGTCCATCTCGACGCCGCCGCGCTCGTCGGTCGCGACCTTGACGATCTCGTAGCCGGCCATCGTCACCGAGGCCGGGTTGGTGCCGTGCGAGGTGTCGGGCGCGAGCACCTTGGTCCGGGCTTCGCCGCGATCGGCGTGGAAAGCGCGGGTCAGCAGCAGGCCGGCGAGCTCGCCGTGCGATCCGGCCGAGGGTTGCAGGCTGACGTGCGGCAGGCCGCAGATCTCCGCCAGCGACTCCTGCAGCAGCCACATCAGCTCCAGCGCGCCCTGGGCTCGTTTCGGCTCCTGCGCCGGGTGCAGGCGGGCGTGGCCGGGCAGCGCCGCGACCCTCTCGTTCAAGCGCGGGTTGTGCTTCATCGTGCACGAGCCCAGCGGGTAGAAGCCGCTGTCGAGGTCGAAGTTGCGGCGCGAAAGGCGGTTGTAGTGGCGGACGATCTCCGGCTCGGCGACCTCGGGCAGGCGCGGCGGCTCGTCGCGCAGAAGCCTGGCCGGGATTAGCTCCTCCAGAGGCGGCTCGGGCACTTCGGCAGCCGGCAGGACGGCGGCGCGGCGGCCCGGTTTCGACTTCTCGAAGATCGTCCGGGCGCGTTCGCGCTGCATCGGGGTCTCGGCGATCGACATCAGGAACCCCCTGGCGCGTTAGTCGCACTATTTCCGACCAACGCGCCAGGCTCGGATGCGATCGCGGCGCCGAGGGCCTCGGCCAGGTCATCGATCTGCTCGCGGGTGCGGCGCTCGGTGATCGCCACCAGCAGGCCGTCCTCGTACTCGGGGTACTCGCGGCCGAGCGGGTAGCCGGCGGCGATGCCGCGCTCTGCGCAGCGGTCGAGAACGCGATCCACGGGCGCCTCGAGGCGCAGCGCGAGCTCGCGCGCAACCGGCGCCTCGTGCAGCAGCTCCACCCCCTGCACCGCGGCGAGCCGCTCGCGCGTCAAGCTGTCGCGGGACCTGGCGTACGGCAGCGAGCGCCTGCAGACGCTGGATGTATACGAGCCGGAGGAGAAGGCGAGCGGCGCGCCGGTGGTGGTGTTCGTACACGGCGGCGGCTTCACCTCGGGCGACAAGAACCCCAATCCCTCGCTCTACAGCAACGTGCCGATCTACTTCGCGCGCAAGGGTCTGCTGGGCGTCACCATCAACTATCGCCTTGCACCCTACGCCGCCTGGCCCGCCGGGGCGGAGGATGTTTCCCAGGCGGTGTCGTGGCTGCAGGCGAACGCGGCAAAGTACGGCGGCGATCCGGAGAAGATCTCCCTGTTCGGCTATTCCGCCGGCGCGACGCACGTCGCGTCGTACATCGCGGACCGTGCGCTGCAGCCGATGGGCGGGACCGGCGTGGCGGGCGTGATCCTGGTGAGCGGCCTGTACCAAGTGCTGCCGCCCGGCGTGAAGCAGGCGAGCGACAACGTCAAGAGCTACTTCGGCGCCGACGCCTCGCAGTACGACGCTCGCTCGCCCGTGACCCACGCGGCCACCAGCAAGGTGCCGGTGCTGCTCGGCCAGGCCGAGTTCGACCCGCCGTTCCTCGTGCGCACCGCCGCCGACCTCCAGGCGGCGCTCTGCAAGCGGCCGAACAACTGCCCGCAGCTC
>DASUZP010000180.1:0-19337 GCA_036376775.1 Solirubrobacterales bacterium | reverse complement strand
CTTCGACTCCTACAACATCGGCCCCGAGCTCGAGTACTTCTACTTTCGCTCGGCCAAGCCCGAGAACGGCGTGCCCGAGGTGCTCGACGAGGGCGGCTACTTCGACCTGACCACGCTCGACGCCGGCTCCGACGTCCGCCGCGAGACGATCCTGGCGCTGGAGAAGATGGGCATCCACGTCGAGTACGCCCACCACGAGGTCGGCCCCTCTCAGCACGAGGTCGACATGCGCTACAAGGACGCGCTGCAGATGTCGGACGACTGCATGACCTACCGCATCGTCGTCAAGGAGTACGCGATGAAGTACGGCTGGCACGCGACCTTCATGCCGAAGCCGCTGTTCGGCGAGAACGGCTCTGGCATGCACGTCCACCAGTCGCTGACCAAAGACGGCAAAAACGCCTTCTTCGACGCCGACGACCAGTACTTTCTCTCCGCCACGGCGAAGGCGTTTATCGCCGGCCAGTTGCGCCACGCGCGTGAGATCTCACCCCTCTTCGCCCAGTGGGTCAACTCCTACAAGCGGCTCGTCCCCGGCTTCGAGGCGCCGGTCTACCTGGCCTGGTCGCGCCGCAACCGCTCGGCGCTGATCCGGGTGCCGCTCTATCACCCGGGCAAGGAGGCGGCGACGCGGGCCGAGCTGCGCTGCCCCGACCCCGCCTGCAACCCTTACCTCTGCTTCGCCGGCATGCTGCAGGCGGGGTTGGAAGGGATCGAGAAGGGCTACGAGCTGCCCGAGCCAATGGAGCAGAACCTCTACCACCTCTCGCCCGAGGAGCGCTCCCAGCGCGGGATCGAGCAGTTGCCGGAGACGCTCGGCGAAGCGATCGACATCGCCGCCGACTCCGAGCTCGTGCTGCGCACTCTGGGCGAGCATACGTTCCGGCGCTTCGTCGAGATCAAGCGGCAGGAATGGGACGACTACCGGGTGCAGGTCACTCCTTACGAGATCGAGAACTTTCTGCCGGTGCTGTAGGTCGGGGGAGGAGGGATCGGGTGTCCCTCTCGCTTGCTGGGTTTTTCGCCAGCTGCGCTTGAGGCTGTCCGCCGGAGTTTGGTGGGGCGAAAAAGAGGACGCCGCTGCGCGAGAGGGACACCCGATCCCTCCTCCCGGCGCTCAGCTGGCTGCCTAGTGCTGGGCGGGTTCTGGCGCGGGGGTGCCGGGAGCTGCGGTGTCCGTCCCCTTCTTTGAAAGAGCTGAGGGCCACCAGAATTTGTCGCCCGTGGTCAGGGCTATGGCTGGGACGAGGATGCTGCGGACTAGGAAGGTGTCTAGGAGGACGCCGAAGGCGACTACGAAGCCGAGCTCGGTGAGGAAGGTGAGAGGGAGGACGGCCAGCACCGAGAAGGTGCCGGCGAGGACGATGCCGGCGCTGGTGATGACCGCGCCGGTGACCGCGAGGGCGCGCAGGATGCCCTGCCTGGAGCCGTGCTGAATCGTTTCCTCGCGGGCGCGGGAGATCAGGAAGATGTTGTAGTCGACCCCGAGCGCGACCAGGAAGATGAAGGCGAAGAGCGGTAACGAGGGGTCCGAGCCGGGGAAGTCGAAGATGAATTCGAAGGCGAAGTAGCCGAACCCGAGCGCGGCGAGGAAGCTGATGATCACCGTGCCGATCAGGATCAGCGGCGCCACCACGGCGCGCAGCAGGCCGATCAGGATCAACAGCACGACCACCAGTACGATCGGCGGGATCACGATCGAGTCCCAACCGGCCGCGTCGCGGACGTCGAATTCAACCGCGGTGGGACCGCCGACGAGGGTGCTGGGTGCGACCCGGTGCACCGCCTCGCGGATCGGTTCGACCAGGTCGAAGGCCTCAGTCGAGTAGGGGCTGATTTCCAGCGTCGCCTGGACCAGGGTTCCCGGCGGCCCTTCGCTGACCGGAGGGGAGACTGCCTCGACGCCTTCGACCCCGGCAGCGGCACGGCGCACCGCCGGGACGTCGGCTCGATCCTTGACGACGATGTCGGTGAGGGCGGTGGCGCCCGAGGGGAAGCTCCTCTCGAGCAGGTGCTGGCCTTCGACCGATTCGACTTCGGTGCGGTAGCTGTCTTCGCTGGTGAGTTCGGTCGAGAAGAAGGCAAAACCGCCGCAGAGGATCAGCAGGACCGCGATCGACCCGCCCATCACCCGGCGCGGCGAGATCGCGACGCGGTCGCCGATCCGCGCCCAGAATCCGTGGGTGGCGTCGGCGGCATGCTCGAGGCTGTGGCGGCGCACCTCGTATGGCGTGAAGACGGCCCGGTCGAGTGGGCCGACGATCAGCGAGGGGATCCGCCTGCCGCTGAGCCGCCGCAGGAGCCAGTTGAGCAGCACCAGCGGCAGCAGTACGAGCACCAGCAGACAGGCGAGGACGACCCGGGCCAGCGCGCCGAACGCCGTCCCCTCGACGATCCGCCGCCGAGCCCGCTCGGAGACTCCGTCCGCACTCGGCGCCGTCTCCGGCGTGTGCGGCACAAAGGGCCAGAAGGCACGGCGGCCAAAGATCGTCAGCAGCGCCGGCAGCAAGGTCAGCATCGAGAGCGCCGCGCAGGCGATGCCGATCGCGGCGATCGGGCCGAGGCCGGAGGTGCCGTTGACCTTGGCGATCATCAGGCAGAGCAGGGCAGCGATCACGGTCGCCGCCGAGGCGAAGATCGCCGGCCCGGCAGAGGCCAGCGCGGTGCGCATCGCCTCGTGCTTGTCGACGGTGCGGTGGAGCTCCTCGCGGTAGCGGGCGACGAGCAGCAGCGCGTAGTCGGTGCCCGCGCCGAGCACAAGCACCGACATGATCGAGCTCGACTGTCCGTTGATCGTCACCCCCAGCTCGGAGACCCCGTAGCCGATCGAGCGCGAGAGCGTCTCGGCGAACAACACCGCGGCGAGCGGGATGAAGAAGAACATCGGCGAGCGGTAGATGACGATCAGGAGGAAGATCACCAGGCTGACCGCGGCCAGCAGCAGGGTGCCGTTGATGCCTTCGAAGACTTCGATCGCGTCAGCCGAGAAGCCGGCGCCGCCGGTGACCTTGACCTCGAGGCCGCCGCCTTGGTCGGTGATTTCGTCGCGCCAGAACTTGACCGGGTCGACGATCAGTTCGCCCTCGCCTTCGGGTTTGAGGTAGGCGGTGACGATCGCCGCCATGCCATCGGGTGAGCAGACCGGGCCGACGAACGGGGCATAGTCGGCCGGCTGGCCGGGCACCGTCTGGGTTGGTCCTGCGCATCCCGGCGGCAGGTTCTGCGGCGCAGCCGCCGCTTCCTCCGAGTCGGGTCGCTTGCCGCCGGCCGCCGCCGTTTCGCCGTCGGCGACGACGCCCGGGAAGCGCTTGCGGGTCATCTTCCCGACGTCTTCGACGATCGTGCGATGGTCGGCGGCGGTGAGGCCGGACTCGCGGCGGAAGATGATTACGGCGGGGGCGATTTCGCCGTTCTGCAGCGACTCGGTCGCGTCCAGGGCCTTGGTCGATTCGGCCGAGCCGGGCAGGTAGGAAGTCGCCTCGTTGCTTTCGGCGTCTTCGAACTTGGCCGGCAGTTCGGCCGGGCCTGCCGCGACGAAGATGACGACGAACCAGATCGCGAAGACGATCCACTTCGCTCGGCGACCGGCGGCGAGGGTTAGGAACGAGCCACGCACTAGGTGCATCCTTGCAAACGGGCCCTGCGGCGCGCGGGTCCTGTCACGGGGTGAGGGGGTATTAGCGGACTCACCCGTCCGAATACCCCCTCACCCCGTGCCACCCGCGCGAGGAGCGTCAAGAAGGATCGCCAGGACATGCGCGTCGCTGGTTGGGGCGCTGCAGCTGAAGTTTTCGCAGACGTAGGCGGTGGGCTTGCCGTCGATTGCCGGGCGGTCGGCTAGAAGGGGTGGGGAGGTGGAGCCCTGCGGGCCGCCGGCGAGGACGAGGTGGGGGCGGTAGCTGGAGCGGACGATGGTCGAGAGCTCGCTGAGGTCCTCGCCGATCAGGGCCACCTCCACGGTCGGGGCGAGCTGGAAGTCGAGGGCTCGCAGGAGGTGGGCGAAGGCGCCGGGGTGGCGGGGGGCGGTTTTGGCGAAGAGGCGCAGGACGCCCTCGGCCTGCTCCCCGTAGGAGCGCTCTCCCGTCAGCGCCTCCAGCCGCAGCAGGCCGAGGGCCGCGGCGGAGTTGCCGGAGGGGATCGGGTGGTCGCCGATCTCCTTGCGGCGCGCAATCAACTTTTCGTGGTCGTCGGAGGTCGAGAAGAAGCCACCCCTTTCGGGATCGCCGAAGCGGACGATCATCGTGTCGGCGAGCGCCTTGGCCGCATCGAACCAGCGCTGTTCGAGGCTCGCCTCATACAGCGTCAGCAGTGCTTCGAGCATGAAGGCGTGGTCCTCCAGATAGCCGTTGAGGCGGCCTTCGCCGTCCTTGTAGGTGCGCAGCAGGCGGCCCTCTTCGTCGCGCAGGTCGCGCAGGACGAACTCGGCGCAGTCGCGCGCCGCCTCGAGGTAGTCGTCGCGCCCGAGCACCGCGCCCGCCTCGGCGAGAGCGGCCAACATCAGCGCGTTCCAGGAGGCGAGGCGCTTGTCGTCCAGACCGGGGCGCGGGCGCCTGGCCTGCACTCCGCGGAGCACTTCGCGCACTTCCGCGAACTCCTCCGGTTCCGGCGCCGCGGCGCCGGCCGCCAGATGGAGGATGTTCCGTCCCTCGAAATTACCGGCCTCGGTCACACCGTAGAACTCGATCGTCCGCTCGGCGAGCTCTCCTCCGATCGCCTCCCGTATCTCCTCCGCCGTCCAGGTGTAGAAGCGACCCTCCTCACCCTCCGAATCGGCGTCGAGGGCCGAGTAGAAGCCGCCCTCCGGGCCACGCATCTCGGCCAACGCCCAGTCGAGCGTCTCTTCGCAGATCCAGCGGTAGCGCTCGTGCCCCAGCGCCTGCCAGCCGTGCAGGTACGCGCCGGCAAGCTGCGCGTTGTCGTAGAGCATCTTCTCGAAATGGGGGACGAGCCAGTTCGCGTCGACCGAGTAGCGGGCAAAGCCGCCGCCGATCTGGTCGTAGATGCCGCCGGCCATCATCGCGTCGAGGGTGCGCTCGACCGGCGCGTTCACGCCGCGGGCGAGCAGCAGCTCCAGGGTCGAGGCCGGCGGGAACTTCGGCGCTCCGCCGAAACCGCCCCGCTCCATGTCGGCGCCTTGCTCGAGCGTCGCAACGGCTGCCGTCAGCAGCTCGACCCCGGGCGCCTCGCTGTCGGGCTCGACTTCCCCGACCGCCCCCAGCCGCGCTCGCGTCTCGGCGGCTCGCCCACGCAGCTCCTCGCGGCGCTTCTCGAAAGCGTCGACGACGGCTTCCATCACCATCCGGAAGCTCGGCATTCCGCGCCCCTCGTCGGGTGGGAAGTAGGTGCCGCCGTAGAAGGGGACGCCGTCGGGATCGCAGAAGACCGTCATCGGCCAGCCGCCGTGTCCGTTCATCGCCTGCACCGCCTCCATGTAGAGGGCGTCGACGTCGGGCCGCTCCTCGCGGTCGACCTTGACGCTGACGAAGTGCTCGTTCATGTATTCGGCGGTCGCCACGTCCTCGAAGGACTCGCGCTCCATGACGTGACACCAGTGGCAGGCCGAGTAGCCGACCGAGAGCAGGATCGGCCGATCGAGTGCCCGTGCGCGTGCCAGCGCCTCCTCGCCCCACGGGTACCAGTCGACCGGGTTCTCGCGATGCTGAAGCAGGTAAGGGCTGGTCTCCTGTGCCAAGCGGTTCGCCATGCGGTCACACTACCCGCGGGATCATCGAACTACCCGCGGGATCATCGAAGCCAACTATTGGGTGGCGTGGGTAAGTGAAACTAGGTCGCAGTATGGAATGCCGGCGTATCTCCAGGGAATTGACGCGCCGATATATCTACGTTCTTTAAGTGGCGAACGACCGACTCCCCGCTCAAAGCGAGCCGGCCATCGGAGCCGTGCTCGCAAAACTCGATGCCGAGGACCGCGCGGTGGTGCTGGCGGCTCTGGAGCGGGCCGAGCGGACCGAGGCCGAGCTCCGTTATCTGGCCGATCACGACTCGCTGACCGGCCTGCTGGACCGCCGTCGCTTCCGCGCCGAGCTCGATCAATACGTGTCCTTCAGCGCCCGCTATGGCGGCCGCGGCGCGGTGATGATCGTCGACATCGATGGCCTCAAGGGGATCAACGACTCGCTCGGCCACCACGCCGGCGACAACCTGATCCGCCAGGTGGCCGGGGTGATGCGGGAACGCGTGCGAGCCACCGATATCGTCGCCCGCCTCTCCGGCGACGAGTTCGCGATCCTGATGCCGCAGACCGATGTCGAGGGGGCGCTGCAGCTGGGTGAGGATCTGCGCGCTCAGGTTGCCGACAGCGTTCAGCCCACCTCCGATTCCGAGCCGGCGACGATCAGCGTCGGCATCACGATGTTCGGCGGTGGCGAGAAGGGAACCGGCTCCGAAGCGGTGTTGGTCGCCGCCGACCAGGCGATGTACCGGGCCAAGGAGGGGGGGCGCAACCAGATCGCCCTCTTCAGCGATCCGAGCGAGCAGCGCGATCCTGGCCGTCGCCAGACGACGGCGGCGCGGATCCGCGACGCGCTCACCGACGATCGCCTCAGCCTTCACACCCAACCGATCCGCAGCCTCTCCTCCGGTGGGATCGAGCGCTACGAGCTGCTCCTGCGGATGACCAGCGAGGAGGGAGAGCTGCTGCCGGCGGCCTCGTTCATCGAGGCCGCCGAGCGCGCCGGCATGGTCCAGGAGCTGGATCGGTGGGTCGTCGGGCAGGCCTTGGGGTTGCTTGCCGAGCGGCAGCGCCAGGGTGCGCCACTCTCGCTCCACGTCAACCTCTCCGGTGCCTCGCTGTCGGACATCTCGGTGCTCGAGTTCATCGAACGGCGGCTCGACGAAGGCGGTGCCGATCCCTCCAGCTGCACCTTCGAGATCACCGAGACGGCGAACATCAGCAACCTCGACGCGGCCGCCGGATTCGCCGATCGTCTGACCGAGTTCGGCTGCCAGGTTGCGATCGACGACTACGGCGCCGGTTTCGGGCCCTTTCACTATCTGAAGACGATGCCGTTCGATCTGATCAAGATCGACGGGGCATTCGTCCGCGATATGCCGCGCAGCGACGCCGATCAGCTCACCGTGCAGGCGATCGTCCAGATCGCTCGCGGCCTGGGTAAGACGACGATCGCCGAGTTCGTCCAAGACGACCAGACGGCCGAGATGCTGCGCGAGTACGGCGTCGACATGGCCCAGGGTTTCCACCTCGGCCGGCCGGTCGGCCTAGACGAGGCCTTCGCCCAAACCGCCTAGACGCCCGGAAACCGGCGCATCTCGGGGTCCTCGGTCCGGTCGGTTCGGTCACGCACTGCAGTGCGCTCCCTCCCCGATCCTCCCTGCGTCCCCCGACCTGCTTGGTTTCCGGGCGTCTAGGGGAGGGGCAACGTAGTGCCGCCGCCTCAGCCGCGCAGCTCGGCTCGCTTGATCTTGCCGCTGGCCGTCTTCGGCAGCTCGGTGGCGAACTCGACGATGCGCGGGAACTTGTAGGGCGCGGTCTCGCGTTTGCAGTGCTCCTGCAGCTCGCGGGCCAGCTCCTCGCTCGGTTCGCGCTCGCGGGGGACGACGATCGCCCGTACGACGGCGCCGCGCTCGGGATCGGGCGCGGAGACCGCGGCGGCCTCGGCGACCGCCGGGTGGGCGAGTAGCGCGGCCTCGACCTCGACCGGTCCGATCCGGTAGCCGGAGGAGACGATCACGTCGTCGTTGCGGCCCTCGAACCAGAGATGGCCGTCCTCCTCCTGGCGGACCAGGTCGCCGGTCGGCCACCACTCGCCTTCGAAGCGCTCGCCGTCGAGGTAGCGCGAGAAGAAGGTGGGTGAGGTGGATGCCTTGAGTCGAAGCTCGCCGTCGACGACGCGAACCTCGATCCCGGGTAGCGGTTTGCCCATCGAGCCGGGGCGCACCGTTTCGCCTGCGAGGTTGCCGGAGATGTGGCCGGTCTCGGTCTGGCCGTAGCCGTCCGCCGGCTCGCAGCCCATCTCTTCGCGGAAGGCGGCGATGGTCTCCGCCTCCAGCGCCTCGCCGGCGGAGACCATGCGGCGCAGGGCGGGGAGGGGGCGCAGTCGGGTGCGCTTGGCGAGCATCCGGTCCTCGGTCGGCGCCTGGCAGAGGACGTTGACGTCGAGCGCCTCGGCCAGGTCGAGCCTCTCTGCCGGGTCGAAGCGGCCTTCGTGGATCACCGCGGCGGCGCCGGTCAGCCAGGGGGCGAGGAAGACGTTGCGGGCCGACTTCGACCAGCCGGGAGCGGTCGTGCACCAGACCAGCTCGCCCGGCCGCGAGCCGAGCCAGTGCTCGGCTTGAGTGCGCTGCCCGGCCAGGTAGCGGTAGGCGTGGACGACGCCGCGCGGCTCGCCGGTGGTGCCCGAGGTGAAGACGATCAGCGCCGGGTCCTCGGCATCCATTGGCTCGATCTCCGCCGGAGTCTCCTGCGGGCGGTCCTCGTCGAGGGTGTCGGCGACCTCGGCGAGGGTCATCGCCGCCACCCCGGCGGGCAGCTCGGCGAGCATCTCTTCGCCGGCGACGCAGAGCGTCGGCGCGGCGGCGGCCGCGCGCAGCTCGAGGTCGTGGCGACGCAGCTGCGGGCTGCAGGGCAGGGCGACGGCGCCCATCCGCCAGCAGGCGAGCAGGGTCAACGCCCACTCGATCCGGTTGCCGAGCAGGGTCATCACCACATCGCCGCGGCGCACCCCGCGTGCCGCGAATGCCCCGGAAAGCCCGGCCGAGCGGGCGATCAGTTCGCCGAAGTACCAGTCGCGCCGATTGCCGTCGGCATCGACCGCCACTATCCCCAGCCGCGAGGCAGGCGATCGCTCCATCACGTCTTCGATGAAATTCATGGAGAGGGGCGCGAGTGTCGCGCCGTCAGGGACTTATAAGGAAAACGGCGCCGCCGCGGTCGGAGCTTCTTATGCCAGTCAGTATTATACCGATGAGTATGGTGCTCTCACGCCTAAGTTAAATACTCTTTCGTATAATACTTGAAGGTATGCGCAAGCTGAAGGGACAGACGAACCCGTTTCGATTCGGTGCTCTCGCTCTCGACGAGTCCTTCGCCGATCGTGAGAACGAGCGCGCGGAGCTGATCGGCGACATCCGCAACGGCCAGGACGTGGTGGTCTTCGCCCCGCGGCGCTGCGGCAAGTCCTCGCTGGTCTGGAGTGCCGCACAGGCGCTCGCCGGCGAAGGGATCCTGGTCGCCCAGGTCGACTTGATGACCACTCCGACCAAGGAGAGGTTGGCAGCGGCGCTGGCCCGCTCGATCTTCGAGTCGATCGCCTCGCCGCTGGAGCGGATCAAAGAGCGGGCGCTGGCGCCGTTCCGTGGGCTGCAGATCCAGCCGACCGTCACCGTCGACCCAGGGGATGGCTCGCTCTCCTTCAGCTTCGCAACGGAGCGTCGAGGGGCGGACATCGACGCAACGCTCGAGCGCCTTCTCCAGCTTCCCGCCGAGCTGGGCGGGGCGGGGAAAGCGCGGACGGCGCTGGTCATGGACGAGTTCCAGGAGATCGTCGAGGTCGACCGCGACCTGCCGAAGATCCTGCGATCCGTCTTCCAGCAGCAGCCGGAGGTCGCTCACGTCTACCTCGGCAGCAAGCGCCATGTCATGCAGCAGATCTTCAGCGACGCCAATGAGCCGTTCTGGCGCAGCGCGAAGCCGGTCGAGCTGGGGCCGATCGCGCCGCAGCCCTTCGCTCTCTTCATCGCCGATCGTTTTCGCCGCACCGGCCGGGAGGTCGATGCAGTCGCGATCGATGCGCTTCTCGCCATAACCGGCGGCCATCCGTACGCGACTCAGGAGCTGGCCTACTTTCTATGGGAGCGGGTGCCAGACGGAGGCACCGGATCCGCGAGCCACCTGCGTGAGGCCCTGGCGGACGTGTTGCGCTCCGAGCACGCGCACTTCACCCTGCTGTGGGAAGGCGCTTCGAGCGTGCAGAGGCTCGTTCTCGAGGCTCTGGCCGACGAACCGGGCCACCCTTTCAGCGCCGCCTACCGTGCCCGGCATGCCCTGCCGCCGCCCACCAACGTGCAGAAGGCGCTGGCGGCTCTCGAACGTCGCGAAGTGGTCGCCGGGTCGCGGGGCGCCTACCGCATCGTCGAGCCTTTTCTGGCCGAGTGGCTGAACGCGAGCTTCGGGCGGTAGCCGAGGGGCGCCCGGTCAGCCCTCGGAGAAGCCCAGGCGCAGGTAGATACGGCGCAGGGGCTTGGGCGCCCACCAGTTCCACTCGCCGAGGAGGCGCATCAGCGAGGGGACCAGGAGGGCGCGGACCACGGTCGCGTCGAGCATCACCCCGACCGCCATCCCGATCGCGATCTGCTTGACGAAGAAGACCGTGCTGACGCCGAAGGCGAGGAAGACGATGGCGATCGCGAGCGCGGCGGCGGTGATCACACGGCCGGTGCGGGCGATGCCGACAGCGACCGCCTCCTCGTTGCTGTCGCCGGCGTCGTGGCGCTCCTTGATCCGCGCCATCACCAGCACCGCGTAGTCGGTGGCGAGGCCGAAGATGACGGCGAAGAGGAAGACCAGGCTGGTCACCTCGATCGCCGCCGGACCGGTGTAGTCAAGCGGGCTGTCGAGCCAACCGGCCTGGAAGGCGAGGACGAGGATGCCGAGCGTGGCCCCGAGCGTGAGCGAGTTCATCACCAGCGTCTTGATCGGCAGCAGGACCGAGCCGGTGAGCAGGAAGAGCAGGATCAGCGTGGTGAGGGCGATGATCCCGACCACCAGCGGTGCGTGGTCGACCAGGCTCTGCTTCTGATCGATGAAACCGGCCGTGTTGCCGGAGACGAGCGTGGCCGAGGCGCCCGGTGCGGCAAGATCGCGGATCGCCTGCACCGAGTCCTGGGCGCCGCTGTGGAGCGCCGGTTCGGCGAGGGCGAAGTTGGCGTAGGCGACCTGTCCGGAAGCGCGCAGGAAGGGAGCGCCGGCGGCGACTCCGTCGACCGCTTCGATCTGCCTTTGGAAGCCGGCCAGCTGCGCGTTGCTCGCGTTGCCGTCGACGGTCACGGTGACCGCCTCGGTGACGTCGCGCGGGTAGTGCGCTTCGAGGTACGCGTAGGCTTCGTGCGAAGGCTTGCCGGGCGGCACCGCTTCGGCGCTGGGACCGGTCAGCGTCGTCCACAGCAGTGGCGCGGCGGCGGCCAGCAGCAGCGCCGAGCTGGCCAGCGCGACGCCGACCGGGTGCCGCATCACTCCGCGGGCCAGTCGGTACCAGCCGTCGGAGGTGTCGGAGACGGCGGGGCCGCGGCGGATCGAGAGGGCGTCGATGCGCGTCCCCAGCAGAGCCAGCAGCGAGGGCACGACGAGGATCGCGATCACCGAGGAGAGCACGGCGACCGAGGCGCCGGCAACCGCCATCGAGTAGAGAAAGCGCTGCGGCATGAAGATCAGCGCCGCCATCGCCGCGGCCACGGTGAAGCCGGAGAAGAGCGCGGTGCGGCCGGCGGTCTGAACGGTGCGGCGGTGCGCCTCCCGCGACGCACCGCCGCGCCCTATCTCCTCGCGATATCGCGAGACCAGAAGCAGCGCGTAGTCGACCGCCAGGCCGAGGCTGAGCCCGGTGGCGATGTTGAGGGCGAAGACCGAGGTGTCGGTGACGCCGGCCATCAGGCGCAAGACGAACAGCGTGCCGACGGTCGAGAGGATCCCGATCAGCAGTGGGATCGCCGCGGCGACGACGCCGCGGAAGACGAACAGCAGGAGCAGCGTCAAGAGCGGGAAGGCGATCAGCTCGGCCTTGGTCAGGTCGGTGCGGGTCTGGTCGTTGGTTTCGTTGAAGCCCGGGGCGTATCCGCCCATCTCGACGTCGAGTGAACTCGATGCGACCAGCGGTTCGACTCCTTCGGCGGCGATGCCGCCGGCGTCCTCGAGGTCGGCGGTCGAGAGGTAGCCGGCGATTGCCAGCGACTTGCCGTCGCGGGCGATCAGCTCGGCGCCGGCGCGGCGGTTGCGCAGCGGGTTGACGACCCGGCCGACGTATTCGACCTGCGCCATGCCGCGGCTGAGCCGCCCCACCTCGCGGCGAACGGCGGGGTTATTGAGGTTCAGCGGGCCGCCGCCGGGCGCTCGCACGACCAGCACGATCGCCGGATTCGGGTTGTATCCGAGCGATTCGTCAAGTAGCGTCGTCGCCCGCTCGCTCTCCGAGGCGGGATCGGTGAAGCCGGCCGCCTTGAGGTGATGCTCCACGTTGTGACCGACCGCGACCGCCAGTACCGCAAAGGCGGCGACAAGGGCGAGAACCTGCTTCGGGTGCTTCCAGGTGAGGTCGGCGATTCGGCCCATCGGCGAGGACCGTACCAGATTTCAAAGCGCTTGCTTTGAAAAACAAATTAACGTTGTTACCATCGATACCATCCGACCTATGCCTCGACGCGAATACGACCAGCCATGCAGCCTTGCCTCTGCGCTCGACCGCATCGGCGAGCGCTGGTCGCTGCTGATCGTCCGCGAGCTCGCGCTTGGTCCATTGCGCTTCTCCGACCTCGTCCGCAACGTCGGCAAGGCGCCCACCGACGTCCTCACCAAGCGCCTGCGCGACCTCGAGCAGCACGGCATCGTCAGCCGTCGTGAGCTGGAGCCGCCCGCCTCCGGCGTTGCTTACGCGCTGACCGAGGTCGGCCGTGGGTTGGAGCGGCCGATGCTCGAGCTGGGGCGCTGGGGACTTCAGTTCGAGCGAGGGGCCGACATCTCGCAGCTCCCCCCGACTTCCCTGGCAAACGCGATCCGCATCATCGTCCAGCCGCCGCCCGAGGCACGCCTGACGATCGGCTTGCGCAGCGGTGGGCAGTCTTACTCGCTGCGTATCGAGGAGGGCTGGATCGCTGCCTCGCGTGGCGAGGCTCAGGATGCCGACGTGATCCTCAGCGGCGAACCGGCCGCCGTGCTGGGTGCTCTGGTTGCCGGTGAGGCGGGGAAGGATGACGTCGAGGTGGAAGGCGATCGCGGCGCGCTGGACGAACTGCGCGCGATGGTCGTCCTGCCCGACCGCCTGCGCCAGGCCGCACGCGCCCTCGTCGCCGAGTCTGCCGCAGCCTGACTTGAAACTGCATCTACCGTCGCATAGCGACGGCAGATGCAGTTTCGTCGACTCACCTCAGTTCGGCTGAGCTCTTGCCGAGTAGCTGGCGCGCCACGATCAGTAGCTGGATCTGCTGCGTGCCCTCGAAGATGTCGAGGATCTTGGCGTCGCGCGCCCACTTCTCCAGCAGCTCGTCCTCGCCGTAGCCGACGGTGCCGCAGAGCTCGACGCAGCCGAGCGCCACGTCGACGCAGGTGCGCCCCGCCTTTGCCTTCGCCATCGAGGCCTGCAGCGAGTTCGGCTTGCCGTTGTCGGCCATCCAGGCCGCCTGCAGGGTCAGTAGCCGCGCCGCCTCGTAGTCGGCCTCCATCTCCAGGTAGCGCGAGACCGCGGCCGGTTGAGAGAGAGCCGGGACCGCGTAGTCGATCTCGACCCCTGCCTCGGCCAGGCATTCGCGCGCCCGCTCCAGCGAAGCGCGGGCGACGCCGACCGCCATCGCCGCGACCAGCGGCCGCGTGTTGTCGAAGGTCTGCATCGCGCCGCCGAAGCCCTGCTTGTCCTCGACCTCGGAGCTGCCCAGCAGCGCCTCCTTCGGCACCCGGCAGTCCTGCAGGGTGAAGTTGGCCGTGTCGGAGGCGCGGATCCCGAGCTTGTGCTCGAGCCGGTCGAGCTTGAGGCCGGGGTTGTCGCGCTCGACGATGAACGACTTGATCGCCGCCCGGCCCTTGGAGGGGTCGAGCGAGGCCCAGACGACGATCAGGTCGGCGCGGTCGCCGGAGGTGACGAAGATCTTCTCGCCGTTGAGCACGTACTCGTCGCCGTCGAGCTTTGCGGTAGTGCGGATCGCGGCCGAATCCGAGCCGGCCTCCGGCTCAGTGATCGCCATCGCCGCCCACTTGCTGCCGTAGCGCTCGAGCTGCTCCTCGGTCGCCACCGAGGCGATCGCCGAGTTGCCTAGACCCTGGCGCGGCATCGAGAGCAGTAGGCCGACGTCGCCCCAGCAGAGCTCGACGATGCCGAGCACGGTGGAGAGGTTGGAGCCGTTGCGGTTGCCGCTGTCGCTGTCGCCACTGGACTCGCGGCGCACGCCGGCCGCGCCGGCACCGCCCATGTCGGAGCCCTCGTTCATCCCATCGATCAGCGAGGCGAGCATGTCGAGCTCTTTCGGATAGGAGTGCTCGGCCTCGTCGTACTTGCGTGAGATCGGTCGGAAGACCTCGGTCGCGACCTGGTTGGCCTGGCTGGCCAGGGGCTTGAACTTCTTCGGTATCTCGAGGTTGATCATCGTCTGCCTTTCGCTTGAGCCGAGGGCCGGGGGGGGGGCTAGACGAGCAGGGCGCCCTCCATCACGCCCGCTGCGCGGAGGTCGCGGTACCAGCGCTCGACCGGGTGCTCCTTGACGAAGCCGTGGCCGCCGAGCAGCTGCACTCCTTCGGAGCCGATCTCCATGCCCTTGGCGGCGCAGAGCTTGCGCGCCAAGGCGGCCTCACGGCCGAACTCCTGCCCCTGGTCGGCGCGGCTCGCGGCGCGGTAGGTGGCGAGGCGCATGCCGCCGCTCTCGATGCCGATGTCGGAGACGCCGAAGGCGACCGCCTGCCGGTTGGAGACCGGTTCGCCGAAGGCGGTGCGCTCATTGACGTAGGGGATGACGTAGTCGAGGACCGCCTGGGAGGCGCCGACCGCGAGCGCGCACCAGGCGATCCGCGCCCGCTGCACGCACTCGACGTAGTTCTCGCGTTTACCGTCGCCCAGCAGCGCATCGCCCGGTAGGCGCACGCCCTCGAGCAGGAGGCGACCGGTGGCGGCGGGGCGCAGGCCCATCGCAGGCTCGTCCTGCACCGAGAGGCCCTTGGCGCCGGACTCGATCACGAACAATGCCGGGCCCAGGTTCTCGGCCTCGGCGGCGACGACGAACAGCTCGCAGTCGGCAGCGCGGGCGAGCAGCGACTTGGCCCCGTCGAGGACCCAGTCTTCGCCGTCGCGGCGCGCCAGCGTCTCCAGCTGCAGCGGGTCGAAGAGCGGCCGCGGCTCGAGCAGCGCCAGCGCGGCGGCGGGGACGTCCTCGCTGCCGAAGGCGGGCAGGTAGGTCGCCTCCTGCTCGGCCGTGCCCCAGTGACCGATCGCGGTGGCGACGGCGCCGGGCGCGAGGGCCGCATAGGCGATCCCCATGTCGCCGTGAGCGAGCGCCTCGCCGACCAGGGCGCTGGTCGTCGCCGCCTGCTCGTGCATCACGCCGCCCAGCTCCTCGGGGATGCCGAGCGTGTTGATGCCGAGCTCGTTCGCCTGCGCCAGCAGCTCGACCGGCGTCGCCCGCTCGGCGTCGGCCTCCTGGGCGGCGGGCCGGACCTTCGCTGCGGCGAAGTCGCGCACCGCCTCCTCGAACATCTGCTGCTCGTCGTCGGGGCTGATGTCGAAGAGGGCGCGTGGCTTGCCCGTCGCCTGGCGCGCCGGACGGGTCAGCTTCTGCGCGGCCTTGAAGGTGCGCCCGGCGGCGGTCGCCGAGCGGAAGCCGTTCTTGGTGCCCTGGAAGAGCGCCCGCTCAACCTGTTTGCGGACGCGGATCCGGTCGAGCAGATCCGAGCCGGCAAGCCGGTTCAAAGCCCGCAGGCCGAAGCCCATGCCGCGCTCGGCGACTCCCTTGTCGTTGCCGTTCACCTGGATTCCCTCCCGCTGATCTTGTTGGCTGTGGTCGTGGTGTCGAGCGGCTCTACATGGCCGTCGAGATGGGGCGTGTGACGCTTTGCGTCGCGCACGGAGAAGTCGATTCGATCGCCGCCGGTATCGCTGAGGAACTCGACCTTTCCCGGTAGCCGGATCGGCTTGCGGAAGCGCACCTCGACGGCGAAGGCGTCCGGCAGGCGCCCCTCGAGCGCCGCCAGGCAGCGCGCCTTGGTCCACATCCCGTGGGCGATCGCGCCGGGGAAGCCCAGCGGCTTCGCCGTCAACGCGTGCATGTGGATCGGATTGCGGTCGCCGGAGACGCTCGCATAGCGCCGCCCAAGATCGCCCCCAAGCCGCCACTCGGCGCTTGGCGTCAGCCCCCCAACCTCGGGCCGACGGGCCGATTTGTCATCCTCAGGGCGACTTTTCGGCCCGTCGGCCGTCCGGTGACGGCGGAGCATCGTGCTGACCGATTCCCAGGCGCGCTCATCGGCGGACCAGACCTCGGTGATGAGGCTGAAGGTCTGGCCGCGCTTGTGCGGTTGAAGGGAGGTGGGACGCACGACGAGCTTCAACTCCTCGCCGACCCCGATCGGCCGCTGCTGGACGATCCGGTTCTCGATGTGGACGAGGCCGACCGCGCCGAAGGGGAAGCTGCCGTCGGCCATCACCGCCATGTGCAGCGGGAAGGCGAGCACGTGCGGGTAGGTCGGAGGCAGCTCGTCGCGCAGGGAGAAGCCGCAGACGCGGGCGTAGGCGGCGACCCGCTCGGCGTCGGCTCGCACGCCTGCGAGGGTGAGCTCGAGGTCGGGTACATTCTTGCCGCGGCCCGGCAAGAAGGGAAGCAGGGAGGCGCCGGGGATCAGCGGCGCTGCGGCGCGTGCGTAAAGCGGCAGGATGGACGGCGAGCTGTCGAGGGTCCGAGTGGCCATCAGGCGCCCAGCAGGCTCTGGCCGCAGACGCGGACGACGTTGCCGTTGACGCCGGTCGAGGCGGGGCTGGCGAACCAGGCGATCGTCTCGGCGACGTCGACCGGCAGGCCGCCCTGGGACATGCTGTTCATGCGCCGGCCGGCTTCGCGGATCGCGATCGGCATCGCATCGGTCATCTGGGTCTCGATGAAACCCGGGGCGACCGCGTTGATCGTCGCCTTGCGCTTGGCCAGCTCCGGCGCCAGCGCCTCGACCATGCCGATCACGCCGGCCTTCGAGGTCGCGTAGGTGGTCTGGCCGGAGTTGCCGGCGATACCGCTCATCGAGGAGACGCAGACGATGCGGCCGTTCTCGCGCAAGAGGTCGCGGTGGAGCAGCTCGTCGTTTATCCGCTCCTCGCTGGAGAGGTTGATCTCCATCAACGAGCTCCAGCGGTCCTCCGGCATTTTCGCGATCGTGCGATCGCGGGTGACGCCGGCGTTGTGGACGAGCAGGTCGACCCCGTCCGAAAGCCGCGCGGCGATTGTTGCCGGCGCCTCTTCGTCGGTGATGTCGAGCTCGATCGTCTCCGCCTCCAGGTGCTCGGCTACCCGGTTGAGGTCGTTTGAAAGCGACGGCAGGTCGAGCAGCACGAGTTCGGCGCCGTCGCGGTGCAGGACGGTGGCGATCGCCTCGCCGATCCCGCGGGAAGCCCCGGTGACCAGCGCCCGCATGCCGTCCAGCGGCTGCTTCCATTCCGGCGTCGGTGCCTTGGTGACGCCCGGCCCGATGCGGATCGTCTGGCCGGATACGTACGCCGAGCGGGGGGAGAGGAGGAAGCGTAGGGTCGAGTCGATCTGATCCTCGGCGCCCGCGGCGACGTAGACGAGCTGGACGGCGATGCCGCGGCCGATCTCCTTGCCGAGCGAGCGAGTGAAGCCCTCCAGCGCCCGCTGCGCGGTTGCCGCCCGCACCGGCAGGCCGGCCGGCGGCGTGCCGAGGACGACGACGCGGCCCGAACGTTCGACCCGTCTCACATTGGGATGGAAGAAGCGCTGCAGCTCGACCAGCTCGGTCGAGTCGGAGATGCCGGTCGCGTCGAAGACCAGGGTGCCGACGCCGCTGTCGGATCGCTGCGGGCGCGGCGCGCCGATCTCGCCCAGCAGCCGCTCCAACGGCTTGCCCAGCCGGCCGCCGGGCGCACCATCGCTGAGGACGGCACCGGGGTACTCGGCCTCGCCGGCCGCCTGGCGCCGCAGCTTCGTCGGCTGCGGCAGGCCGACGCGGGGGGCGATCAACCGCCCCGGGGGCGAGTTGACGAGTTGCGTGTAGAGGTCGCTCATTGCCCGTCCTTTCCGGCGCTCTCGAGGATCGCGACGACTCCCTGGCCGGCGGCGGCGCAGATGCTGATCGCGCCGCGGCCAGAGCCGCGCTCGTGCAGCTCCTTGGCCAGCGAGGCGACGATGCGGCCGCCGGTCGCGGCGAACGGGTGGCCGGCGGCGAGCGAGCCGCCGTTGACGTTGAGCTTCTCGCGGTCGATCGCGCCGAGCGGCTCGCCGCGGCCGAGCCGCTCGCGGCAGAAGCGCTCGTCCTCCCAGGCGCGCAGCGTGCAGAGCACCTGCGCTGCGAAGGCCTCGTGGATCTCGTAGAGGTCGAAGTCCTGCAGCCCGAGGCCGTTGCGATCGAGCAGGCGCGGCATCGCGTAGGCGGGCGCCATCAAGAGGCCCTCACGCTTGTGGACGTGGTCGACCGCCGCGGTCTGGCCGTCGACGAACCAGGCCAGGATCGGCAGGTCGCGCTCCTTGGCCCACTCCTCGCTTGCCAGCAGCACTGCTGCGGCCCCGTCGCTGAGCGGGGTCGAGTTGGCAGCGGTCATCGTGCCGTCGGGCCCGCCGAAGACCGGGCCGAGCTTGGCCAGCTTCTCGGCGGAGGAGTCTGGGCGCAGGTTCTGGTCGCGCTCGAGACCGAGGTAAGGGTTGACGAGATCGTCCATGAAGCCGCGCTCGTAGGCGGCGGCGAGTCTGCGGTGGCTCTCCACCGCGAGCTCGTCCTGCTCTTCGCGGCCGATGTCCCACTCAGCCGCCATCACGGCGCAGTGCTCGCCCATCGAGAGGCCGGTGCGGGGCTCCTCGTTGCGCGGAATCGAGGGGACGACGTGGCTCGGGCGCAGCCGCGTCAGCTGCTTCAGCCGTCCCGCCGTCGACTTTTCGCGGTTGGCGTCGAGCAGCACCCCGCGCAGGTCCTCGTTGAGGCCGATCGGCGCATCGGAGGTGGTGTCGGCGCCGCAGGCGATGCCGGCGTCGATCTGGCCGAGGGCGATCTTGTTGGCGACGAGGATCGTCGTCTCCAGGCCGGTGCCGCAGGCCTGCTGCACGTCGTAGGCGGGAGTCTCGGGGGCGAGCCGGGTGCCGAGCACGCTCTCGCGGGTCAAGTCGCGGTCGCGCGAGTGCTTGAGCACGGCGCCGCCGGCGACCTCGCCGAGGGCCTCGCCGCCGAGCGAGAAACGCTCGACCAAGCCGTCGAGGGCGGCGGTGAGCATGTCCTGGTTGGACGCGCGCGCGTAGACCGAGTTCGAGCGCGCAAAGGGAATTCGGTTGCCGCCGACGATGGCGACCCGACGGGGACTTTCGGTCAACGTCGAAGCCTTTCGATTGGGGTGCGAAGCAAGGCGTGCAGGGGCCGCAAGACCTCCCGCCGCTACATATATCGATGCAAAGGTAACCGA
>DASUZP010000179.1:0-5981 GCA_036376775.1 Solirubrobacterales bacterium | reverse complement strand
AGTGACCCTGCCCCAAAGGGGCACAAGATTCGTCCCACCGAAGGTGGGACATAGGCACCCTCGCGGAGGCCCCCGGTGCCCAACCACTCGCCCTCAAACGAACTCCTCCTCGATCACCCGGATGAAGCGTGGCGTGGAGCGGATCTGGTCGAGCCCGCCGATCTCCGCGACCGCCGCCGCGAAGCGCGACTCCAGACACTCGTGGACGACCATCACCAGGCGCGCGTCGTCGCCGATGCCGCGCTGGACGACGCTCTTCACCGAGATCTCGTTCTCACCGAGCACCTGCGCGATCCGGGCCAGGACCCCGGGCTCGTCGGCGACCTCGAGGTGGAGGTAGAAGGAGGAGGTGACGTCGGCGACCAGCGGCAGCTGCTCGCGCGCCTCGTGGGCCGGCGCGTCGCCGGCGAGGATCGAGACGAGATCGCCCAGCACCGCCGATGCGGTCTCGATACCGCCGGCGCCCGGCCCCGACATGGTCACCTCGGTGATCGCCGGCGCCTCGACCATGACCGCATTGAACGGACCCCCGATCGGGGCCAGCGGATGGCCGCTGTAGAGGAAGCAGGGGAAGACACGGACGCTGATGCCGCCGTCGCGGCGCTCGGCGACGCCGAGCAGCTTCAGCGAGAGGTCGAGCTCCTTGGCGTAGGCGAGGTCGTCGGGCTGGATCGCCTCGATCCCCTCGTAGGCGACCTGGTCGAGGGTGACCGCGGTGTGGAACGCGAGCCGGGCGAGGATCGCCATCTTCGCCGCCGCGTCGGCCCCGTTGACGTCGTCGCCGGGGTCGGCCTCGGCGTAGCCGAGCTCCTGCGCCCGCGCCAGCACCTCATCGTAAGCCGCGCCACTGGCCGCCATCTCGCTGAGGATGAAGTTGGTCGTGCCGTTGACGATCCCGAACACCTTGTCGATCTCGGTGACGCCGAAGCTCTCCTGGATCGTGCGCACGATCGGGATCACGCCGGCGACGGCGGCCTCGAAGCGGAGCTGCACCCCAGCCTCGCGGGCGATGCCGAAGAGCTCGTCGCCGTGCTGGGCGAGCAGCTGCTTGTTGGCGGTGACGACCGGCCTGCCCGCTCGCAGGGCGTCGATCGCGTAGCCCCGCGCGGGGTCGGTGCCGCCGAGCAGCTCGACGATCACGTCCGAGCGCTCGAGGATCTCGCCGAAATCGCCCTCGCTGCGGGTCAGGGTGCCCGCCAGCTCCGGCCGCCGCCCGGTCGCCGCCTCGACCGCGGCGGCGCGTTCGTCCAGCAGGCCGGCGAAGGCAGCGCCGACCGTGCCGCGCCCGAGCAGCCCGATGCGAACCGGCTCAGACATCGCGTGAGGTGAGGTCCTCGTAGGACTCGCGCCGCACGACGACCCGCGCCTCGCCGTCGTGGCAGAAGATCACCGGCGGACGGGTGACGGCGTTGTAGTTGCTCGCCATCGCGTGACCGTAGGCGCCGGTCGCCGGGGTGACGAGGACGTCGCCGACGCGCGGCTCCTCCAGCCTCGCCTCCTTGATCAGGATGTCGCCGGACTCGCAGTGCATGCCGACCAGCCGGCACGGGGTCGAATCGCCGACCCGGTTGGCGATCTCCGCTTCGTAGACGGCGTCGTAGAGCATCGGACGGATGTTGTCCGCCATGCCGCCGTCGACCGCGACGTAGGTGCGCACGCCCGGCACCTCCTTGACCGTCCCCACGGTGTAGACGGAAACGCCGGCGTTGGCGACCAGCGAGCGCCCCGGCTCGCAGAGGACCTTGATCCCGTCCGGCAGCCGCTCGAGCATCGCTGCGGCGTATGCGGCGGCAGCGGGGGGACGCTGGTCGCGGGTGTAGGCGACGGCAAACCCGCCCCCCATGTTGACGAGCGGATAGTCGCCCGCGGCGAGGAGCACGTCGGCCAGCATGTCGTAGACGTCGAGCTCGAACACCTGCGAACCCAGGTGGGCATGCAGCCCCCTCACCTCGAGCCCGGCCGCCGCGCAGCGCTCGACCGCCCCCGGCAGGGCCGCGAGCGGGATGCCGAACTTCGAGTCCTCCTGGCCGGTGGCGATCTTGTCGTGCGTGTCCGGGCGGATCCCCGGGGTGACGCGCAGCAGGACCCGCTGCGGGCGCCCCGCGGCGACCCGCCCCAGCCGGTCGATCTCGTCGAGGGAATCGACGATCACGTGCCCGACGCCGCTCTCCAGCGCCTGCCTCAGCTCCGCCTCGGTCTTGTTGTTGCCGTGCATGTAGATCCGCTCGGGGTCGAAACCGGCGCGGAGCGCCAGATAGAGCTCGCCGCCAGAGGCGACGTCGCAGGAGAGACCCTCCTCGGCGAAGATCCGCAGCGCCGCCGTACAGGGAAACGCCTTGCTCGCGTAGACGACCTCGAAGCTGTCGGTCCGCTCGGCGAAGGCGGCGACGGTCGCCCGGGCCCGGGCCCGCATCTCGTCTTCGGCGTAGACGTAGGCGGGCGTCCCGAACTCGGCCGCGAGCTCGACTACGTCACAACCGGCGATCTCGAGATGACCGCGCTCGTTCACGCGGCTGCCCGCCGGGTAAACCGGCGATCCCGCGATCGGGTCTGCGACCGCGCCTGCCTGTCCGCTCTCGGGCATGGGACGGCATTGTGACGGTTAGGAGCCCGGCTCAGGTCAGCGGTGGCCGCCGAGCAAGCCGCCGACCGTTTCCTGGACTTTTTCGACGGTTTTGTCGACCGTTTCGCCGACGACCGATTCGGGGCCGGCGACGTTGTCGACGACTTCTTCGGTGACCTTGGTGACGCCGGCGCTGCCGAGCGTCCCCCCGGTGGCGTCGTCGACGCCGGAGACGCTGTTGTTGACCGCGCCGGTCACGGTTTCCGACGGCGAGGAGGCACCGCTGCCTCCGCCGCTGAGGTCGGGTACTTCAACCGGGCTGCGATCGCCGCCGGCGGGGCCGTTGCCGCCGCTGCCGTTGTCGCTGGATGCGGTGCCGGCGGGCGAGCCCGACGGCGCCGGGCCGGCATTGCCGCCACCGCCGGACGCGGTCGGCTGCGAGCCGGGAACCGCTGCGGTCGGCGCGCCTGCGACCGGCGAACCCGAGGCCGGCGAGGTCGTGACCCCACCTCCTCGGCCGATGCCGGCGCCGGTTCCCGCTTTGGCTCCGCTGCCCGCACCGGCATTGCCACCGGCGGTGGCGCCGATCGCCGCGGCCGCGGCCGTGCCTCCGGCGCCGGCCGCCGCGGGATGCCCGGGAGCGACGCTGCTGCCGCCGGAGTCGTCGCCCCCGCCGAGCCCAGCCAGCGGCCAGTCCCGCAAGGACTGCAGCGAAACGAGCATGACGAAGGCAACCACGGCCATCGCGATCAAAGCCGTGCCGGATACAGCACCTGCCATGTAGTTGCGCGCCTGGCGGACCATGTCGCCTCCGTCTCGCTTGCTACCCAAGGGTCGCAGGCGAGAATCGCCCAGACATACCCACTAATTGGATTTTTGAGTGATTTTCAGTAGCGACCGTGCGTGCGGGTCGCTACAGATAGCCCATCGGGTCCGTCGGAGCCCCGTCGATCCGCACCTCGAAATGGACGTGCGGACCGAAGCAGTGACCGGTGCAGTCGCTGTAGCCGATCACCTCACCCTGCGCAACCTGCTGGCCGGCCGACACGGCAAAGGATTCCTGGTGTGCGTAACAGGTCGAGAGCCCGCCACCGTGATCGATGCAGGTGAAGTTGCCGTAGCCGCCGCTGCTCGCCTCCGACTCGGTGAAGATCACCGTGCCCGAAGCCGCCGCGCGGATCGGCGTGCCGCTCGGCACGGCGATGTCGATGCCCTCGTGGAACTCGCTGCCGCCGAAACGCGAGCCGAAGCCGGAGACGACCGGCCCGTCGACGGGCCAGATCAGACCGCTGCCGTTGCCCCCCCGGATCGGCCCCGCGGGCAGCGGCGCCGAGCCGGTGCCGGCCAGCGTCGCCGCGAGCTCGGCCTGGATCGAAGCGACGTCACCGTCGAGATCCTGTTCGGTTTCGGTGACCTTGGCCAGGGCGTGCTCACGGCTGCGGCGGGCCTCGACCAGGCTCGCCTGCCGCTGCTGCACTGCGGAGCGGGCGCTGGCCAGGGCCTGCTCTTCGGCGGCGATCGCATCGCGCGCAGATTCGATCCGGTCCTTGGCCGAGCGCAGGCGGGAAACGGTGCGCTTGACCTGGTCGCGCAGGTCGCGGACCCGGGTGACGACGGCTTCGTCGAGCCCGTGGATGCGATTCAGGTACTCGGTCCGGTTGACCAGTTCGTCGTAGCCACCGGCTTCGACCAGCACGCTGAGGATGTCCGGGGTGCCGGTCTCATACATCGCGACGAGGCGCTCGCGCAGCGATACCAGCGCCCGTTTGAGGTGAGCCCTGACGACGGCCAGGTGCTTCTTGGCCACGTCGAGCTCGGCCACAGCACTGTTCAATTCCGCCTGCTTGGCGTCGAGGCGCACCTTCACTTCGGCCTCGTGCGCCCGAAGCACGGCGACCTCGCCGGTGAGCCTTTCGATCTTCGCCCGGTAGTGCGCGATCGTCGTCGTCAGCACACCCTTGCGTTCACGCACCTTAGAAAGCTTCGCTTCCTTGGCGTCAAGCTTAGATTCGAGGTCCTTGGCAGGCGCCCCAGCGCTGCAAAGCAGCACAACAAGCGCCGCCGCAGCAGCCACTAGAGCCACCCCAGCCAGGCGAGTCTTCAGCATCGCGAAGAGGCTAGCGATGCCCGAAGACCATCAAGCGACGCTGTTGAAACCCTGCAACCACGCTTGCGAGGGGGGACGGGGGGGGTCCCCCTCCGAGAACTTGTGAGCCGGCGAGACCGGAACCCTCACCCAGCGACCGACGCGGGTTCACGGAGGGGGACCCCCCCCGTCCCCCCTCGCCGCAGGCTCCAGGAGGGAACCCCCCGGCCCTACGCCGCGACCGGCTCCTTTGCAGCCGCCTTCTCCGCCTCTTCGACCACTTCGGCCGCGTAACCGAGACGCTCGGCGTATTCGCGAGCTTGCATCCGCGAAATCACCATCCGCTGGATCTCGGCGGTGCCCTCGAACAGCTGGTAGATCTTGGCGTCGCGGAAGAACTTCTCCAGCGGCAGCTCGGTGCTCCATGCGTCCGGGCCGACGAGGTCCATCAGGGTGGTCGTCGCCCACATCGTCACGTCGCCGGCCTTGAGCTTCGACATCGAGCCCTGGCCGCCGCGCATCGGGATGCCGTTGCGGCCCATCCAGGCGGCGCGCTGGACCAGCAGGCGAGCCGCTTCGATCTCGGTCGCGACGTCGGCCAGCGTCTGCTGGATCCGCTGCGTCTGCAGCAGCGGCACGCCGCCCTCGGAGCGGCCGTCGAGGTACTCGAGCGTCGACTCGTAAGCAGCCTGGGCGATCCCCAGCGCCGAGGCGCCGACCAGCGGCCGGGTGATCTCGAAGGTCGCCAGCGCGTCGGCGCCGCGCGATTTCTTCCCTTCGCGCCCGCGCTGCAACTTCTTCTCGAGCTTCTCCTCGCCGCCGAGCAGGTTCTCGGCGGGGATGCGGCAGTCCTCGAGGATGATCTCGGCAGTGTGCGAAGCGCGGATGCCGAGCTTCGACTCCTTCTTGCCCTGACTGAGGCCCGGCGTGTCCTTGCCGATGACGAAAGAGGCCTGGCCGCGGGTGCCGAGAGTCGGGTCGACGGTGGCGACGACGACGTGGACGTCGGCGATGCCGCCGTTGGTGATAAAGACCTTGGTGCCGTTGAGGATCCACTCGTCGCCGTCGCGCTTGGCGGTCGTCTTCAGGCTCTTGACGTCGGAACCGGCCTGGGGCTCGGTGACGGCGTAGGCGCCGAGCTTGACCTCGTCGCCGGCGCCGAAGCACTCCGGGACCCAGCGGGCGATCTGCTCGGGAGTGCCGGATGAGGCGATGCCGGCGGCGGCGAGGCCGGAGCCGGAGATCGCCAGGGCGAGCCCGGCGCACCCCCAGTGAAGCTCCTCGGCATAGATCGCGCTCATCTGTCCGTCGCTGTCGCCGGCCACCCGCTGC
>DASUZP010000178.1:0-8245 GCA_036376775.1 Solirubrobacterales bacterium | reverse complement strand
GGCTCGGTGTGGAGGAGGTCGTAGAAGCTGGCGACCGACTCCAGGTAGGCCGGCGTCACCCGCATCACCGCGGCCGCCTGGCGGATCCCCTCCGGCGTGCACCAGCCGTAGCGTCGCTGCACCGCCCACAGCGCCGGGATCGAGACCGAGTGCCGATCGGGGTAGCGCCCAATCATCGTCTCGATGTGCTCGCGCAGCTCGGGCGGGCAGTCGACCTCGTGCAGCTCGGGGACCCCTTCCGAAGCTCTCTCTGGGACCCGACCCTCGGACACCGCGCGATCGACGGGAAAGTCAGCCATGACGATTCCTCCCGCGGGTGGCGGGGTGGGTGGGAACCTCCGGCGGGTGAGCCGGAGGTCGCACCCGCCGCGACAGGACCCGTGGGCCGATCGAATGGTCCATTACCGATCGACCCCCCCGAGGATCGGGTCGAGCATGCCGAGGCTGACGATCATGTCGGCGACGTAGCTGTCCAGCGACATGTCCCGGAAGGCCTGCAGGTTGACGAAGGAGGGGTCGCGGAAGTGGACCCGGGCCGGCTTCGCCGAGCCGTCGGCGAGGACGAAGCAGCCGAGCTCGCCGCGCGGCGACTCGATCGCGTAGTAGACCTCGCCGGGGTCGACCCGGTAGCCCTCGGTGACCAGCTTGAAGTGGTGGATCAACGACTCCATCGAGGTCGAGAGCTCCGAGCGCGGCGGCAGCACGTACTTGCGGTCGTCGGCGATGAACGGCCCGTCCGGCAGCCCGTCGAGCGCCTGCCCGATGATCCGCACCGACTCGACCATCTCCGCCACCCGCACCCGGTAGCGGTCGTAGTTGTCGCCGACGGTGCCGACCGGGACCTTGAAGTCCATCTCCGGGTAGGCGAGGTAGTCGAAGGCCTTGCGCAGGTCCCAGGGCTCGCCGGCGGCGCGCAACAGTGGCCCGGTCACGCCCAACTCCAGCAGCCGCTCGCGCGAGACGACGCCGACGTCCTTGGTGCGCGAGAGGAAGACCTCGTTACGGTCGAGCAGCGCCTGGTACTGGCCGACCCGGACCGGCATGTCGGCGACGAACTGGCGCAGCTTCGCCTCGAAGCCGAGCGGGATGTCCTCGATCACGCCGCCGACTTGGAAATAGCGCGTGTGCATCCGCTGCCCGGTCGCCATCTCGAACAGGTCGAGGATGCGATCGCGCTCGCGGAAGCAGTACCAGAGCATCGAGACCGCGCCGAGGTCGAGCGCCGTCGTCCCCAGCCAGACCAGGTGCGAGTGGATCCGGTTGAGCTCGAGGAAGATCGTCCGCAGATACTTGGCGCGGGGCGGGATCTCCAGGTCGACCAGGCGCTCGACCGCGCCGCAGAAGGCCTCCATCTGGAAGAAGTAGGAGACGTAGTCCATCCGCTCGACAAAGGGGATGGCCTTCCAGTACGCCTTGTCCTCGCAGGACTTTTCGATCCCGGTGTGGACATAGCCGATCACCGGCTTCAGGTCCCTGACCACCTCGCCCTCCAAATCCACAACCAAGCGCAACACGCCGTGGGTTGCGGGATGGTGAGGACCGATATTGATCGTCATCACCTCGGTGTCGAGGGACCGACCGCTCTGGCCCGCGGGTCCTGTCACGGCAGGGGACCCACCACCCCCTGCGGTAGCTAAAGCTTCCTCGGGGGTGGTACCCCCTACCGCGCCACCCGCGGGTGGGAGGCTGGTGTCTGAAGCTTTAGCCATACGCGCGCTCGTTGTACGTGAAGGTCACTGGCTCGCCGCCGACGGGGAAGTCGCGTCTTTGTGGCCAGCCCACGTAGTCGTCCGGCAGCAGGATGCGAGTGAGATCCGGGTGCCCCCTGAACATGATTCCGAAGAAGTCGTAGACCTCCCGCTCCTGGAACTCTGCGGTCGGGAACAGCTCTACGCATGAGTCGATCTCCGGAAGCGCTTCTGCCGCGGGTGGCGGCGTAGGGGGGACCTCCCCTGAGGAAGCTTTAGCTACCGGAAGGGGAGGTGGGTCCCCTGCGCCGACAGGACCCGCGGCCGACGGGCCATGAAGCATCGCTTTCACCCGCAAGCGCTCAACCCGATCCCGATTCAGCAGCTCGTAATGCACCGCAAAACGGGGCTCCGCCGGAAGGTAGTCGGCGGCGTGGAGGCTGGATAGGAAGCTGTAGCCCTGTCCGGGTGCGTCGCGCAGCCAGGCGAGCACGGCGAGGATCTGGGTGGGGTCGACGACCAGGGTCGGCTGGTCGCGGTCGAAGCTCGTGTCGAGCACCGCGCCGGGGTGGTCCTGCTCGATCTCCCCCCGGATCAGCTCCAGTCCGGGGGCGTCAGGCACGGATCAGCCCTCGCGCTTCCTCGTAGGCCTCCGCCGCCTCCGGGCTCGGTTCGCTGCGGGGGCCGCCGCGCGCCCACTCCTCGGTGCCGGCCGCGTTGTAGCGCTGGCGCCAGCCCTGGTCGGGGTTGCCCTGGATCTTGCGCTGCAGCTTGGTGAAGCCGTAGAGGACCGCCTCCGGCCTTGGCGGGCAGCCGGGGATGTGGATGTCGATCGGCATGAACTTGTCGGCGCCCTGGACCACGGCGTAGTTGGAGAACATGCCGCCGCTGGAGGAGCAGGCGCCCATCGAGATCGCCCATTTCGGCTCCAGCATCTGGTCGTAGAGGCGGCGGACGACCGGCGCCATTTTGATCGAGACGCGGCCCGAGAGGATGATCAGGTCCGCCTGGCGGGGGGAGGCGCGCAGCGCCTCGGCGCCGAAGCGGGCGAGGTCGTAGCGGGGGCTGCCGACCAGCGCTATCGGCGCCTCGATCGCGCAGCAGGCGAGCCCGAAGGTGAGCGGGAAGCACGAGTTCGCCCGACCCCAGTTGAGCAGCTTCTCGAAGTTGGTCATCACCACTTTTTCCTCGACGTAGCGCTCCAGCTCCTCGCCCTCGAGGTCGCCGCGCAGCATGTCGCGGGCGCGCAGCTGCCGGTCGCGCATCGTCTGTCGCTCTACTTCCAATTCAGCGCACCCTTCCGCCAGACGTAGACGAAGGCGACCATCAGCAGGGCGACGAAGGTGACCAGCTCGCCGAGCATGAAGAGGCTGTCGGCGCCCTTGAAGATGACGCCGATCGGGTAGAGGAAGACAACCTCGATGTCGAAGAGGATGAAGAGCATCGCGATCAGGTAGAAGCTGACCCCGAAGCGGAGGTTGTGGGCCGGCTCGACCGGAATTCCCGACTCATAGGGCTCGCCCTGACGTCGCCTGGCCCGCGTTTCGTTCTCTGCGGGCTTCGGCCCGATCGCGTGGTTCAGCATCACCAAGGCGCCGCCGACACCGAGGCCGAGCAGGGCGAAGACGAGTATCGGTAGGTAGCTCTTCAGCATTGGGGGTGAGTGGGGCGTCGTCCCGGCGAGCGCCTCGCGCTCGCCGTCGTCGCCTGCACCCGCTGTTATACACCCACCTTGTGACAACTTGCTACATAGTGATTTTCCGCATCAGCAAGCCGAATCCCGACCCTTTCGGGCGGATTTAGGTCCGATGGCGGAGGTCCATCTCGTTGTCGGCTGCGCGCTGATCGCGCTCAACCTTGCGGCCTTCGCCTTCGGCGGGATCGCCTGGCTGCGCAGTCGCCCCTCGATCCCCTTTTGGTACCTGCTGCGCGCCGCCCAGGTCTCCGTCTTCGTCCAGGCGATGCTCGGCGGTCTACTCGTCCTTACCGGCCACGAACCCGACGACAGCCTGCACTACCTCTACGGGATTCTGCCCCTGGTCGTCTCCTTCCTCGCCGAGGGCGCCCGTGCCGGCGCCGCCCAGCGCGAGCTCGGCGAGCTCGACTTCGAGTCCCTGCCTGCCGACGACCAGCAGTCCCTCGCCCTCGCGATAGTCCGTCGCGAGATGGGGATCATGGCGGTCAGCTGCGGCGTAATCCTTTTTCTCGCCCTGCGCGCCGCCGGTACCAGCGGCGCCTTCTGAGCCGAGACTGCACTTGGCGGCGCATAGCGACGCAAAATGCAGTCTCGTCTAGGAGGTGATCCGGAAGGCCGGGTGGTCGGGGGCGATGCGGCGCAGGTCCGCCTCGCTTGAGTCGGGGCCGACGCCATCGAAGAAGACGCCGACCTCCCATTTCCACTTCTTCAGGTAGGCGCGCAGGAGGGCGGGCTTCTCCGCTTCGCCGACCTCGCTCGCCGTGAACTCCTCGGTGCGATGGCCGAGCACCAAGCGTCCGCCGCCGCTGACCCGCATGTTGCGCACCCACTGGGTGTTCCCGCGCGGCGCCACCAGGTAGCGGTCGCCCTCGTGGCTCAGCAGGTTGACAGGCGTCCGCCGCCACTCGCCGCTCTTGCGCCCCCGCACTTCCAGTACCCGCGAGCCGGCGACGCTGATCCCGAGCTTGGTCAGTCCGGCGACGAAACGATTGACGACGTTCTTGGTGAACCAGCCCGGCTCCTGGAAGCGCGCATCCATCGTTTCGATGTTGGCACAGGGAATTGACATTCCGCGCGCCACGCGCGCATCGAGGCCCGGGACGATCGGCGCATGCTCGCCTCAGCTCTTCCGGATTTCGGTTCACCCAATTCCCCTGGCTTTGTGTCGTTCGCAGTTTGCTTCGTCTCCACTGCCGCGGCCATCTGGCGCGGAGTAGACAGAGAGGAGGTCAAATGGGCGGCATTCGTGGGCGCCTTCATTGGGGCGGGCATTGGCCTCCTCGTCTACTTAATTGGCCTGTTAACAGGGCTATACTGAAACAATGATGAAGACAAAACGCCTAGTTATCTTTCTCCTCACGCGGGTTTTTCTGCTGACGCTCTTTGTCGCGCCCGCTGTGGTCATAGGGAAGATGCTGGCGGCGCCAGGGATCGTGATTTCTTGCCTGGTCATCGTGGTCAACCTGGCGTTTTGGCTGATCGAGGAGGATCTGATCGACCGGATTGCCCCTCGGTTCGGCGTCACTCAGCTCAACGGCCGGTAATCGCCGCCGTGGAAGACGAGCGGGTCGCCCTCGCTGGTCTCCAGGGCGGTCACCTCGCCGGTGACGATCACGTGGTCGCCGCCGGCGATCACATCGCGCAGGTCGCAGGCGACGAAGGCGAGGGCGCCGTCGATCGCCGGGATGCCGTCGCGCTCGCTCCAGGCGACGCCCTGCCACTTGTCCGCCACCGGCGCCTTGGTGGCGAAGGCGCGGGCGATCGGCTCCTGGCCTGCGTGCAGGACGCTGATCCCGAAGCGGTTGGCCGCCTGCACCGCGAGCAGGGTGCGCGAGCCGCGGTCGAGACAGGCCAGCATCAGCATCGGCTCGATCGATAGCGAGCAGACCGCATTGGCGGTTGCGCCGGCCGGTCCCGCGGCTCCGCCGGCCGCGACGACGGTCACTCCGGTGGGCAGCATTCCCATCGCTGCACGGAAGCTGGCGGGGTCGGGCGTACTCATCTCTGGTCCGGACAATATGATGCGCGCCGCGTGCGACCTGCACTAGCCATAGCACTGGCCGTAGTGGCCGCGTTTGCCTTGGCCGCCTGCGGCTTCGGCGAAGAGGGCATCTCGGTATCCAAGGACGACCCCGACTACAACGGGGCTGTTACCTTCGCCACCCACTGCAGCGGTTGCCACACGCTGAGCGCCGCAGGCACGCAGGGCAGTGGGAATCGCAGCGTGCGCACGCAGGGTCCGAACCTCGACCAGCGAACCGAGAGCTACGACGATGTCCTCTTTGCGATTCAGAACGGCGGTTTCTCCGGGGCGATCATGCCCCAGAACATCGTCGTCGGCTCCGACGCCGAAGCGCTGGCCCGCTTCGTCGCCAAGTACGCGGGCAGCGAAGCCGAAGAATCGCCGCGCCCCGGCAATTCCTCGCCCTAGCGGAAGCCTCCTGTGCTCGATCTGAAGCTGATCCGCTCCGACCCCGAGCGGGTCAAGCGGGCGCTTGCGCGCCGGGGTGCCGCCGAGGAGGTCGACGCGCTGCTGGCGCTCGACGCGCGCCGGCGCGAGCTGTTGCCCCAGATCGAGGGGGACCAGGCACAGCGCAAGGCTCTCTCCAAGCAGATCGGCGAGGCGAAGCAGCGCGGCGAGGAGCCCGCCGTCTTGATGGGCGAGGTGCAGGCTCTGAAGGAGAAGATCGAGGAAGGCAAGGCCAAACTGGAGACGGCCGAGGCCGAGCTCGAGCGGGTTGCCGCCACCCTTCCGAATCTGCCCGACCCCGATGCCCCCGACGGGATGACCGAGGAGGACGCCGTCGTCTTGCGCGAGGTCGGCGTGCGCCCCAGCTTCGACTTCGAGCCCCGCGACCACCTCGAGATCGGCACCGAGTTGGGCCTGATCGATATGGAATCTGCGGCGCGGCTCTCCGGTTCCCGGTTCGCCTATCTGAAAGGCGACCTCGTTCTGCTCGAGCTTGCACTGGTCCGCTTCGCCCTCGACCTGGTCCGGGGCGAGGGTCACGAGCCGGTCGTGCCGCCGGTTCTGGTCCGCGAAGAGGCGCTCTACGGGACCGGCTTCCTGCCCGGCGACCGCGACCAGATCTACGAAGTGCCGAAGGACGATCTCTACCTCGTCGGCACCTCGGAGGTCGCCTTGGCTGGTTTGCACGCCGAGCAGATCCTCGACCCCGGACAGTTGCCGCTGCGCTACGCCGGCTTTTCTCCCTGTTTCCGCCGCGAGGCCGGCGCCGCCGGGCGCGACACCCGCGGCATCTTCCGCGTCCACCAGTTCGACAAGGTCGAGATGTTCTCGTTTGTCGAGCCGTCCGAGTCGGCAGCCGAGCACGAGCGCCTGCTGGCGATCGAGGAGCGCATCCTCGGCGAGTTGGAGATCCCCTATCGAGTCGTCAACGTCGCAGCCGGCGATCTCGGCGCCCCGGCGGCGAAGAAGTACGACTGCGAGGCGTGGATTCCGAGCCAGAAGCGCTACCGCGAGCTAACCTCATGCTCTAACACGACCGACTATCAGGCACGGCGTCTCAATTGTCGGTATCGACCTGCCGATAACGAAGCAATTCAGGCGGTCCATACCCTGAACGGGACCGCCGTAGCCGTGGGACGGACGATGATTGCACTGATTGAGAACCGCCAGGACCGGGAAGGTGGGTTCACGCTACCTAATATTTTGCATTCATACGGCTCCCCTGAAAGGATCGCTCCACGATGAGCGCAAGCGTTCGCGACGCCAAGCGCGTCGTTCTCTGCGATGACCACGAGATAGTCCGCGACGCGATCAAATCGCGGATGGCGAACTCGAACGCGCTGCAGATCGTCGGCGAGGCGTCCAATGGTCGCGACGTCATCGATGTGATCAAGGAACTCGAACCCGACGTCCTGATCATTGACGTCGAGCTGCCCAAACGGGATGGGATCGAGGCGACGAAGGAGGTGCTCAAGGTCCGGCCGCGGACCAAGGTGATCATCTTCACCGCGCACGCTCAGCCAGATCTGCTCGCCCTCGCCCTGCGAGCCGGCGCTTCGGGCTACGTGCTCAAGTCGGCGCCGGCGGAGGACATCGCCCGCGCGGTCAAAGCCGTGACCGGTGGAGGGACCTTCCTCGGCGGCGATTTCGCCGGCGGCAAGCCCTCGGAGGTGGAGAAACTGCTCGATCTCTCGCCTCGCGAGCGCCAGATCCTCGAGCTGCTCGCCGAGGGACTGCGGGTGAAAGAGATCGCCGAGCGCCTCGGCCTCAGCCCGGCGACCGTGCACACCCACGTGCGCAACGCGATCGCCAAGCTCGAGGTCGACACGAGGACCGAGGCGGTTGCGCTCGCTGTGCGCTTCAGTTACCTCGGCGCGGGCGGCGGAGTCAAATAGGCGTCAGGCCTTGTCGAGTTCCAGCGCGCAGCCGTTGATGCAGTAGCGCTGACCGTTCGGTCCGGGTCCGTCGTCGAAGACGTGGCCGAGGTGGGCGTCGCAGTTTTTGCAGACGACCTCGGTGCGGCGCATCAGCAGGCTGTTGTCCGGGCGCAGCTCGACGTGCTCGAGGTTGGCCGGCTCGGTGAAGCTGGGCCAGCCGGTGCCCGAGTCGAACTTGGTATCGGAGGAGAACAGCTCGGTGCCGCAGCAGACGCAGCGGTACATGCCCTTACCCTTCTCGTCTACGTAGGGCCCGGTGAAGGCGCGCTCGGTGCCCGCCTTGCGGGTCACCTCGTATTGCTCCGGGGTCAGTTGCTCGCGCCACTGCTCGTCTGACTTCTCGATTTTCTCCATATGTCAAGGGTAGAGGGCGGCGGGGGTCGTCTCTCGAGTGCCTATGTTCGCTGCGCTCACTATGTTGGACCGCTTCGCGGGGGAATCACTCTGCGGAGCC
>DASUZP010000177.1:0-51004 GCA_036376775.1 Solirubrobacterales bacterium | reverse complement strand
CGATCATCCGCTCCGCGACTACGGTCGTAGCGACCGGCTGCAGCCGCGCCCTGCCGGTCGGGACGACGCCGAAGCGGCCGGCCTGACCGAAGGCCCAGGCGATCAGCGTGTGGAACTGGGTCGCTCGCAGCAGGCTCCAGGGGATCTTGCCGGCGGCGATCGTCTTCTCCTGTTCGACCTTGACCTTGTAATAGGCCGTCGGCACCCGGTCGCAGCCGACGATCGAGACGCCGACGTAGTGGCGGACCCCCGCGGCCGCGCCGGCCCGCAGCAGCCGTCCGGTGCCCTCGACCAAGACCGGGCCGGCGTTGCGCGGGCTCGAGTTCGATGCGTCGAAGACGACCTCGACGCCGGCCAGCGCCCCGTCGAGACCCTCGCCGGTGGTCAGGTCGATGTGTCGATGCGAAGCGCCCGCCGGCAGATCGCCGCCGCCGCGGCTCAGCACGAGCACCTCGTCTCCGGCCGAGGCCAGCCTCGCTACCAGCGCCGTGCCGAGCACTCCGGTGCCACCAACCACCGCGATTTTCACCAGCGGACCACCTCCGTCTGCGTACTTGCCGTCCAAGTCTCCAACAGGGAGACGATCGAGGCGCGCCCGGTGTGACATCGGGGCCGTGGCCCCGCGCCCTCAGGCCGGCTGCGGCTGGCGGAAGAGCTCCGCCGAGGGGATCCCGATCACCTCGCCCCGGAAGCGCTTTTCGCGTCCGTAGACGACCCAGGTGGTGTCGATTTCGCCGATGTCGAGGTCGAGCCGCAGCTCGTCTGCGTGCTCGGTGACGTGCTCCATGTGGGTCAGGCCCGAGTCGTAGTCGCCGCGCAGCAGGCCTTCGGCGACGAGCGGCTTCGAGGCGACGTCGATCACCTCGTCCCAGCCGGAGAGGTCGACGTAGCCCTTGGTTGCCGGGACGATCCCGAGCGAGCGCGGCTGCTCGACCTCGCGCCGGCTGAGCAGCACCAGGTGCTTGGTCGGGTAGATGAAGGTGTCGACGACCCAGACCTCGGTCCAATATTTCTCGGTGATCTCGTGGACCTTCGGATGGGCGCTGCACTGGACGAGGAAGGCGCCGGGCGTTTCGCGCAGCATCTCCAGGCCGACGAAGAAGTCGACGATCAGCTCGATCCCGTAGTCCTCGATCCCCTGGAACTCCGCGTAGCGCTCCACCGCCCGCTCGTGGCAGGTACCGGTAGGACCGAGCGTGATGAAGGTGACTCCGCCGCTGTGCTCCGAGCCTCTCTCCATGCAAGCAGGCTAGGCAACCAGACAGAAATCGTCAAGCAATCAATCTGGCTACTTGACAACGAACTACGCTGCGTGGGAGTCTGCACACCTTCTTCTGAAGGAGATTGAATGGACTGGATCGAGCAGCTCTTTGGTGTAAGTCCCGACGGCGGCAGCGGCGCGCTGGAGCTCGTCTACTACGCCGTCTTTGCCTTCGCGATCGTGGTCATCGTGCGTTGGCGGGTGATGCGGCGACGCAAGCGCTCGTCCGAGGCGACGCCTCCCGACGGGCGATGAAGCGCCGCCGCGACACCTCTCCAGCGAAGGGCGGACACGCCGAGGAGAGGCGGCGCCAGTTCGAGCGCGGTCGCGGTTTGGGAGAGGGTCGCAAGTTGGACCTCGGTCCGGATCCCGACGAGGAGGCCGAGACGGGCAAAGAGGGCGAGGCGCCGACCCGTCCACAGGAGGGGAAGCCGCGCGGTGACGAGGGCGCCTGAGACCACCCACGAGGAGCCCGCGCTCAGCGGCAAGACGTTCCTGCGCCAGGAGGAATTCCGCAGCCAGCGGGCGCTCAGTCCCGAACCGAAAGAGCTTCTGCCGGAGGACGGGACCAAGTCGCCCTATCTGCTCGGGTCGATGCAGAAAGAGGAGCTGGCGGTGGAGGCTCCGCCGGCGCCGGGGGTCGTCTGGCGCTCGCTGGGCCCGGCCGGCATTCCCGCGGGACAGACCTACGGCAGCGGACCCGGCGCTACGACCACGGTGGCCGGACGCGTCACGGCGATCGCCGTGGATCCGGGCGACTCCAAGCACCTGCTGGTGGGGTCGGCGGCGGGAGGGGTATGGGAGACGCGGGACACCGGCGCGACCTGGGCGCCGCGGACGGACGATCAACCGACCCTCTCGATCGGCGCGCTCGCCTTCGATCCGAGCAATCCCTCCACGGTCTACGCCGGGACCGGCGAGGGCAACTCGGAATACGCGCAGCTCGGACAGGGGATCCTGCGCTCCAGCGACGGCGGCTCGACCTGGACGGTCGTCGCCCGGGAGGTATTCGCCGGGATCGGGTTCTACCGCCTCGTGGTCGACCCGCGCGACGGGAACCGGCTGCTCGTCGCGACCACCGGCGGGGCGGCCGTGTCGGACGATGCCGGGAAAAGCTGGGCGCTGCTCCATCGCGGCCAGACCTGGGACATCTCGCTGGCCGAACCCGAGCTGGGCAAACCCGACGACGCGCCGGAGATCCTGCTCGCCGCTCCCGACGGCCTCTTCGCTGCCAAGGGATCGGCCGCACCCGCCCGGGTGGCGCTGCCGGGACTTCCCGCGAGTCTCAATCCGGACAGGGAGCGGATGGCGGTGGCGCATGTGCCCACCTCCCCGGGCCAGGCGTTCGCCTTCGCCGCATCGGGGGGGAAAGCCCACCTCTGGCACCGCCGCACGGCCGAGGAACCGTTCGTCCCGGTGCCCCTGCCGTCTTTTCCCGTGGGCGAATACGTCAAAGACGTGCTCTCGGTCGACCAGGCCTCCTACGACTGGTACGCGGCGGTGCCGGCGCGTTCGGACGACGTCCTCTACCTGGGCGCGATCGAGCTCGTCAAGGGCGAACGCCACCACGCCGACTGGAGCTGGAGCGACATCTCCAGCCGCCAGCAGCACGGCGACTCGATCCACCCCGACCAGCACACGATGGCCTTCGACCCGAACGACCCGGACGTCATCTACGCCGGCAGCGACGGCGGCATCTTCCGCAGCCCCGACGGCGGCGGCTCGTGGGAATCGCTGAACGCCGGCCTCGCGATCAGCGAGGTCGAGTACCTGACGCAGCGGCCGGACGAACCGACCTGGATCCTCGCCGGACTCCAGGACAACGGCACGGTTCGCCGCGACGCCGAGGGGCAATGGGCCCAGGTCGGGCTCGGCGACGGGGGCGACTGTGCGACGAACATGGCCGAACCGGACACCTGCTTCCACTCCTACTTCTACATGTACCTGGAGCGCTCGACCAGTCGCGGCGATCCGGAAAGCTGGCAGAACGTAACTCCACCCGGCTCGAACGAAACCAAGAAACTCTTCTACCCGCCGCTCGAGGCGAACGGGTCGCTGGTGGCGAAGGCCGGCGAGGTCGTCTACCTCTCCAAGGACAGTGGCGACAGCTGGGACAGCGTTCCCCTGCCGCCGACCGGGGACGGCAAATCGTCGATCGCGTCCGCGCTCGCGATCCCCGACGCGGACCGGGTCCTGGTCGGGACGATCAGGGGCGACGTCTTCCGCATCGATGCCGCCGGCGCCGGTTGGAGCGCCCCGGTCAAGCTCGCCAGGCCGAACGACGGCTGGATCAGCGACCTGCTCGTCGACGCCGACACCCCCGCCCGCTACTGGGTCACCGTCTCCAACCCCGGCTCGGTGTTCCGCTCCGACGACGAAGGTGCCGGCTGGACCGACGTCACCGCCAACCTGCCGGCGATGCCGGTGAACGCGATAGTCAGCGATCCGGCCGATCGCGCTCGCGTCTGGGTTGCCTGCGACGTCGGCGTGTTCGAGTCGCGCGACGCCGGCGGCAGCTGGTCGGTGTACGGGGCCGGGCTCCCCAACGCGCTCGCCGAGGACCTGGCCGTCTACGGCTCCGGTGCCGGACGCCTGCTCCGGGTCGGCACCCGCAGCCGCGGCGTCTGGGAGGCCTCCGTCTGAAGAATCAGGCGAAGCGCTTGACGAACTCCAGCGATCTGTCGGCGACCTCGCGCCAGCCGCTGTCGATGGTCAGCGAGTGGCCGCGACCGGGCATCTCGATCAGCTCGGTCACGCCCTCGTTGCGCCTCTGCTTCTTGTAAGCGGCGTTGGACATCGCCGGCGGCACCGCGTGGTCCTTTCCCCCGGTGAACAGCAGCAGCGGTCCGCGCTGCGGATTCCTGCTGTCGACCTTGACCTCGGTCGCCGGGTTGAGGTTGGCCATCGCCGCCTGGAAGATCGGCGCGCAGGGGGCCGCCACGTGGAAGGTCTCGTGCAGTTGCCTTGCCTCCTGCGCGTCGACGGCGTTGGCCCAGCCGTAGCGGAACTGGTCGAGCGTGAGGGCGATCGCCCGGCTGCGGTTGAGCGGGTTGCGCAGCGCCGGCAGGGTCGAGCGGATGGCGGCGAGCGGCAGCGGCAGCACGCCGCGGAACGGCGCCGGATCGATCGCGACGGATGCGGTGGAGAGGCCGCGCCCAGCGAGTATCTGGGCGATCAGACCGCCGAAGGAGTGACCGACCACGGCGGGCTTCTTGTTCAGCGCCCCGACCACGTCCGCCATGTGGCCGGCGACCTGTCCGACCGTCTTGCCGGCGAAAGTGGCGGGGCTGGCTCGCGCCTCCTCGACCGTCGCCGGGTCGTCGGGCCACTCGGCGAGGACTGGCGCGTAACCCGCCTGCTCGAACTGCTCCGCCCAGGGCTGCCAGCTGCTCGCCAGCAGCCAGAGCCCGTGGACGAAGACGACCGGGGTCCGGCCGCCGGCGTTCGCGGCCTCGATCTGGGTTGCCTCGCGCTCGCTGGTCGTAGCCACTGGTGTCGCCTTTCTAGTGTCCCGAGTGCCCTCGGGGGCGGTGATTGAAGACCCGGTTGAGGAGTTTGACCTAAGAGCTGTCTAGATGACTGGAGGAGGCGTGCCGTCGGCGCTGGCCGCGAGCGTCTCGTCCCAGCCGCAGACCAGGCAGGCGTGGCGGAACGCCGATTGCGCGAACTCGAGCGCGTAGGCGTGCGGGTCGGGTGCGCTGCGCACGTCGTCCCAGTCGAGCAGGTACTCGCCGAGCGCGCCATCCCAGCGGGCCGCGTCGGGGCCGATCGTGCCGCGTTCGAACCCGTCCGGCGCCGGGTGCGCGTAGGCGTAGAAGGCCGCCTTGGCGTAGCGGCCGTCGCCCGGCCACCAGCCCACCTCCACCTGCTGCGCATCGCCTGCGTTGCGCATGATGAAGTCGTCCGAGGGCGGCTCGGCAGGGAGGCCGGAGAAGAGGCTGACGGCGAGGTCGAAGGAGCCCCACCAGGCGTTGACCTGACTGGAGCGGCCGCGGTAGGGAGCGCGGAAGGCGGTGAGGACGAGAGCGGCCTGGGTCGCCGCGGCGAAATAGGCGGCGACTTGCTCGGGCTCGTAGGTGGCATGTTCGCTGTCGCGGTCGAGCGGCACGCTCCAGGCGACCTCTTGCGGGGTCGGGTCGATCGCGACCGGGCCACCGAGCTCGGCGACGGCGGCCAGCAGCTCCCGCGTCACCTCTCCCACCGCCCGGTGTGGAGTGAGCGGGATGCGCCGCGAGCGGCCGTCGCTGTGCTCGGCCCGTGCCTCGTGATTGTGCAGGTCGAGGGCGACGACCAGCCCGCCCGAGCCGTCGGGCGCCGGCAGCGGCGCCGTCTCCCACCCGCGCGCGGTCAGCTTCAGCGCCGCGTGCTGGAGCTGCGGCTCGGCCGGAGCAAGCTCCGCCGCCAGCTTGCCCAGCACCTGCGTGTGAGCATGAAGCGTGTCGCAGGTCGCGCTCCAGTCCTCATAGGAAGCTGCGGGCCACGACGAAGAGGGCATCGGTTGAAGATAGCGCTAGGCGTTTAGTCGCCCACCTCTTCGCCGCTCGGCATCAGCGCGTACCACTGGGCGCCGTAGGAGCTGAAGTCGTTGCCCTTGGCTTCGCCCGGCTTGCTGTCCGCGACGTAGGTGTAGAGCGGGTGGCCGGCGTAGGTCACCTGCAGGGTGCCGTCGCTGCGCTTGGTCGTGCCGAGCTTCGACGCTTCGGCACCGCTCGTCGCCCGCGGCTTGCCGCTAGTCGTCAGCGGCGGCCAGACGCCGGCGCAGGCTCCGTAACAGGCCGACTTGGTGCCCTTGTCCTTGTGGAAGTCGTAGAGGGTGAAGCCCTTGGAGTCGACCAGGATCGCGGTACCGAGTTCGGGGCTCTTGGCTACCGCGACCACGCCATCGCCACCCGCGGCCGCCGCTGCGCCACCCGTTTCGCTCTTGGCGCTCTGCGTCGTGCCGGTTTCGCCGCCTCCCGATCCGTAGGGGCCGCCTTCGCCCGAGCTGGAATTGGAATCGCTGCCGCCGCAGCCGGCCACGGCGAGCAGTGCGCCGATCGCGAGGACGGCGATGGCTGGAAGGGTTCTGTTCACGGGACTTCCTCCTGGGTTTGCAGTGCGGTGCGATGCTGCGGTCGCCCCGATGTACGGAGGGGTGCCCGACCAGGTTCAGCCCGGCGCCAGGCGCGTTGCGCTGCGCGACGGCAGCAGCAGGGCAGCGGCGCAGACCATGGCGAAGGCGGTCACCTGCAGGGCGACGCCGAGCGGGTTCGCCGCGAGCGGGTCGCCGAAGACGAGAACGCCGCCGGCGATCTGGGTTGCGTTGGCGACCAGACCGATCAGACCGATCGTCTCGACCGCCTGCCCGCCCTGCAGCGCGCCGACCGTCGCGTACTGGGCCATGACGCCGCAGACGACGGTGAGCGCGATCCAGGGGGCGATCACCGCAATCGAGACGTCGCCGACGCCGAACAGTCCCTTGATCGCGATCCCGGCGAAGGCGATGAGGGTGCCGGCGAGGACCGCAAGCAGCACGCCACGCCGGGCGGCGAGGCGGGGCGAGCGGTGGCCGAGGGCGAGCGCGCTGGCGAGCAGCGCGAGGCCGCCCTCGAAGCCGAGGATCGCTCCGGCCGAGAAGTCGGAGTCGCTGCCGTGCAGTTGCGGCAAGGTGAAGGCGAGGAGGGCGAGCCCAGCGCCGCCCAGCGCCAGCGCCAGCCACTGCTGACGCTCGACCGGGTCGCCGAAGACTCTCTGTGAGATCACGGCCACGGTCACCGCGCCGCCGGCAAGCACCGCCTGCACGATCGAGATCGGTGCCATCGAGAGCGCTGCGAGGTGGATCAGCCAGGCGACCGCCGCCACTCCCCAGCCAGCGGCAAACCAGCGCGAGCCTGCGAGGGTGCGGGCGCTGCGCAGCGGCTGCCGGAAGCGGACCGGCTCAACCCGGTGGCAGCCACGGTGCTTGAGCAGCGAGGCGAGGTTCGTCATCAGGGCGGCGACGAGCGCGAGGGCGATGCCGACCTCCATCGGTACCTCCGGTCCTACCGCCGGCCCACGGCTCGGCGGGCGGTGGCCACAGCCGACACGGAGGTATGGCAGGCCTTGGCGATCGCGTTGTCGGCGCGATCCGGAGTACGACGCAGCTCGAACTCGAGCAAGCCGGTCCGGCGCACTTTGGCGCGGATGTCGTTGCTGCAGCCGGCGGGCGCGGCATCAAGCGCCGCCTCTCCGGCCCGCTCGCGCCTGCAGGTGAGGCAGAAATTGCCGTCGGTTGCTGTGGTCCAGGTTTCGGGCAGGGCCACCGAGGACCCATCGATGCGGCTGACGGAGACGCCGCAGCGGCCGCAGGTCCACTTGCGAGCGGTGGGAGGAGCGGCGGCGGTCATCGGGCGGCCTTGGGGCGCCGGCGGCGGCGCGAGCGTCCGGCCGGGCGTTGCTGTTGCCGCTGGCCCGGTTGCGATGTCGGCCGCGGAAGATGTTTGTGTCCCTGGTCGAACTCATGGACGAGGCCGAGCGCGACGGCCATCTTCCGCACTTCATCGGCCTGGTCGGCGAGGACGAAGCTGATCCCGGTGCCGCGAGCGCCGGCGCGGCCGGTGCGGCCGACCCGGTGCACGTAGGAGTCGTGGTCCCCGGGGGCATCGAAGTTGACCACCTGTGTGATCCCCTCGACGTCGATCCCGCGGGCGGCGACGTCGGTCGCGATCAGCGCTTCGACGTCGCCCCTCTCGAAGCGGGCGAGGGCGCGTTCGCGCTGGCCCTGGCTTTTGTCGCCGTGCATCGCTGCCGCCTCCACCTGGTGTTTGCGCAGGCGCTTGACGAGGCGGTCGGCGCCACGCTTGGTGCGGACGAAGACCAGCGTGCGGCTTCCCTGCTCGCCGCGCAGATGCTCGATCAGCCGGTCGAGCTTGGCGCTCTGCGAGTCGACGTGGAGGAAGCGGTGCTCGATGTCTGCCTTGTCGGCCTTGCTGGCGGCCTTGGTGTGACGGCGCGGATCGCGCGTGTAGGCGGCGGCGATCTTGCCGGTCGCCCCCTCCAGCGTCGCCGAGAAGAAGAGGGTCTGGCGCTCCTTCGGCGTCTGGGCGACGATGCGGTCGACGGCCGGCTTGAAGCCCATGTCGAGCATGCGGTCGGCCTCGTCGAGGACGAGGACGCGGACCTGTGCGAGCGAGATCGTGCCGCGGTCGATCAGATCCTCGAGCCGGCCCGGGGTGGCGACGACGATGTCGGCGCGCTTCGCGGCGGCGCTCTGCGGGCCGAAGCCGACGCCGCCGTAGACGGCGGCGATGCGCAGCTGCCGCGCCTTGGCGACGGATTCCAGCTCATCGACGATCTGGCTTGCCAGCTCGCGGGTCGGGGCAAGGACGAGCGCCGAGAGGTGCTTCGCCCCGGGCTCGACGCTGTCGACCAGCGGCACGCCGAAGGCGAGGGTCTTGCCGGACCCGGTCGGGGATTGGACCAGCAGGTCGTGACCGCCGAGCGCATCGCGGATGACCATCTGCTGGACGGGGAAAGGTTGGTCGATGTCGCGCTGCGAAAGCGCGCGCACGACGTTCTTGGATACGCCGAGATCGGCGAACGACATAATTTTGAGAGCTCCTTTGTGAGCGATTAAGGGAGATCCAGCGACCCCTAAACGCGAAAGCAGCGCACGGAGGAAACGGAACCTCTCGGGTGCCTTTAGGCCAAACCCGACACCATCACCGTAGCAGTCGGAGTGCGATTCGCACGGCTTGTCGATTTTGCGCATGCTCGTTCGTCGTCTGGGTAGAGAACCGATCAGCGACTCAAAGGAGAGCACCATGGGAAAGATCGTCGTAACCGAGTTCGTCTCTCTCGACGGCGTGATCGAGGCGCCAGGAGGAGGTGAGGACTACCGCCATGCCGGTTGGACCTTCGAGATCGATCGAGGCAAAGAGGGCGACGCGTTCAAGCTCGATGAGCTGCGCGAGGCCGAGGTCCAGCTGCTCGGCCGGGTCACCTACGAGGGCTTCGCCGCCGCCTGGCCTACGATCGAAGACGAGGCCGGCTTCGCCGAGAAGATGAATGCGATGCCCAAGTACGTCGTCTCCTCGACCCTCGAGGAGGCGCCCTGGAACAACACGACCGTTTTGCGGGGCGACGCCGCCGAGGAGGTCGCAAGGCTGAAGCGCGAGGTCGACGGCGCGATCCTCGTCGCCGGCAGCGCCCAGCTGGTGCAGGCGCTGATCGAGCACGACCTCGTCGACGAGCTGCGGCTGATGGTCTTCCCGGTCCTGCTCGGCTCCGGCAAGCGCCTCTTCGGCGACGTGAACGAGAAGAAGCCGCTGCGCCTGGTGAGCTCGCGGGAACTGGGCGACGGCATAGCCCTCCTTACCTACGAGCCCATGACGCAGTAGCCGTCCGAGCGAAGTGCCCCTCGTGGGCCATGGCCATTTAGTTGAAATATTTAAATCAATCTGATAGACCGGGATGGCGCCAACGAGGAGGAACGGAAATGGGTGGTGCCAAGCGTCTCGGTCTGGTCGTGGCGGGAGCCGCGCTCATCGTGCTCCTGATGGGAGCCGGGAGCGCTTCAGCCACCCTGGTCTGCAAGTCGAAACCCATGCTCGAAGGCGGGGTGCTGGTCTGCCCCGAAAAAAGTGCCTACGGCATGGATTTCTTCCCCGAAACATGGATCGCCGGTGGATTGTTCAACCCGGCGACCTTCACCTCGACCGAAGGGGCGGGTGGAACGGTGGAATGCACCGAATCGACTGTCATTCTCTCGCTCAAAATGGACGGCACCAGCGAACCCGGCGAAGGGATCACCAACACAACCTTCACAGCAGGCGGCACCGATTGCATGTCCACTCTCAACGGTGGGACGCCCAGGGTTACGGTTACCCCCGAAAACATGTCCTACGACGCGACCAACGTGGTCTATGAACAGGCGGGGGCTCCGCAGGGGACTTTGACGATCGCAAAGTCCGGCGGAATCCCGATTCAGATCAAATGGGAAGTGCGTGCCAAAACGGTGTTCAACTGCATCTACCGGCTTCTGGCCAAAGAACCGTTGGCGGCGAAATGGGAAAACACCAATACCGGGACCCCCCCGACCAAGGCCACCTTCACCAAAGTCCAATTCGAAAGGACCGGGGGCAACATGGCCCTCTGCCCCGGGAAAGTGAATTTCAGCGCTGAATACCTGCTCAAAGCGGCTTTCGAAGGCACCGACATCTTCATCGGAAAAGAATAAAAGCGACCCGAGGCGGCCTCGCTATTTACGCGTGCTCTGGCCTACCTGGGTGGTCACGGTCGCTTTCGGCGTGCCGGAGGCGACCGTCGCCGCTTTGACGTTGAAGCGCAGCGTCCCTTTCCTCAGCCCTGAGACTTTGACGATCGTGAAGGTGGAGCTGGGCGTTTTCGTCACCGTCAGTTTGCTTGGCGGGCGGTGGCTGCGCGAGGCGACCGCGAGCAGGCCCTGTTTGCCGACGAGTCGCAGCCCCGAGAGCTTGAATTTGTTCAGCGGGCTGGCCCAGGTCAAGGTGATCTGGAGCGTCTTGGTCGCGGCGCCGACTACGACGCTGTGCAGTTTGCTCTGACCCTGTTTGAGGCTGTCGGTGAACAGTTTCGGCGGCGTCTGGCAGGTCAGCGCCGCGCCGATGCTGTTCATCGCGGCCTGCAGCTCGTTCGTGTCTTTGGCCTCGAAGTATCCGCCGCCGGTGTCTTTGGCGATTTTTTTCAGTCGCGCCTGGTCGGTGGTCGAGCTGACGCCGGCGCCGAAGCCGATCACGTAGGTCGGCACTTTGTGGACCAGGTGCGCTTCGTTGTAGGTGCCGACGTCGTGGCCGCCGTCGGTGAGGAAGATGCGGGCGTCGGCACCGGGGTTGTCGGTGTCGGACTGGGCGAAGGCACCGTTGTAGTCGGTGGCGCCGTTGTCGGCTTTGATCACGCTGTCGAGGGCGCTGCGCATGGCGCTCGCGTTCGCCCCGACCGACTCCGGGGGGAAGACCGTGTCGGCAGCCGGGGTGGTGATGATCCCGGGGATGTCGAAGCCAGAGCCGAACTCGACCGCACCGAGCTGCGTCTTGGGATTGAGCGTGTCGATCAGCAGGTTCATCGCCTGCACCCGGAGGCGATCCGGGTCGGTGACTTCCATCGAGCCCGAGTCGTCGACGATCGCCTCGATGTTGCCGGCGCTCTTGCAGCCGGCGGCGCTCGCCGTCGGCGCTGCGGCTGCACTTTGTGCGGCGATCAGACCCACCACGAGGAGGCAGATGGCCCCCGGTCCCAAAAGCTTTGCGACTCGTCTCATCGGCTCCCCTTCTCGAAGTCCTCGAATGCGCCACCTTAGCGCGGTCTGAGGCGGCCGCGGACGTTTATCGCAGTGTGCCGAGAAGGCCGACGAGGCGGCCGAGCTCGAGCGCAAGACCTGAATCTCAGTAACCCGGAGGGTGGCGCGCCACGAAGCCCTCCGGGTAGGCGTCGTTCGGGTGCCAGCGCGGCCCCGAGCCGTTGGCGTCGCCGACCGTGTCCCAGCGCAGGCCGGCGATGACCGCGTAGGCGTGGTCGGCGTTGGCGTAGACGGTCAGCCAGCGGCCGGGCCCGGGCTCCCCCCAGGCGGCCAGCTGGTCAGATGAGAGAGGGGCGGTGAGGAAATCGCCGGCGGCGAGGGCGAAGCTGACCGCTCCCGAGCAGTCGTATCCGGCCGAATACCACGAGCTGTGCCCGCCGCCCCACTTGTAGGGCTGACCGACGAGCATGTTCGCCGCCCCGATGACCGCGGCGATCGCGGCGGGAGCCTGCGGCGGGGCGAGCGCGATCCCGTTGAGCAGGACCGCGGTCGGACCGGCGTTTTGGCGTCCGAGCGCTTCGTGGGTGCGCGCGGTGATCGCCTTGCGCTCGGCCGCGGTCGGGGGGACGAACGAGCCGTTGCTGCCGGCCGAGGCCGGCGGGATCGACGAGCCGCCGCCTCCGCTCTCGGGTCGGGTCGGCGGCTTGCCGGCGGGCCGGGCCACGGTGTGGGCCGGCGGCGGTTGCGAGGCCGGCGGCCGGGGGTGCTGTTCGGCGTTTTGCGGATCGGGGGCATGGTTTTCGAGGAAACCGGCGACCGCTCCCCCCTGCGCGCAGCCGGCCAGCGCGATCGACGCACAGCCGATTGCGATTGCCGCAGCCGTCCCCTGTCTCAATCCAGCCGAGATCCGGTAGAGGCTACGTCGTTCCTGGGTCGGGCTAAAGCGCGCGTGCATCTAGCCGATGGTGGGTAGGCGATGGCGTGGACGACAAATGACGGGGAGGCGCTGCGCCGGGCGGACTCGGAGGCCCGTGCGCTTGCCGCTCTGATGATCGCGGCAGCAGGCCTGGTGGGACTCTCGCTGGCGCTCCCACATCCCGCGGTTGCCGACCTCAGGGGCCTGATCCTGATCGCGGTGGCGATGCTCGCCGGCGGACTCCTCTGCCTTGGCTGCGCTCGCCGCGTGCAGGGCTGGACGATCCACACGATCCTCGCCGGCGTCGTCGCCCTGACCGGGCTGCTGACCTACGAGAGCGGCGTGGCGGCGGGGCAGTATGGGGCGATCTTCGTCTGGGCGATGCTGATCGCCGCGTACTTCTTCCCGCGCCGCGCCGCGCTTGCCCATCTGGCCTGGCTGCTGGCCGTGTACGCGATTTCCCTGGCGGTCGTCGGCAGCACCGCCGGCTACTCGGTTTTCACGCGCTGGATCTTCACTGCGGTGTCGCTGTCGGTGGTGACGATCCTGACCGGAGAGATAGTCGCCCGCCGAGCTCGCGCCGACCTGCGCGCCCGGCGTTTCTTCGAGCTTTCCCACGACATGCTGGGCACCTCGAACATGGACGGCTACTTCGTCGAGCTGAACTCGGCCTGGGAGCGCTTCCTCGGCTACAGCGACGAGGAGCTGCGTGCCAAACCGTTCATCGATTTCGTCCATCCCGAGGATCGCGAGCGCACCGAAACAGAGGCGTCCGCGCTCTTCGACGGGCACGAGACAGTGGCCTTCGAGAACCGCTACCTGGCGAAGGACGGCAGTTGGCACTGGCTGCGTTGGAGCTCGATCCTGGCCGCCGATGAGTCGCTGATCTACGGTCGCGCCAGCGACGTCACCGATCTGAAGCGGATCGAGTCCGAACGCGAGGACCTGCTGGTCGAAGTCAAGGTCCTCGCCGGCAGCGATGCGCTCACCGGCCTGCCGAACCGCCGCACGCTCGACGAGCAGCTGCCCCGCGAGATGGCCCGCGCCCGCCGCGCCTCCACGCCGCTGTGCCTGGCGATCCTCGACATCGACCACTTCAAGGCCTACAACGACGCCCGCGGCCACCTCGCCGGCGACGGCATGCTGCGCGACTGCGCCGAGGCCTGGGACTCGGAGCTGCGGGGCGAAGACATCATCGTCCGCTACGGCGGCGAGGAGTTCCTCGTCCTCCTCCCGGGCGCTTCGCTCGATCGAGCGGTCGCGACCGTCGAACGGCTGCGGGCGGTGACGCCGGACGGGCAGACCTGCTCAGCCGGCCTCGCCTGTTGGGACTTCATCGAGACCGCCGAGGACCTGCTCGAGCGGGCCGACGTGGCGCTCTATGCGGCGAAGGAAGCCGGCCGCGATCGCCTGACCTTCTAGCCGCCCCCTTTGGCCTAGAGCCGTTTCAAAGAATTTGCATTCCGCGCGCCACCCGTGTGAATCTTTCTGTCTGAGTACAATCATGCAGACGATGAGAGAGAACTGGACCGACGAGCGACTTGACGACGGCTTCGACCGAGTCTCAGCGGACATTCAGTCGCTGCGCGAGGAGACGAGCGGTCTGCGCCAGGAGATGCGCTGGAAAATCGGGTCCGTCCGGGAGGAAGTCGGCTCAGTCCGGGAGGAAATCGGCTCAGTCCGGGAGGAAGTCGGCTCCGTTCGGCAGGAGATCGGGTCGGTGCGTCAGGAGACCGGTTCCCTGCGCCAGGAAATGAACAGCCGGTTCGAGCATCTGGACGGCCGCTTCGACGACCTACAGCGCACCCTGATGCAGGTGGGGGGCGGCATGATCGTCGCCCTTATCGGAGTTATCGCTACGCAGCTTTGACTCAACTTGCATGCTGCTCCTCCAGGTTGGGGATCTGGCTGGGACCGCCTACCGCTTCCTCAACGTGGTGATAGCGGCCGCCGCGCTTGCGACCTGGTCGGAACGGCTTTCCTCTGACTCAGGGTGCGAGGAGCGTCACGGTCCAGCCGTCGCCGTCGCGCTCGAAGAGGCGGCGCTCGTGGATCCGGTCGGGAGATTCGCTCCAGAGCTCGATCGCCTCGGGGCGAACGCGCAATGCGCCCCAGTCGGGCGGGCAGCTCGGCGCCGTCTCCTGGACCTGGGCGAGGTGGGCGAGGCGGTCTCGCAGCGGGGCGAGGTCGTCGATCGCCTCGCCCTGACGTGAGACGACGGTCTGCAACTGGTGCAGCAGGTCGCGCCGGTCGAACAGTTCTTCGGCCAGAGCGCGCTCGGCGACGACGGCCTCGCCGGCGATGTGGGCCTGCCGTCCCAGGGACGGCCAGTGAAAGAGCAGCGCGACGTGCGGATTGGCCTCGATCTCCCGCGCCTTGCGCGTCCACAGCGCGCTGGTGAAGACGAGCGCATCCTCTTCCAGCCGCTTCAGGGTGACCGTCCGTGCCGACGGCCGTCCCTCCGCGCCGACGGTGACGAAGGCAACCGAGCCGGGCTGCGGCAGGCCCTCCTGCCGCGCCTCCTCTATCCAGGCGCCCAGCTCAACCAGTGGTTCATACATGGGCCTGCTCATCTTGCCGCCACCAGCAGTGCCAGCTCTAGCCACTTGAAGTGGCAGTCGACCTCGCCGAAGCCGGCCTCGCGTAGCCACTGCAGTTGCTCGGACAGGTCGGCGAGGCGGTCGGTCGGGTCGTCCTCGGTCCGGCCGATCTCGCGGAGGAAGCGCCGGTGGAGCCGGGGTGACGCCGAGCGGACCAGGTCGAGGTTGGCGAAGACGCCTCCCGGCACGAGCAGGGCGCGTATCTCGCCGAACAGCTCGCGCTTGCGCTCGTCCTCCAGGTGGTGGATCGCGAGGCCGGAGACGACGGCGTCGAACGGCCCGGACTCCACCAGCGACAGCTCGAGCTCATGGCGGCGAAGTTCGACCAGCGGATCGTCGCCGAACCGCTTTGCGGCGCGATCCAGCATCGGCTTGGAGGAGTCGAGGCCGACCGCCTTTGCTTGCGGATGGCGACCGCAGACCAGGGCCAGCATGCGGCCGTCGCCGGTGCCGAGGTCGAGGAACCGCTCCACCCGCTCCGGCAGCGCCTTGAGCAGCATCTCCTCCGCTGCCTGCCGGTGCGGTATCTCCCGCGAGAGGTACTCGGCGATCCGCCCCGGTTGCGACCACTCGTCCGATATGCGCCGGAGTTTACGTCCCGGTGCGAAGGCAGGCCGAGCGTCAGCCAGGCGACAGGCATTACGCTCTGGGTCGATGGGGAAGGTCCTCTACACCGCCGAGGCGCAGGTCACCGGCGGCAGGGTGGCCGGTCACGGCCGTACCTCCGACGGGATGCTGGAGGTCGACCTGCGCACTCCGCCCGAGATGGGCGGCGAGGGTGGTGGGACCAACCCCGAGCAGCTCTTCGCGGTCGGTTACGCAGCCTGCTTCGAGGGCGCCTTGGCGGCTGTCGCGCGCAGGCAGAAGCTCGAGGTGGGCGATGTCGAAATCGACTCCAAGGCGATGCTGGTCAGCGCCGAGGAGCGCACCTTCACGGTCGCGGTCGAGCTGGCGGTGACGCTGCCGTCGGTGCAGGGCGAGAGCGCGGTCGAGCTGGTCCGCGCCGCGCACAAGGTCTGCCCTTACTCGAACGCGACCAGGGGCAACATCGAGGTGGCGCTGAGCGCCAACGGCGCTCCGGTCGACGCCTGAGCCGACCGATAGAGGCCTGCGCATCCGGTCGGCGAATAGGGCGCTACGTGAAGCATCGACCTTCGAATCCGTGGCTGATCGCCCTCGCCGGCATGGCGATCCTTGCCCTCGCCGGCCCGGCCGCGGCAACTGCCTCCAGCCAGCGCGCGATCGTCGGCGTGACCACGGTCGAGGTCGGCGCGCCCGGCAATCCCTCGGTGGGGATCGTGCCCTTCACCGATGCCATCTACAAGTCCTGCGCGGAAGCGGCCGAATCCAAACCCGCCTGCCAGACCGTGGGCGGCGTCGGCTATCGCTACGGCATCGGCATGCTCGAGGTGACGGTCGGGCAGTGGGTGAAGTTCCTCAACACCGTCGACCCGACCGGTCGCGACAAGCACGATCTATATGACCCGAGCCAGACCCCGGCGCTGTGGCCGAAGTACGGTCAGATCGACGAGTCGCCCCAGACCCGTATGGGGCGTCACTACTCGGTGGGCTATCCGGAATGGGCGGACAAGCCATACGGATTCGCCAACTTTCTCCGCGCCGCCCGCTTCGTCAACTCGCTCTACAACGGCCAGGTGCTCTCCAAGCGCGCCGGCGTCAGCGACGGCTTCAAATACGTCAACTACCGGGTGAGGCTCTCGCGCAACACCGAGCGCGGGATGTACGACTTGGCGCGCCACAAGCGCAGCGGCGCGACCCGCGAGCACAAGCGCGGCTTTGTCGTCCCCAGCCAGGACGAGTGGATCAAGGCGGCCTACTACGACCCGAACGGCGGCGGCACGTACTCCTACTGGAAGTACCCGACCAACCCCGGCGTGTTCGGCAACGAAACGGAAGCCCCCGCCTCGAGCACGCTCGACCCCGCTACCGGCGACGTCACCAACTCCTCGACCCAGCCGTTGGCGACCTACTACGACTCCGAAAAGCCGGCGCCGAGCTGGTGCCCCGGCGGGGTGGAACAGAGCATCTGCTCGAGCGTCAACCCGTTCGGGATCGACCCGACCACCTATGCCCAGCTCTACAAAGGCAGCCTCGGCACCGTCGGCCAGGCGGGTACCCGCTCGCCCTGGGGCACCCTCGACCAGGGCGGCAACGCGGTCGAGTGGACCGACACGATCACCCCGCCGCCTTCGGGCCGCAGCGACGGCCGCGTCTGGCGGCGCCTGCACGGCGGGATCTCCAACTCCACCGCCTACCAGATGTGGATATCGGCGGTCGGCCTACAGCCGCAGTACAACAAGTTCTACGACCTCACCTATCCCTGGTTGGGCTTCCGCATCGGCGTGCTTGGCGACCTTCAGGTCGCCAAGCCCTGAGCGTCGCCGCTAGACCGTCTAGGGCGGCCGACGGCGATCGCCCAGCGCTGGGTGAAGTACAGCTCACCGTCGCGGCGCTGCGGTCGCATCCCCGTCGGCGCGCCGCCTGAGAGCTCGGCGTCGAGCTCGGCCCGCAGCTGGGCGGCGACCTCCTCGGGCGGCTGGGTCTGGGCGAGCCAGCGCTCCAGCGGCAGCGGCCGGTCGCGCTCGGCGAAGTGCGCTGTCTCCAGCCCTGCGCCCTCGATCGTCGCCCGCAGCTCCGCGACGGTGAGGCCGCGGGTGTGGGAGGGATCGCGCAGGCGCTCGCGGTGGTTGTAGGCGTCGGCGTGCTCCGGTTCGGCGACGACGAGATCCATCACGGCGACGCGGCCGTCGGGCCGGCAGACGCGGGCCATCTCGGCCAGCGCCGCGGCGGGATCGGCGAAGTGGTGGACGGCGAAGCGGCTGACGACGAGGTCGAACGAGGCGGCGAGGAACGGCATCGCGTCCGCCTCCCCCCGCTGGAAGATCACGTTGCGGACGCCCGCCGCGTCGACCTCGCGCTTGCCCGCCGCCAGCATCTCCGCGGTCAGGTCGAGCACGGTCGCGCAGCGGACCTGCTCGGCGTAGGCGCGGGCGACGTGCCCGGTCCCGCCGGCCACGTCGAGGACGAGTTCGGCCCCGTCGGGCGGCACGTTCTCGAGGATCCAGGCAAGCACGCGGGGGTCGCCGAACGAGTACTGGCGGTCCTCGAAGCTCGGGGCCTGGCGGGCGAACTCTTCCTTGATCAAGTCGCGGTGGCTCGACATCGGGGAGCGAATATAGGGCCCACGCATAAGAGACAGGTTCTAGGATCGGACGATGCTGAAGCCGGTGACGGTCTCGACCACGGTGGCGAAGCCCGCCGCCGAGGTCTACGAGTTCCTCGACGTGCTCGCCAACCACGAGGGGTTCTTGGATCACATGCTCGTCGACTGGAAGTTCTCCGGCCCGCGGCGCGGGGTGGGCGCGAAAGCGGAGGCCAGGGCGAACACGATCGGCTCCCAGGACTGGACCGATTTCGAGGTCGTCGAGGCCGACCCGCCGAACCGGATCGTCGAGGAAGGAGTCGGGAACGGCGGCAAGCGCCTCACCCGCGGCACCTACCGGCTCGAGCCGCTGCCCGATGGCGGTACGCGGATCTCCTTCGAGCTCGAGTGGCTCGAGGCGGCGAGGGCCGAACGTCTGATTCCGCCGATGATCCGCGCCTTCGTCCGTCGCACCAACGGCAAGGCGATGCGCCGCCTTGCCAAGCAGCTCGCCGCCGGCTGACGGCGGCCCGGCTCAGAGGCCGAGCGGGTGGCGCACTGCGAACTTGCGTGGGTCGACTCGATCGGGGTGCCAGCGGGGACCGCTCACGCCCGGCGGATCGTCGCGGGTGTCGAAGCGCAGGCCGGCGATCGTCATGTAGACGTGCTCGTCGTTGGCGTAGACGCTGATCCAGCGCCCGGGCCCGCCTACTCCCCAGCGGGCCAGCTCTCCGGAGACCATCGTCGTGTCAAGCAGCCCGGCGCCGTGCAGAGCGAAGCCGACGGCGCCGGAGCAGTCGTAGCCGTGCATCCACCAGCTCAGGTGGCCGCCGCCCCAGACGTACGGCCTGCCGGCGATGCGGTTGGCCGCCGCGATCGCCGCCTTCACCGCCGCCGGCGCGTGGGGTGGGGCGATCGCCCGGCCGTCTTCGAGCGTCGCGCCGCAGGTCGCGCTGGTCCTCGCCACGCCAGTCGAGGCGGGGATGCAGCTGTAGCCCCAGGGCACGGCCTGGGCGGCGGCGCCGGGAACCCCGAGCGCAGCCGCTGAGCTCACGATCAAGCAGCAGAGCGCGACCGCTTTTGTCTTCAGGCCCACGATGCGGGTAAGGCTACGCGGCGCGGGCCGAGAGGCGCTCGTGGACGAAGCGGACGACGGTCGCGCCCTCGCCGACCGCGGTCGCGCAGCGCTTGATCGACCCGGCGCGGACGTCGCCGGCCGCGTAGATGCCGGGCACGCTGGTCTCGAGCAGCCCGTCGGCGCCCGCTTCGGCGCCGGTGAGGATGAATCCCTTGGGGTCGCGGGCGACGGTGTCGCCGAGCCACTCGGTGCACGGGGAGGCGCCGAGGAAGAGAAAGAGGAAGGAGAGCGGCAGCTCGTCCCCGTCGGTGAGGGTGACGGTGGCGAGCTTCCCGTCCTCGCCCTGCAGGCCGGCGACTTCGCTGCGGTCGCGGACGGCGACGCCGTAGCGCTCGAGCTCCTCGATCAGGTACTGGGACATCGTCTCGCTGAGGTCGGCGCGACGGTGCAGGAGGGTGACGAGCGCGCCGCCGCGCGCCAGCCAGACGGCGGCCTGCGCCGCCGAGTTGCCGCCGCCGATCACGCCGACCCGCTGGGCGCCGCAGAGCTGTGCCTCGGGTGGACCGGCGGCGTAGAAGACGCTGATCCCCTCGTAGCTGTCGAGGTCGTCCACCGGCAGGCGGCGGTATTCGGCCCCGGTGGCGAGCAGCACCGCCTGGGCCACGACTTCGTTGCCTTCCTCGAGCTTGACCGTGTGGCGCCCGTCGCCGGGTTCGAGCGCGCGGGCGCGGTAGGGGGTCGCCGTGCGGGCGCGGAACTTGCGCGCCTGGGCGATCGCTCTGCTGGTCAGCTCGGTACCGCTGATCCCGGCCGGGAAGCCGAGGTAGTTCTCGATCCGCCGCGAGGTGCCCGCCTGGCCGCCGAGGACGGTGCTCTCGACCACCAGCGTGTCGAGCCCCTCCGAGGCCCCGTAGACGGCCGCGCCGAGGCCGGCCGGTCCGCCGCCGACGACGAGCAGGTCGACCTCCTCTCGCTGGGGCAGCTCAAGGCCGATGCCCAGCGCGCGCGAGAGCTCGCCGTTGCTCGGCCGCCGCAGCTCGACCCCGCCGGGAAGGCGGACCAGCGGCAGGTCGTCGCCATCGGATCGTTCGATCAGGGCCGCCGCCTCGGCGTTCTCGGTCGGGTCGATCCAGGAGTTGGGCAGGCGCAGGCGTTTGGCGAAGTCGAGCAGCCGGCGCGTTTCGGGCGCCTCGCGCGGGCCGACGATTTCGACCCCGACCCCCTGTCGCTGCTGCAGCAGCTCGCGGCGCTGGACGAAGGCGGAGAGCAGCAGGTCGGAGAGCGAGGCGTCCTCGAAGAGCAGTTGCCGCAGCACCTCGCGGTCGACGGCGATGTAGCGCATCGGCTCGGTGGCGACGGCGGTGAGGAAGACGGTCTGCCCGGAGAGCAGGTTCATCTCGCCGAGGAAGCCCGAGTCGCCGTGGCGGACGATCTCGTGGCCGCCGGCGTCGAGCACGGCGGCCTCGCCTTCGACGATCGCGATGAAGGGGTAGCTCGCGTCGCCGATCTCGAACAGCGTCTCGCCGACCCTCGCCCTGCGTTCCTCGCCATGCTCCGCCAGCGTCGCCAGCTGCGACTCGGAGAGCACTCGGTGCGCGGGACCAGGCACGTGTGAAGGCTACCCATCCCAAACTGGCGCCCCTGATAGACAACGTCCATGGGACAGGAGCAATGGTCGGCGGTCGACGAGTACGTGGGCGGGCTGCTGGCGCCGCACGACGCTGTTCTCGCCGCCGCGCTGAGCGCCGCTGCGGAGGCCGGCCTGCCGGCGATCCAGGTCTCCCCGCCGCAGGGAAAGCTGCTGAATCTCCTGGCGAGGACGGTGGAGGCGAAGCGGATCCTCGAGTTCGGGACGCTCGCCGGCTACAGCACGATCTGGTTGGGGCGGGCGCTGCCCGCGGACGGTCGCCTGATCACCCTCGAGGCGGACGCCGGCTACGCCGAGGTGGCGCGCAGGAACATCGCCGGGGCGGGGCTAGATGGGGTCGTGGATCTGCGAGTCGGTCCGGCTCTCGACACCCTGCCGGCGCTCGAGGCCGAGGGCGTCGCCCCGTTCGACCTCACCTTCATCGACGCCGACAAGGTCCACAGTCCCGAGTACTTTGCCTGGTCCCTCGACCGCTCTCGCCCGGGCAGCCTGATCGTCGTCGACAACGTCGTCCGCGACGGCAGCCTCGCCCTCGCGGACAGCGACGACGCCACGACCGAGGCCCAGCGTCACCTGCAGGAGATGCTGGCCGCCGACCCCCGCGTCGGCGCGACGACGATCCAGACCGTCGGCGCCAAGGGCTACGACGGCTTCTCCATCGCCCTGGTCACGCGGTAGTAGGAGCTGTATCTGAGCGGCGGGAGTAGGGTGCGGGTATGTCCGATCCGAAGCTGCCGCTGAGTGGGGGATGCATGTGCGGAGGGGTGCGCTTCGAGGTCTCCGAGCCCCTCCTCGGAGCTCTCTACTGCCATTGCAAGCGTTGCCAGCGCCGCACCGGCACGGGGGTGTCGGTCACCGCCCTGACCAGCCCGGGCTCCTACCGCACCGTCAGCGGCGAGGACCTGATCCGCTCCTGGGCCCCGCCCGACGGCGGCTGGGTCAAGGCCTTCTGCAGCGAGTGCGGCAGCCAGCTCTTCACCACCAGTCCCGACGATCCCGATCTGCTCGCCGTTCGCATGGGAGCCCTCGACGAGGATCCCGGCATCCGCCCGAGCGTCCACCAGTACACGCCGTTCGCGGCGCCCTGGGCGCCGGTGCCGGACGACGGTCTGCCGCGCTTTCCGGAGCGGATCACGGCCGGGATCTCGCCTCCAGGGTCGCAGGCCTGAGCATCCCCAGGGACAGCCGAAGGCGGCGGCGAAGATGAACAGCGGGCAGCACAACAAGATCGTCAACTTCATCTGGGGGATCGCCGACGACGTCCTCCGCGACGTCTACGTCCGCAGCAAGTACCGCGACGTGGTGCTGCCGATGGTCGTCCTGCGCCGTTTCGACGCGGTGCTCGAGCCGACCAAGTCCGCCGTGCTGGACGCCAAGAAGATGCTCGACGAGGCCGGTATCAACGAGCAGGATCAGCCGCTGCGGACCGCTGCCGGGCAGGCCTTCTACAACCACTCGGCCTTCACGCTCAGGGACCTCGCCAACCGCGCCAACCGTCAGCAGCTCACGGCGGACTTCAAGGCGTACCTGGAAGGCTTCTCGCCGAACGTCCAGGACATCCTCGACAACTTCGAGTTCCGCAACCAGATCCCGAAGCTCTCGAAGGCCGATGCGCTCGGCAGCCTGATCCACAAGCTCCTCGATCCGACGATCAATCTCAGCTCCGAGCCGGTGTTCGACGCCGCCGGCAAGGAGCTCCAACCCGGGCTCGACAACCACTCGATGGGGACGATCTTCGAGGAGCTGGTGCGCCGCTTCAACGAGGAAAACAACGAGGAGGCAGGCGAGCACTGGACCCCGCGCGATGCGGTCCAGCTGATGTCGCGCCTGATCTTCATGCCGATCGCCGACCGGATCGAGTCGAGCACCTACCTGCTCTACGACGGCGCCTGCGGGACCGGGGGGATGCTGACCGTCGCCGAGCAGACCCTGGGCAGCCTCGCGGCCGAACACGGCAAGCAGGCTGTTGTCCATCCCTTCGGGCAGGAGATCAACGCAGAGACGTACGCAATCTGCAAGGCGGACCTGTTGCTCAAGGGCGAGGGCGAGGGCGCGGACAACATCGTCGGCGGCCCCGAACACTCGACGCTCGCCAGCGACGCGTTCCCCACCCGTCAGTTCGACTTCATGCTCTCCAACCCACCGTACGGAAAGAGCTGGAAGGGGGATCTGGAGAGGATGGGAGGCAAGGCGGGGATCCAGGACCCACGCTTCGTCATCGAACACGACGACGACCCCGAATACTCGCTGGTGACTCGCACCAGCGACGGTCAGATGATGTTCCTCGCCAACCTCGCCTCGAAGATGAAGGCCGATACGCCACTGGGCAGCCGCATGGCGGAGGTCCACAACGGCTCCTCCCTGTTCACCGGCGACGCCGGTCAGGGCGAGAGCAACATCCGCCGCTGGATCGTCGAGAACGACTGGCTCGAGGCGATCGTCGCCCTGCCGCTCAATCTTTTCTACAACACGGGTATCGCCACCTACGTGTGGGTGCTGAGCAACCGCAAGTCCGAGCACGATCCGCGCCGCCGGGGCAAGGTCCAGCTGATCGATGCGACGAAGTGGTTCAAGCCGTTGAGGAAGAACCTCGGCAAGAAGAACTGCGAGCTGTCGGATGAGGACATCGAGCGGGTGGTCGAGACGTTCCTGGCATTCGAGCAGACCGCGCAGTCGAAGATCTTTCCCAACGAAGCCTTCGGCTACAGAAAGGTCACGGTCGAGCGGCCGTTGCGGCTGGCGGGAATCGATCCCGAACGGGCCTACTCCGCCAAGGAGATCAAGCAGCTGCGCGCCTCGGGTGCGGAGCCCGACGAGAGCGGCGAGCCCGCGATCCGCAAGATCCACAAAGCCCGGGGAGTCGATGCCGACCCGCTGCACGGGCGCTTCGAGCGCGAGATCGGCGGGAAGACGCGGGTCGTCGAGTATGAGCCCGACGGCGACCTCCGCGACACCGAGCAGGTCCCGCTGCTGGAAGAGGGCGGCGTGGAGAGCTTCATCCGCCGCGAGGTCCTGCCCTATGCGCCCGACGCCTGGGTCGCCTCGTCGTCAGGCAAGATCGGTTACGAGATCAACTTCACCCGCCACTTCTACAAGCCGGTCGAGCTGCGGCCGCTGGAGGAGATCCAAGCCGACATCCTCGCGGTCGAGCGTGAGACCGAGGGTTTCCTGGAGGAGATCGTCGGGGTGAAGCAGGCTCAGTCGTGATTGTCGACCTCGAGCCCTACCCGTCGTACACGAACTCAGGCGTCGAGTGGCTGGGTGCCGTGCCGGACGGGTGGCAGGTGCGACGGTTGGGGTCGATCGCGAGGCCGGTGAGCCGGCGGGGAAGGGCCGACCTGCCGCTCCTCTCCGTCTTGAGGGAGAAAGGCGTGATCCGCCGGGAGGACGGAGACGGCAACCACAACGTCGTCCCCGAGGATCTGACCAACTACAAGGTCGTCGACCCCGGCGACCTCGTCATCAACAAGATGAAGGCGTGGCAGGGTTCGTTGGGCGTTGCGGACACACGCGGGATCGTCAGCCCGGCTTACTTCGTCTATCGCCTGCGCGTGATCGACCGGCGTTACGCGCACACGCTGTTGAGGAGCCGACCTTATGTGGATGCCTTCGCAGCGGTGTCGAGCGGCGTCCGCATCGACCAGTGGGACCTTTCGCCGATCGGCCTGAAGTCCACCCCGGTCCTGATCCCCCCCGCCGAGGATCAGGCCTCGATCGTCGTTTTCCTCGACCGCATCGACGCGCGAATTCAGCAGTTCATCGCCGCGAAGGAACGGCTGATCGCGTTGTTGGAGGAGGAGAAGAACGCTGTCATCTACCGGGCCGTCACGGCCGGCCTCGATCCTCAGGTGTCCCTGAAGCCCTCGGGCGTCGACTGGCTCGGCGACGTGCCCCACCACTGGGATATGGGCCCCCTGGGCCACAGTGTCGCCTCCTCCGTCACCGGGACCTGGGGGGAGGAACCGGACGGCGACAATGACGTCATCTGCGTGCGAGTGGCGGACTTCGATCGCGTGCGGCGTCGAGTTCAACCCTGCCCAGACACGCTGCGCTCCGTCCCGGTCGCGGATCGGCGCCGGCGGCGATTGGAGGTCGGCGATCTGTTGATCGAGAAGTCGGGAGGGGGAGACAACCTGCCGGTCGGCACGGTTGTCCTCTTCGATCGGAAGATCGACGCTGTCTCGTCGAACTTCGTCACCCGGCTGCGTCCCGCGGCGGGGTATCGGCCCGAGTACCTCCTTTACCTGCACTGGGCGCTCTATGCGCGGCGCGTCAACGTGCGGTCGATAAAACAGACGACCGGCATTCAGAACCTCGATCTTCGCTCCTACCTGTCCGAGCGAGTGGCTTTCCCGCCGCCGGCCGAGCAGGAGGCGATCGCCGGCTACCTGGAGGGCGCGGTCGGCGAGATCGATCGTGTCGTCGAGACCGCTCGGGTCCAGATCCGGCTTCTGCGCGAATATCGCACCCGCCTGACCGCCGACGCCGTCACCGGCAAGCTCGACGTCCGCGGGGCCGCCGAGCACCTGCGCGACCCTGCTGGGTCTGCAATCGACGTGCGTCTGGCCGAGGAGAGCGCGGGATGAGCACGGACACCAGCGAGTCGGGGCTCGAGGCGACGATCGTCGCGCAGATGACGGCGCCCGAGGTCGGTTGGGCCGAGGGCAATCCGGCCGACTACGACCGCGAGTTCGCGCTCGACCTCGTCCAGCTCGCAGGTTTTCTCGAGGCGACCCAGCCGGAGGTCGCCACGGCTACCGAGATTCGCGACGACGGGCCGCTGCGCCGTAAGTTTCTCTCGCGCCTCCAGGGGGAGATCACGTCGCGGGGGATCGTCGACGTGCTTCGCAACGGCGTCAAGCACGGGCCCCTGCACGTCGACCTGTTCTACGGCTCGCCTTCGCCCGGCAACACGGCCGCCGCCGAGCGATACGCGGCCAATCGCTTCGTCGTCACCCGTCAGCTCCGCTACAGCCGCGACGAGACCCGGCTCGCGCTCGATCTGGCGCTCTTCGTCAACGGCCTGCCCGTTGCCACGATGGAGCTCAAGAACAACCTGACCAAGCAGACGGTCGAGGATGCGGTCGAGCAGTACCGGCGCGACCGCAGCCCCAAGGAGCTGATCTTCGGCTTCGGCCGCTGCCTCGCTCATTTCGCCGTGGACGATGCGGAGGTCCGCTTTTGCACCAGATTGGACGGGCGCAGGTCTTGGTTCCTGCCCTTCAACCGGGGCTACCGGGGAGGGGCGGGAAACCCGCCGAATCCCGATGGGTTGAAAACCGACTATCTGTGGCGGCAGACGCTCTCACGCGACAGCCTCACCGAGATCGTCGAGGATTACGCGGCGCTGATCAGGGTCAGGGACCCGAAGACCGGTCGCAGGTCCTCGACGCAGATCTTTCCGCGCTACCACCAGCTCGACGTCGTCCGCAGGCTGCTTGCCGACGCCGCCGAGCAGGGGGTCGGTGGGCGCTACCTGGTGCAGCATTCGGCCGGTAGCGGGAAGTCGAACTCGATCGCCTGGTTGGCCCACGGTCTCGTCGAGCTGGAGCGCGACGGCCGGCCCGTCTTCGACTCGGTGATCGTCATCACCGATCGCAAGATCCTCGACCAGCAGATCGACGCGACGATCAAGCAGTTCTCCCAGGTCGGCGCGATCGTCGGGCACGCTAAACACTCGGGCGACCTGCGCCGCTTCCTCGAAAGCGGCAAGAAGATCATCGTCTCGACGGTGCAGAAATTCCCCTTCATCCTCGATGACATCGGTACGTCCCATGCCGACGGATCGTTCGCGATCGCGATCGACGAGGCGCACTCGAGTCAGGGCACCAAAACCGCGAAGGCGTTGAACCGGGCGCTCTCGGGAAAAGCCGATGACGCTGACGAGGAGGAGGAATACGAGGACCAGGTCAACCGGGTGATCGAGTCTCGCAGGATGCTTCCCAACGCCAGTTACTTCGCCTTCACGGCGACGCCGAAGAACAAGACGCTGGAGATCTTCGGCGAACCGTACTCGGACGGTGGCGAGGTCAAGCACCGCCCTTTCCACTCCTACACGATGAAGCAGGCGATCAAAGAGAAATTCATCGTCGACGTGCTGGCCAACTACACGACCGTCGCCAGCTATTACAGGATCGTCAGCACCGTCGACGAGGACCCGCTGTTCGACACCCGCCGGGGGAGCCGCAAGCTGCGCGCCTTCGTCGAGGGCAACGATCGCGCGATCGGGGTCAAGGCGCAGATCATCGTCGACCACTTCCACGACGACGTGCTCGGACCGAGGAAAATCGGCGGTCAGGCGCGGGGCATGGTCGTCACCGGGAGTATCCCGCGGGCGCTCGAGTATTTCCACGCGACCAGGGCCTACCTGCGCGAGCGCCACAGCAGCATCGAGGCGATAGTCGCCTTCTCCGGCGAACACGAGTACGCGGGAAGGTCGGTCACCGAGGCCTCGGTCAACGGCTTTCCATCGGGCGCGATCGCCGAGAAGATCCGTGAAGATCCCTACCGGCTGCTGATCTGTGCCGACAAATTCCAGACCGGCTACGACGAGCCTCTGCTGCACACGATGTACGTCGAGAAGAACCTCAGCGGCGTCCAGGCGGTGCAGACGCTGTCCCGGCTCAACCGCGCTCATCCGGACAAGTACGACGCTTTCGTCCTCGACTTCGTCAACGGCGCGGACACGATCGCCGCCGCCTTCTCCGACTACTACCGGACGACGATCCTCAGCGAAGAGACCGACCCGAACCGGCTGCATGATCTGCGCTCGAACCTCTACCGGGCGGAGGTGTTCGGCGATGCGGAGGTGCGCGAACTGGTGCGACTGTTTCTTGACGGCGCTCCGCGCGAGCAGCTCGATCCGATCCTCGATCCCTGCGTGGCCTCCTACAGCGAGAACCTCGGCGAGGACGACCAGATCGAGTTCAAAAGCGATGCGAAGGCGTTCATTCGCAGCTACGGCTTCCTCGGCACGATTTTGCCCTACGCCAATCCAGAGTGGGAGGAGCTGTCGATCTTTCTCAATCTCCTCGTTCCCAAGCTGCCGGCGCCGGAAGAGGAGGATCTGTCGCGGGGGATCCTCGAAACGGTGGACATGGACAGCTACCGGGCGGAAAAACGAGAGACGATCGCGCTTGCGCTCGCGGATGAGGACGCCGAAATCGATCCGGCGCCGGCGGAGCGCGGCGGCGGCAGGCCGGAGCCCGAGCTCGACCGGCTCTCCAACATCATCAAGACCTTCAATGACATGTTCGGCGACGTCGAGTGGGGGGACGCGGACAGGGTGGCGAAAACCGTCGCCGAGTTGCCGGCCAAGGTCGCCGAAGACGCGGCCTACCGCAACGCGATCGCCAACAGCGACCGCCAGAACGCCCGCATCGAGCACGACCAGGCGCTCAACCGGGCGATGCAGAGCCTGCTGCAGGACAACACCGAGCTGTTCAAACGCTTCAGCGACGATCCCGAGTTCAAGCGCTGGCTGGCAGACATGTCGTTCAACGAGTCCTACGGTCGCTAGGGGTTCGCCCCCACGTTTCTGCGAGGTCGTCATCGAGCTCGAAATTCCGCCGATCGTCAGCCGCCGGCCGACACCAGAAATCTGAGGCTGTGTACTCGGTACTGTGTCGGTGGAGATGGCGCCCATGGTGAAGACCGTCGCAGATGTGCTCGAGCGCCTTGCTGCAATCGATCGCGCGCTTCCGCCCGGCGATGGCGTGAAGTGGTTCAACAAGCTCTACCTCGAAATGACGCAGCAGGTGGCTGCGTCCGCGTCGGCATCGGGACAGCATCGGGCGGCGCCCGGTTTTCTCGAGGAGCTCGACGTACCTTTCGCCAGGCGCTACTTCGAAGCCTTCGACGCCGCCGGGAACAGCGCGAAGCTGCCGGCGGGGTATCCCCTCCATGCCTGGAAGCCGCTGTTCGAGGCCCGCTTTGCGACCGACATCGCCCCCGTTCAGTTCGCCCTGGCCGGAATGAACGCGCACATCAATCACGATCTGGCGATCGTCATCTGCGACACGTGCGCCGCGCGCGGGACCGAGCCGCGTGACGATGGTCCCGAGCACAAGGACTACGAGTCGGTGAACGGCATGATCGCCGAGGTGGAGGGGAAGATGAAGGAGTGGATGATGACCGGGCTCCTGAAGGATCTCGATCTCGCCTTCGGGTCGGTGGATGACACCGTCGCGGTCTGGGACATAGGGAAGGCGCGCGACGCCGCCTGGGTCAGGGCGGAGGTGATCTGGTCCCTGCGGGCGCTGCCGCGCCTGCGCGACGATTACGAGGCGATGAACGACCGAGCGGTGGGCTTCGCCGGGGGAGCCCTGCTCACTCCCGTCGGGTTGGCCGGCTGACGTCGGGAGCCTGATAGCTTGGCCCGGCCCAGCGAGGCGGGGCGGTGCGCTGGGCGGAGGATTGGGGAGCCCCGAATGCAAAGGAAGGCTCGCGCGTGTCGACTCGTCCACAGAATCGACAGCACGTCACCCTCAGGTCGACGTGTCTGTCTCTCCTCGTCCTCTCCATGCTGATGCTCACCGCCTTGCCGGCCGTCGCCGACGCCGGAACCCTGACCGCGACCGGGTACTCGGACGAAGTCGGCGTAAAAGACAACGTCAACGTCACCGCCTTCGACTCGCTTTCCGGATTCGTTCTCTTGGGCAGCGAGTCCTTCGGCAGTCCGCTGACGGCCGGTCCGGGGTGCAGTACGGCGCCGGAAGGAGCCTGGTGTCCGGTGAGGTGCAGCACCACCCCGAACACCTGTACCCAGCAGACGCTCTCCTACCCCGGCCAGCTTTCGGTTGACCTCGGGGGCGGAGACGATGTTGGTGTCGCCGATAGCCAGTTTTACGAATCCCAGCCCGAAGGCAGCCCCGCGTGTACTACGAGCGTCGCCTGCCCGATCGATCTGATTTTCCAGGGAGGCTCCGGTAACGATGAGCTGCACCTTTTTCGCGGCTACAACTTCCGGTCTGTGACTGTGCTTGGCGGTCCAGGCGATGACATGATCAGGGACGACAACGATCTGATCGCAGCGCCGCCGCTCGGCGTGAGCGGCTCCGTTGCGGTGGACGGCGGCCCGGGGAACGACAGCATCTATGCCGATGCACACATCAAGGAATCGATCGTCTGCGGAGAAGGCAACGATTCCGTGCATGGGGCAGGGCCCGAGGACTCCGTCGCGGTCGACTGCGAGTCGGGCAGTTCGACTGTTCCGACTGCCGAACCTCCCGTAGCGCGCTGTGACGCGTACTGGGTCAAGGAGGGGGGACAGCTGAGCGTTCCGGCGCCCGGCGTGCTTGGTAACGACTTCGACCCCAACGGCCTGTCGATCGCGCCAAAGGTCGATCGCATCAGCTTTGGAGTCGCAGACCACCCGTACAGCCTCGCCGCCTCGGGAGCCCTGAAGTTCACGCCCAATTCGACGCCGAAGCACAAGCCGTCCGTCGCCGAAATCGTCTACCACGTCGTCAGCGCAGCCGGAGCTTCGCAGCCGACGACGATCAAGATCTACATCCAGCCGACGAAGCCCGCAGCGGACAAGCTTCAGGGCTGCGGGGACGCGGAATTCAAGGGCTCGGGAACGGATGGGAAGTTGAAGGACCTCTGTCCCCGAAAGGTGGGTAAAGACATACTGGGCGGCTGCGACTCCTTGAAAGAACTGTCCGGGGGAGAGATTGCGGCGCTCTATGCGCCGTACATGCACTTTCACACGAAGGAGGTGTTCTGGCCTCTCTCCATAGACACTTTCATCGATCGCTCGATTCTGCAATGGAGACACGATTCAAAGTGTCCCGACAAAAAGTACGGTCATGTCACCGCAGCGCAGCTCAGTTCCTCGCAGGGTCTGGTCGGCCGCGATGCGGGATTGACCCGTAAGGGCTTTGAGGTTCATCGATGCGGCGCGCAGGGCCCGCGCTTTGGCTCGAACGATTTCACCCGTCCCTATTCGAACACGTACAGTCGGCACGGGTTACCCGATGGCGAGGGGTTCTTCCTCAATCTGCCTGACAGCCTTCGACATGGCGAACGGCCCGACTCCGGCAAGGAATACGACCCGTCGGTCCCGGTCTACTACCTGATCGACTCCAAGCGGCGCTGGATCCGCTATTACGTCATGTCTGGTTGGAGCGCGTTCATCACCGGTCGCACCAAGGAGTCCTGCTGTCACGAGGGCGAGTGGGAGGGGGTGTCGCTGAAGCTGAGCGACAGCAACGGACCCACTGAAGTGTGTATGAATGAGCACCATGATGGGTACAGACACGGATGGGCCGGCGGCGCGATTTCAAAGTACGCGATCACGCATCCCGAAGTGTGGGTCGCCTACGGGACGCACGCTTCGTATCCCGAGGCCGGCAAGTTCAAGGTGATCAAGGGGTTTGACGATTTGACGGACAACGGCCGCATCTGGAAGACGTGGGAGTCGCCGCCACCATTGAACGTCAAGTCCCAGGCCTGGTACGGGTACGGGGGCGCCTGGGGTCATGGGTCACCGCTGAGCGCCGCGCCGGTCAAGAACGGCGACACGATCGGCCCGACAGGGCCTCCATGGGACCTTCCGGTGCCCAGCGACTGGCCTGGTGCTCCCAAGGGCGAGACGACGTTCGCCTGTTAGGGACGCGGGGCTCGACCTGGTCGTCCAGACCCCCCGCCGGCGAGACCCCCGTCCGCGTTTGGCCTGCGCGTAGCTCACTGGACTCGGCGATGTGGCCGATAGCTCCAGCGAATGCGGGCTTCCTCGCGCCTGCAGACGACACCGGCAGCACTGCGGCTGCAGGTGAAGCGGTGAGGATCGCGCGGCGCCTCCGCGCCATCGTCGACGAGAACGGAGTGGGCGACGGCACGTGCCAGGGGGCACCCGATCCCGGCCGCTGCCAGGTCGTAGGTGCGGGTGTAGACGGTGCCGTCGTAGTTCCTGATTACGACGTCCCTGCAGCGGCGCGCATCGGACCCGGTCGCCCGATCGGCGGCTGTACCCACCACGACGAGCACAGCAAAGAGACAAACCAGTGTCGAACCCCAGTGTTTCAGGCGACTGCCCCCAGCCATCGGCGTAGGGGCAGACTATCCATAGTTTCGCGTGGTGGTGTTGTCTCAGCGATCAGCGAACGACCGTGAACCCAAGCGACGCTGCAGTCGACGTCTCGCCGTCGGCAAGAGCGGTCACGAGCAACCGGTAGCGCCCTGGAGGCCGCTTCGTCGCGAATTTCCGCGATCCGGTGGCGATCGAACTACGGTTAACGCGTGGCGACGAAACCCCCACGAGGACAGGGGAGGAAACGGCGGCGACTGTCGCCCGAGGCGATCGTCGAGACGGCGATCCGGTTGGCCGATGCCGAGGGCCTCGAGGCGGTCTCGATCAGGCGCGTCGCCGGCGAGCTCGACGCGCGGGCGATGAGCCTCTACGACCATTTCGCCAGCAAGCGAGAGCTGCTTGCCTCGATGGCCGACGAGGGGGTGGGGGAGATGCTGGCGGCCCAGCCCCTGCCAGACGGCTGGCGAGAGGCGGTCGCGGTCTCGGCGCGAAAGATGTACGCCGCTTACGCTCGCCATCCCTGGATGATCTTCGTCGCCGCCGAACGGCCCCGTCCGGGACCCAACGGCGTCAAGCTCGCCAAGCAGATGGCGCGGGCGCTCGCGTCCCTCCCGCTCGAGCACGAGGATGTCTGGCAGGTGCAGGGGATCGTCAACGACTACGTGATCGGCTACTCGTTTCGAACCGTCGGCACCGTGAATCCGGAGGACATGGAAGCGGCGATCGCCGCCGGCGACGTGGTTGAGTCGCCGGAGCTCGCCGCTCTGCCCGACAACCTCCGCACCCGCTCTTCGATCGAGCGCTTCGAGCTCGGTCTGCAGACTGTGCTCGACGGCATCGAGCGACGTTTTCTCGATCGGCCTGGCTGAGAACCCCGCCGGCGATTCCGGTCTGCCTGTGTAGCGTGCGACCGGTGCGCATCGCCAGCTGGAACGTGAACTCGGTCAAGCAGCGCTTGCCGCGCCTGCTGCCATGGCTGGATGAACGGCGTCCGGATGTCGTCTGCCTGCAGGAGACGAAGCTGGCCGACGACGCCTTCCAGGAACTGCTCCGGGACGAGCTGACGGGCCGTGGCTATGAGATCGCCGTTCACGGTGAGGCGACCTGGAACGGCGTCGCGATCCTCTCGCGCGTGGGCCTGGAGGGCGTCTCGCCGGGTCTCGCGGACGCTCCGGGATTTCCGCATCCGGAGGCGCGCGCGGTGGCCGCCACCTGTGGCGGGATCCAGGTGCTGTCGGTCTACGTGCCGAACGGACGCGAGCCGGGCTCCGAGCACTACGAATACAAGCTCGCCTGGCTGGCCGCGCTGCGAGACGCGGTGGCCGCGGGCCCCGAGGCGACGGTCGTCTGCGGCGATGTGAACATCGCCCCGACCGACGAGGACGTGTTCGACCCGGAGGCCTACATCGGCCAGACGCACGTGACGCCGCCCGAGCGCGCGGCGCTGGCAGAGCTCCAAGCACTCGGCCTGCGCGACGTGGTCCGCGACCGCTGGCCGGACGAGCGGGTCTTCACCTACTGGGACTACCGGGCCGGGATGTTCCATCGAGACCTCGGGATGCGGATCGACCTGATCCTGGCCAGCGTCCCAGTCGCCGCCCGTGTCCGCGCCGCATGGGTCGACCGCCAGGCGCGCAAGGGCAAGAACCCAAGCGACCACGCCCCAGTGATCGTCGACCTCGACGAGGCCCCGGATGGCGACATCGGGCCGGTTGTCCCACCCCCATCGGCTCCGGTCACCACGCGCGGCACGATCAAGCTGCCGCAGTCGCCTTAGTCGGCGATGCCCAAGGAAGCTTCGGTTGCATCCCAGCTATCCCAAGGAAAACGCCTAAACCTTTGGTAACGTCGTCCTATCCCAAGGATCCCAGGGACATGAACGACGCCTTCACGAACAACCAAGCGGGCCCCAGGGCCGGGCACTTCACGCCCGTCTTCTCTGGGGACGGCGCCTACTCGACGTTCTCGCCGAAGCCCCTGCCGCCAGATCCTCCGCTTGCCATCGACACCGAGATGCAGCGCCTGCTGGATCGAGCGAATCAGGCCCTGGGTCGTCTCGACGGAATCACGCTCCTGCTGCCTGACGCCGACCAGTTCCTCTACAGCTACATCCGCAAGGAGGCGGTGCTCTCCTCGCAGATCGAGGGCACCCAGTCCTCGCTCTCGGACCTTCTCCTGTTCGAGCATGACGTCGCGCCGGGTGTTCCGGAGGAGGACGTGCGCGAGACCACGAACTACCTCGCCGCGCTCAACCTGGGGCTAAGGGCCATGGAGGAGGGCCTTCCTCTCAGTCTGCGCCTCCTCAAACAGGTTCATGGCGAGCTCTTACGCGGCACTCGCGGCGGCGAGACCGGCCCGGGCGAGTTCCGCCGCATCCAGAACTGGCTCGGCGGCCCTGAGCCCGCCGCTGCTCGCTACGTCCCTCCGCCTCCCAACGAGGTGCCGGCCGCGATGGCCGACCTCGAGAAGTTTTTGCACGGCGAGCCCGTTGCCGTGCCAGTCCTGATCCGAGCGGCCCTAGCCCACGCCCAGTTCGAGACGATCCACCCGTTCCTCGACGGCAATGGCCGACTCGGCCGACTCTTGGTGACCCTCATGCTCTGCAGCGAGACCGCCGATGGCGAGGCCCGTGTCCTCTCGCGACCTCTCCTCTACCTGAGCCTCCACCTGAAGAGCCACCGCGACATCTACTACGAACGGCTTCAGGCGATTCGGACCGATGGCGATTGGGAGGGCTGGCTCCGATTCTTCCTGGAGGGAGTGATCTCAGTTGCCGACCTCGCGAGTGACACCACCAAACGGATCGTCGAGCTGATCGAGCGAGACAGGAAGCGGATCAGCGCCCTCGGGCGCGCAGCGGGTTCCGCTCTGCTCGTCTTCGACCACGCCGTTAGGGAGGTCGTCCTGCGGATCCCCGAAACCGCCCAGCAGCTACCGGTCTCCGAACCGACGGTCGCCACGGCGATCGGCCAACTCGAGCGAATCGGCATCCTCCGCGAGCTCACCGGCCGCCCCCGCAACAAGATCTTCGCCTACGACGAGTACCTGAAGATCCTGAGCGAGGGGACCGAGCCGCTGTAGGCCGCCTGCTGCCAGCACAAGTGACGCCAGGCTGTCCTGGGGGACACCCTGTAGTTCCGAAACAGGTGCCGCTGCTAGCATCGAAATATGGCCGCGCCGTGGAGGTTTCCGATCCAAAGCTGGCGGATTTCCTGCAGCGGGAGGACGAACGACAGGCGCAGTCACTGTGTCTGATCCCCTCGGAGAACTACTGTTCCGCGGCGGTTTTGGAGGCCAACGGAACCGTCCTCGTCAACAAGTACTCCGAGGGATATCCCGGGCGGCGCTATTACGAGGGGAACGAGGTGATCGACGAGGTCGAGCATCTCGCTATTTTGCGCGCGAAAGAGCTCTTCGGTGCTGAGCATGTGAACGTGCAGCCCTACTCGGGATCGCCGGCGAACCTGGCGATCTACCTCGCGTTCCTCGAGCCCGGCGACGCCGTCATGGGCCTCTCGCTCCCCGCCGGTGGTCACCTCACCCACGGCTGGTCCGTTTCGGCGACGGGTATCTGGTTCAACGCGGTGCACTACGGCGTCGACCGCGAGACCGGCCGAGTGGACATGGACGCGGTGCGCGACCTCGCGCTTTCCAGCCGCCCGAAGATCCTGTTCTGCGGCGGCACCGCGGTTCCCCGCATGATCGACTTCGCCGGCTTCGCTGAGATAGCGGGCGAGGTCGGCGCCCTGATGGTCGCTGACGTGTCTCACGTCGCGGGCTTGATCGCAGGTGGCGCGCATCCCCCACGCGGATGTGGTGATGACGACTACCCACAAGACCCTTCGCGGTCCTCGGGGGGCGTTGCTGCTGTGTCGTGAGGAGCACGCGAAAGCGATCGACCGCGCTGTATTCCCCGGGCTCCAGGGAGGGCCTCACCAGCACCAGACCGCGGCGATCGCTGCGGCCCTGGGAGAGGCTCTGGCGCCGGAATTCAGCACCTATGCGCACGGCATTGTCGCCAATTCGAAGGCGCTCGCCGAGGCGCTGATCGACCGCGGGTTCGACCTCGTCTCGGGCGGCACCGACAACCACCTGATCTTGCTCGACGTGACCACGAAGGGCCTGAGCGGGAAGCAGGCGGCCACCGCGCTCTCCCGAGCGGGGATCGTCACCAACGCGAACGCGATCCCCTTCGACCCCTCAGGGGTCAGGATCGGCACCCCGGCGGTGACGACCCGCGGCCTCCAAGAGGACCATATGGTGCAGGTAGCGGAGTGGATGAACGAGGTCGTCGCCTCCGCTGACGACGACACGGTCGCGGACAGGGTGCGGGCAGAAGTCCACGAGTTAATGGGGCGCTTCCCGGCGCCTGGCTGCCGCACGCTCAGCGGCGAAACCGTTTAGCCCCACTCGCCGACGTGCAGGGGCTTCTGAGCATGGAGCTAGCCGGATTCGAACCGCCGACCTCCTGGGTGCGATCCAAGTCGGTTGTGCAGGGCGGAAGTGCAGAAAGACGGCTATTACAGGGCTTTCTCCCACCGCTGGATCTTGCGAAATTTCTCTAGATGGGCAGGGATGCGGCGATATGCAGGGAGTCGGGCACTTCTGGCGAGAAGTGCCCGAAATCGGCGCAGGGCGGTTAGAAATAGGATGGGCGCTAATATTGTCCGACAGAATTAATAGATTGCGACTGTGGATCTGAGATGGGCTCGCGTCGCAACCAAGCACCGGATATCGCGTGAACGCTCCCGCTACGTCATCGAGCATTGCGGCCTGCGCTTCGAGCAGGAGCCGCCGGCTGATGCTCCCGAGAACGCCAGCTTGCGCTTGTTTTTCTTGGCGATGATGAGAAGGGATCGACCTGGAGGTGATGGCGGTCGAGCTTGAGGACGACGCCCTGCTCGTGATCCACGCAATGCCATTGCGCGACCGCTACCGAAAGCAGTATGAGGAGGCCAAGAATGGCGAAGGTAAAGAAGACGACCCGAAAGAATCCAAAGACGAAGGCTGGAATGGAGATCACCCCCGAGATCGCCGACGCCCTCGCTGCCGAGGCCGAGCGCGGCTACGACCTCTCGAAGGCAAAGCCCCGCCGAGTCGGCCGCCCGTCGCTGGCCGGCGCCGGCGCGTCCCCGCGCCTGAGCTTCCGCACGACCCCCGACCTCTATCGCGCTGCCCAGAAGCGCGCCAAGGAGGAAGGTCGTTCGGTGAGCGACCTCGCCCGCGAGGCGGTAGCCCGGTACGTGGGGTCGTAGAGCTGCAGCGGCGGTGTGAGGCCGGGCGACCTCCTGGGTGCGCCGTGGGTCGGTTGGCTTGGACTAGGCTGAGCGCATGGCAAGCTCCTCACGCCTCGTCCGGGCTGCTGTGCTGACCGTCTTGCTGCTGATCTTCCCGGTGGGGGCGGCCGGCGCCAGCCCCGAGTCGGAGACGGTCGTCCGGGTCGAGCTCGACCTGCCGGCGAGCAACGGCCTCCGTGCCCATCTCGAAACCTCCGAAGACGAGGACGTGACGCTCAAGATCTGGCGCAGAGAGCATGGCGTAGCCGAAGAAGTCGTCTACGAAGTTCCCGGCGAGGTGGACGAAGCCGGGCTGAGGGTCAGCTTCGGGCGGCTCGGCTCGATTGACGTCGCCTTCACCCCCACCGCGACCCTGGATGCAACGGAGGTCTCCCCGGGCTGCGCGGGGGCGCCGCGGACGCTGCGGGAAGGGGTGTTCGCGGGGACGATCGCGTTCGCCGGAGAGCGTGGTTACGTGCGGATCGAAGCGCCGCAGGTGGAAGGCTCGATGAGCGTGTTCCCGCACTGGCAGTGTCCGGAAGAGGACGGTCTGAATCCTTTCGAATCGATCCCCGGCGTTCCGCAGCTGAGCGCCCGGCCCGCCGCCCGAGAAAGGGAAAGCGCGTCCCTGGTTGCCCTAAACTTCGATTGCTCGTGCTTCTTCGGTGCTGGCGTCCATCACCGTCACAGCGGCGGGCGGAGCATCTTCTACGGCTCGCGGCTCGAACGCCGAGAAAGGATGGAAATCGCCCGGACGACCTCTGCGCTCGGCCCCGCTTCCGCCTTCGATTACGACCACGAGGCGGGCAGCGCGACCTTGGATCCGCCGCCACCGCTCAAGGGGCATGCCGCTTTCAGGACCCTGGACCGCGGACACACGCTCTGGCGGAGCACGATCCGGGTGCCGTTCCTGGGCGCCGCTCCCCTGAAGCCCGGCGGCTCAGGTTTCGCCGTTGGGCTCTATCCCGAATATCAGTTCGGCTAAGGCGCCTCGGGCAGTGGGGGCGTTTCCCCGCAGGCGCCGGCAAGGCCGCGGACACGGCTGATCTTTCTCTTCAGAGCCGCGACCGAGATGCCCTGCCTGCGTGCCGTCAGGACGGGCTTGTAGATGGTCCGGTGCGCCAGCTTGCCCAGCCACTCGACGGTTGCCGTCGACATCGTCGGGGGCGGGACGTCGGCCAGTGCCTCGGGACCGAGCAGCTCGGCGATCCGCAGTCGCAGCCGTACCTCGTCCGGCGAGATTCCGGCCTTCCTGGCGATCGCATCGATGCCGACCCCCCGGTCGGCGGGCACGGTTACGCGCTTGAGCTCGCGGAGGACTGGCATCGGATATTCCGGCGACGCCAGCGGTTCCGGGCCCGGCTGCGACTGGAGGTGGATTTCGCGCAGCGCGGCCCCGATCAATTCGCGGTAGGCGAACACGGTGACGGTGCGATCGCCCGTCCCGACGTCGACCGCGGACGATTCGTAGACGGCCGCGATCCCGCCGCCGCGCAGCGGGAACACTTGGTAGGGGATCCGGTCGAGCCTCAGCGGGTTGCGCGTGCAGGCGCTCCAGTTCTGGATCTGCGTCGGCGGTGAGCAGCCACCCTCTCCCTCGGGGAGTTCGCAGTCGCCGTAGATGTACGTTGCAAACCGCGTGTCGTCCGGGGTTGCGGTCATCCGCATCCCGCCGAAGTACGGGCCGAGCCAGTAGAGGTCGGTGGGATCGGAAACCGCTCCTGCGCTCCCGGCGACCGAGGCGCCGAGCAGCAGTAACGCACACAGTCCAACCGCAGCAGCGGCGCGACTTCCCCTGAGCATGCGGGCATCGTAGCCGCCTCAGGAGCGCAGATTTAGCGGCGGTTGGAAACGGGTCCAGAAACTCGAAGCCGCCCACGTGCAGGAACATCCTCCGATGGAGCTAGCCGGATTCGAACCGGCGACCTCCTGGGTGCGATCCAGGCGCTCTGCCAACTGAGCTATAGCCCCGCGTGCGTGCTGGGAGGATCGTCCCAAAGGCGGCGCAAGCGCAAGGATAACCGCATAGTCTTTAGGTTCCCCAGAGATCAGCATGGGCATTCTCGACGACGCGATCAAAGAGCACCTGGAGCTGAAGCGCCAGCACGGCGCCGACGACTCCGAGCTGAAGCAGCTCGAGGACGAGGCGTTTGGCGCCGCCGAGCGGCCTGGCGACGAGGTTTCGGCGCCCGATCCGCTCTCCGAGGCCCCGACCGAATTCATGGAACAGCCGCCGGAGGTCGCCGGGGGAGACGAGGAGGCCGGTGGCCGCCCATCCCCCCGGGCTGAGATCGCCGATCTGCAGGAGGCACCGCCTTCCGAGCCGGCGGAGAGCGCTCCCGAGCCCGAGGCTCCCGCCGAGGAGGAGGCGCCGGCGATGGAACACGAGGCGGTGCCCGAGCCGGCAGCGGAGGCGCCTCCCGAGGCCGAGTTGCCGCGCGGCCCGAACACCGCAGAGCGAGAGGCGATCGCCGAGCAGCCGACCCAGATGTATGACGTCGAGGAGGCGCTGGCGTCCTCGCAGGCCGAGGCCCCCTCCGAGGAGGAGCTGGTCGAGGAGGAGATCGACGAGCCACGCCTCGCCCCCGTCGATCCGCTCGCCGGTCTCGACCAAGATGAGGGCGACGCCGAGGATGACGAGGACGAGTACGAGGAGGACGACGACTTCTGGGACGAGAAGCGGCTCTCCGACGAGCTCGACCAGGCGCTGGAGGCCCCGAGCGAGGTCGAGGAGGAGGCGGACATCGAGCCGGCACCCGAGCCGGAGGTGGAGGAGCCGCCACCGGCCGGCCGGCTCGAGGAGGACGTGCTTGAGGAGACCCCCGACTTCCTTGAGGAGGCTCCAGAGGATGACCAGCTCTGGTTCGAGCAGAAACCCCCCAAGGACTTCGACTTCGACGACTGAGTCGCATCCGGGCAGTTCGTCGCCAAAGCTCCTCGCGCTCCGGGTGCGTCATCGTTTGCAGCGCCGCCTTCCGTGGATCGTCGGCACGATCGGCGCCGCTGTGTTCGCCGCCGGCGTCGCGGTGCTCTTCACCACCGATCAAAGCGCGCGGAGCGCATTTCTGCTGACGCTTGGGGTCGCGCTGGGACTCGCCGCTCTGTTCGGCGGACGGATCCAGCTGGAGGGGTTCGAGATGCTCGGCGCCAAGATCCGCGTGCGGGAAGTGGTCAAGAGCCGGCTTGAGCTGGCCGAGTCACCGGGGGGCGATCCAGCCGTCGGCGGCGCGGCGCCCCACCGCCAGGCGGTCGTGTTGCAAAAGCTGGTCGGGTTCTACGGCCTCTACGAGCACATCCGCCGCACGGAGCCGCCGGGTCGCCGCCGTACCGCCGAGCTGGATGAGCTCACCATCGCCATGCGGGCGGTCGGAAGGGACGCGGAGTTCGACCCCGCCGAGGTGATCGGCTGGTTCCACGAGGGAACGGATGCGCTGCGTGTCATCGCGCTGAACCTCATGCTTGCCAACAAGGATTACCGGGATTTCCTCGCGGTGCTCGAAACCGTCGACGCTCCGCACAGCCTCTTCGAACAATTCTACGGCCTGCTGCTCGCCGAAACGATGCTGCCCGACCTCGACCCGCTGCAGGGCCGCCTGCTGGGCGCCGCGCTTGAGCGGGCGCGAAAAAAGCCGCGGTTCCGGCGCGACGGTCCCCTCATGGACCGCAGTCAGACCCTCCTCGACCAGCTCCGCGAACGGGCGTGAGCTGAGCGACCTGGCGACAAGCTCAAGCCAGCAACCGCCGATGGAGCCAGCCGGGCTCGAACCGGCGACCTCCGCCTTGCAAAGGCGGCGCTCTTCCAGCTGAGCTATGGCCCCCTTCGCTCATTGTAGGCGCGATGCCCGGAGCCGGCCGGTCGAGAAAGGGCGACCCGCCGAATCACACTCTGGCGCTTAATCGCATTCAAACACGCAGCTTTGACTTTGCGTTCTGGGTTGGTTTAGGCTGGCCCGTCATGATCGCCGATCTGCACGCCCACTACCCGATACGGGTGATCAGCGACATGGACCCGGAGACGACGGCCAGGTTGATGAAGCAGCCGGGGCCGACGCTTCGCGACCGCATCCAGGCGCTGATCCTGAGATTCGCCAACAGGACCTTCAACTACCCCAGTTGGGATGGGACCTACCGGGTCACCCCCGAGACCCTGCGCAAGGGTGGAGTCGGGCTGGCGATGTCGGTCCAGCTCGGACCGTTCGACGAGATGGATTTGGACACGCGCTACGCTGCCCCGCCCGAGCCGGGCTACTTCCCCCGGCTGCTCGCGAGCATCGAAGCTGTCGAGCAGGAGGTGGCGACGCACGATCGCTCGCAGCTGCGCCTGGTCCACAATCGGGCGGAGCTCGACGACTGCATTGCCGTCGGGGCGACGGCGCTGGTTCACGCGGTCGAGGGAGGCTGCCTCCTCGGCGACACGGATGCCGAAATCGAAGCCAACTGCGCCGAGCTGGCGAAGCGGGGCGTCGGCTACGTCACCGTCGCCCACCTCTTCTTCCGCCAGGTGGCCACCAACGCCAACGCGCTGCCCTTCCTCCCGAACGCGATCTACGACCTCGTCTTCCCGCAGCGAGGCAAGGACAGGCTCACCCCACGCGGCGAGGCGGTCGTGCGCGGTCTGGTCGAGAACCGCATCCTGATCGACCTCAGCCACATGGACCCCGGTGGGATCGGGGAGACCTTGGCGCTGCTCGACGAAATCGACCCTGACTGCGAGGTGCCGGTGATCTCGACCCATGCCGGCTATCGCTTCGGCAAGCAGGAGTACATGTGCGACGAGGAGACCGTCCTCCAGATCAAGCGTCGACGGGGAGTCATCGGCCTGATCATGGCCCAGCACCAGCTCAACGACGGCATCCGCAAGCAGGAGACGACGACCCTCGACGAATCGCTCGAGGTCATCTGCAAGCACATCGACAAGATCGCCGAGATCGCCGGCGGCTACGAGCAGGTCGCCATCGGCACCGACTTCGACGGCTTCATCAAGCCGAGCATGAGCGGTCTCGAAGACTCGGGGGACCTGGCGCTGCTGGAGGCCGCGCTGATCGACCGCTACGGCAAGGAGACCGCCGAGAGGATTGCGTGGAAGAACGCCCTCGGGGTGTTGCAGGGGCTGTGGCCGGAATCGCCCGGGGCCTCCTCGTCCCCGTCCGCCTCGCCCTCGTGAGCGACCCCATGCTCTCGCCGGACGCCGACGGCTTCCACCACCCCGACTCCGAGGCGGAGCTGATCGAGCTGGTCAAGGCGGCCTACCGCGAAGGCCGGCAGCTGCGCGTGCGCGGCGCGGCGCACTCGCCCTGCGACGCGGTCTACACCGACCCGGCCGGAACGCGCCCCGACCGGGTGGGCGTGCAGACGCCCCCGCCCGGACCCAACCTCAACCTGATGCTCGACCGCTACCGCGGCTGGCGCGTGCGCGACGAGGGCCGCAAGCTGGTCGAAGCGGAGGCCGGCATCCACCTCGGCGCCGACCCCAGCGATCCGACCGGCACCGCGACCCTCGAGACCAGTCTGCTCTGGCAGCTGGCCAAAGAGAAGAAGTGGTCGCTGCAGGACACCGGCGGCATCACCCACCAGACCGTCAGCGGCTTCACCGCCACCGGCTCCTCCGGCGGCTCGCTCGAGTACTCCGCCAACCGCAACCTCTGGGGCTTCCGCATCGTCGACGGCCGCGGCGAGGTGCACGAGGTGAGCCGTGACGACGAGGATCCCGATCTCTTCTACGCGATGTGCCCGAACCTGGGCCTGCTCGGCGTCGTCTCGACGATCGTCCTTGAGTGCGTCGACGCTTTCGACATCGAGGGGACCGAGGCGACGACGACGGTCGAGACCTGCCCGGTCGACCTCTTCGGCGAAGGCACCCCCGGCCGTCCCTCGCTCGAGACCTTCCTCCGCGACACCGACTTCTCCCGCCTCGAGTGGTGGCCGCAGCGCAGCGCCGACCGCGTGCTCACCTGGCAGGCGCGGCGGATCGACGCCCAGCCCGGCTTCAAGCCCAAGCCCTACACCCAGTTCGGCGACGACCCCGAAACCCAGCAGCGCCTCTTCGGCATCCTCTTCACGATCATCGGCAACCTCGACGACCTCTCGCAGGCGAAGGCCAAGCTGGAGGACGACTTCGACGAGCTGGAGAAGGTGCTGGCGCTGCTCGGCCACAAGGACCTCGGCGAGCTCGGCGAGCTGCTCGGCAAGGCGCTCGCCGCCGCGGCCGAGTTCGGCGTCGACGCGGCGATCACCGTGCTCGAGCCGGCGGCGCCGCTGATCCGCCGCAAGCTGCCCGACTTCTTCCCTCGCCTGGTCGACCTCTTCATACCCCTCGACGCCGACAAAGACGGCGCCGAAAAGGACAAGCCGCAGTCGTTCCAGGACTGGGGCTGGCACGGCCTGCCGATGGACAACCAGGCCAGCGACGTGCTGATGCCGACCGAGTTCACCGAGGCCTGGGTCCCGCTCTCCCGTACCCAGCAGGCGATGCAGCTGCTGCGCGACTACTTCGCCGCGGCCGGCAAGGACGACGAGGAGGCGCTGCGCCGTACCGGCACCTACGCCTGGGAGCTCTACGCGGTGATGCCGGAGCGGTTCTGGATCAACGCCGCGCACAGCGATGGCGACGACGAGTGGCGCGACGGCGCCCTGCGCATCGATCCCTACTGGTTCGCCGAGAACGCCGAGGACCCGACCAGGACGCTGTACGCCGGTTTCTGGTCGCTGCTGCGCGACGCCGGCATCCCCTTCCGGCTGCACTGGGGGAAGTTCCAGCCGCCCGTCGTCGCGGGCGATCGCACCTGGGTCGACTTCTTCCGCGCGCAGTACCCGCGCTGGGACGACTTCCTCCGCCTGCGCGCCGAGCGCGATCCGAACAACATCTTCCTCACCGATTACTGGCGCGACCGCTTCGGCCTCTGGGACGAGCCGCCACCACAGCCGGTCGATCCGGCGGGCTGACCTTCGCCTGGTTCCTTTCTCGTCGTAAGCCGAGAAAAGCGCCGGCTCTAGCCGGCGGCCACCTTAGGCAGGTTACGATCCGCGTGGTAGCTGGACCGCACCAGCGGTCCGGACGCGACCGACTCGAAGCCCATCGCGTAGGCCTCGCGCTCGAGCGCCGCGAACTCGTCCGGGTGCCAGTAGCGCTCCACCGGCAGGTGGTTCTCGGTCGGCCGCAGGTACTGGCCGACGGTCAGCACCTGGACCCGGTGCTCGCGCAGCAGGCCGAAGGTCTCGACCATCTCCTCGAATGACTCGCCCAGCCCCACCATCAGCCCCGACTTGGTGATGACGTCGGCGCCGCCCATCTCCTTCGCCATCCGCAGCACCCGCGCCGAGCGCAGGAACTTGGAGCCGCGCCGCGCCTTCGGGTAGAGCCGCGGCACAGTCTCGACATTGTGGTTGAAGACGTCGGGCCGCTCGTGGATCACCTTCGCCAGCGGCATCTCCTGGCCGCGGAAGTCGGGCGTGAGGACCTCGACCTTGCAGCCGGGGGCCTGCATGCGGATCGAGCGGATCGTGCCGACGAAGGCGCTCGCACCGTAGTCGGGCAGGTCGTCGCGGTCGACCGAGGTGACGACCGCGTGGCGCAGCCCCATCCGCTTCACCTGGTTGGCGACGCGCAGCGGCTCGAGCGGGTCGTTCCAGCTCGGCACCCCCGTCTGCACGTTGCAGAAGCCGCAGCGGCGGGTGCAGACGTCGCCGAGGATCATGAAGGTCGCCGTGCCACGCTCCCAGCACTCGCCGACGTTGGGGCAGTTGGCCTCCTCGCAGACAGTGTGGAGTCCTTCTCCGCCGATCTCCGTCTTCAGCCGCCGGTAGGTCGGGCCGCCCGGCGCCGGCACCTTCAGCCACGGCGGCTTGCGGGCGCGGCGGAAGGGGACGGCGCCCTCGCCGTCGGCCGCGGTCCCGCCCGGCTTGGCACGGGAGCGGGTGACGTGGACGCGCTCGGTGGCCTCGGGCGCCGCTGCGGTCGTCTCGGAGGGGCTCGTCATGCGACGCCGAGCCTAGCGCTGTCGAGTCCCAGGGCGGCCGGCTCGGTGGCGACCGGCGCGCGCTCGAAGACCTCGCCGAAGCGGGCGACGACCGTGTCGGCGAAGGCGCCGAGGTCCTGCTCGGCGCCGAGCTCGCGGCCGAGCGAGGTGACGCGGCAGTTGTCGATCCCGCAGGGGACGACCCACTCGAACGGCTGCAGGTCGTTGTTGACGTTGACGGCCAGCCCGTGGGTGGTGACGCCGCGGCTCACATGCACTCCGATCGAGCCGATCTTGCGCACATCCTCTGTCGATGGGCCGAATCCGGACGCTATGCGACCGTTTTCGTCCCGTCGGCCATCAGTTGGCTCCGTCCAGACGCCGGTCAGGCCTTCGATCGTGCCCGCGGCGACGCCGTGCTCGGCCAACGCTCCGATTGCCACCCGCTCCAGCCGCCGTACGTACTCGTGGACGTCGTCGCCGTAAGGCTTCAAAGAGACGATCGGGTAGGCGACCAACTGCCCGGGCCCGTGGTAGGTGACCCTGCCGCCGCGGTCGGTGTCGTGGACTTCGATCCCCTGCATCTCGTACCACTCGCGCTGCATCGGCAGCTCCGCGTCGCTGGAGCGCCGGCCGCGGGTGTAGACGGGGTTGTGCTCGAGCAGCAGCAGCACGTCGGGCACCTCGCCCTCCTGCCGCGCTCCCTCGAGCCAGCGCTGGGCCACCAATGCCTCCTCGTAGGGCACGATCCCGCAGCGGACTACCAGGATTTCCTCGCTCACCCTTGAAATCGTCGCATGCCGCGGCCCTATCCTTCGGCTTTCCGCTTATGGCCTCGTTCCAGTCAAAGCTGCTCCTCCGACCCGACTGGCTTCCGGCCGTTGCGCTCAGCGCCGCCCTGGCCGCGGCGATGTTCGCCTGGAATCCGCAGGTCGGCGACCTCGCCGCGCAGGTCTTCCGCACCGAGCTCTTCCAGCGCGGCGGTCTGGCGATCTGGAACGGCAGCTGGTACGGCGGCCACTACACCCTCACCTACAGCGTCCTCTTCCCGCCGCTGGCGGCGTTGCTGGGACCGCGCCTGGTCGGGACCCTCGCCGTCGTCGCCTCCTCCTACTTCTTCGACCGCCTCGTGCGCGACCGCTGGGGCGAGGCGGCTCGCTGGGCGACGCTCTGGTTCGCCGCCGGTGTGGTAACGCTGCTCGCCGACGGCCAGCTCACCTTCGCCCTCGGCGTCGCCTTCGGCCTCGCCACGCTACGCGCCCTACAACTCGGCCACACCGGCCTGGCGCTCTCAGCTTCCGCAGCCTGCGCCCTCTCCAGCCCAGTCGCTGGGGTCTTTCTGGCGGGCGTGCTCCTCGCCGGCGTCTGGGATCCGGCGACCCAGCTTCAGCGCTTCTCCCGCGGGTGGCGACGTAGGGGGGACCGCCCCCGAGGACGCTTTAGCGACCGCAGGGGGCGGTGGGTCCCCTACGCCGACAGGACCCGCGGGCCGAAAGCCCGGTCCCTCGGTACCCATGGGCCGGCGGCCTGGGCTGCCTCCATCGCCCTCGCCCTGACGCTGATCCCAAACCTCGCCTTCCCCGAAAGCGGCCAGTTCCCCTTCGCCTTCTCCTCCTACCTGGCGATCCCGCTCTGGTGCGGCGGCGCGCTCTTCGTCACCCGCGGCCTGCGCGGGCAGGAGCGGCAGCTTCGCCGGGTGCTGCTCGCCTACCTGCTCGCGGCGACCGTGCTCGTGCTGGTGCCGAACCCGATGGGCGGCAACGCCGTCCGCCTCGGTGCGCTGTTCGGCGGCCCGGTCCTGGCAGCGGTCATGCTCTCCCACCGCCCCCGCCTCTCACGAGCCTCGATGCTGCTGCTCTCCCTGGCGCTGGCCGGCGGCCTCTACTGGCAGGTGACGGCCAGCGTCAACCAGATCGCACGCTCTGTCGGCGACCCCTCCACGGCGTCGACGTACTTCTCGCCGGTCGCCGCCTGGCTACGCGGCCACGATGGCGCCGCCGCGCGGATCGAGGTGCCGCCCACCGCCAACCATTGGGAGGCGGCCTACCTTGCGCCCGGCTTCGAACTGGCGCGCGGCTGGCTGCGCCAGCTCGACACCACCCGTGACGACATCTTCTACAACGACGACGAGCCGCTCACCGATCGGGCGTACCGTACCTGGTTGCACGCCAATGCGATCCGCTACGTGGCGCTGCCCGACGCGCCGCTCGACTACTCCTCGGTCGCCGAGCGCCGCCTGATCCTCAGCAATCCGCCCTACCTCGAGCCCCGCTGGAGCGACGCCCACTGGCGCGTCTACGAGGTGCGCGACCCGGCACCGCTCGTGCAGCCATTCGGCCTCGGCGCCGCCCGCGTCCGCTCGGTCGCCCACAACGGCTTCGCCCTCGACGTCACCCACCCCGGGGACTTCCTCATCCGCGTCGCCTTCACCCCCTACTGGTCGATCGCCCGCGGCAGCGGTTGCCTGGTGCGCCATGGCGAGTGGACGGTCGCCCGGGCGAGCCGGCCGGGAATCTTCCGCGTGTCGGCTGACTTCTCCCTCGGCCGAGCATGGAACGCAGTCACCGGAGCAAGGAAAACCTGTTGACCTGAGACCATCCGGCAGGGGTGGAACGTCTTGTGCTTTTCGTCGTCGGCTTGGGGCCGCAGCCCTACTGCAATACACCGAAAAAGTTAAGTGGAACCCCTGCCGGATGGTCTCAGAGCGCCAGCAAAAGAGGCTCTTCGAGCAGCGCGCGGATGCGGGCTAGGAACTCGGCTGCGGGGGCGCCGTAGAGGATGCGGTGGTCGCAGGCGAGGTCGACCTGCATCAGGTGAGCGGTGGCGATCTCGCCGTTGCGGACCACCGGGCGCTCCTCGATCGCGCCGACGGCGAGGATCGCCGCCTGCGGCGGGTTGATCACGGCGGAGAAGCCGTCGATCCCGTACATGCCCAGGTTGGAGACGGTGAAGGTGGCGCCGGAGAGCTCCGGCGGCGTGATCTGCCCGTCGCGCACCCGCTGCGCCAGCTCCCGCGACTCCAGGGCGAGCTGCCGCAGTCCCTTGCGATCGGCGTCGAAGAGGGTGGGGACGACCAGCGCATCTTTGGCCGCCACCGCCACGCCGACGTTGACCCGCGAGTAGAGCTCGAAGCGCCCGTCCCGATATGCCCCATTGGCTCGAGGGTGCTCGCGCAGCGCCAGAGCGCAGGCCTTGACGACCATGTCGTTGAACGAGGGCACGACAGAGTCCTCGGCGGCCAGGGCTTTGAGTTTCCGGCGCCCCTCGACGGCCTGGCTCATATCCACCGTGGCCCGCAGGTAGAAATGCGGCGCAGTGGCCTTCGACTCGGCCATCCTGCGCGCGATCGTCGATTGCAGCTTCGAGAGATCTTCGTAAGTGACCTGGCCTTTTGCGGTTTCAGGAGAGACGGACGAGGGACCGGACGGTTCAGCCGCGGGTCCTGCCACGGGAGAGGCGCTCTCGACATCCGCCTTGACAATCCGCCCACCTGGGCCAGAGCCGTGAAGCTGGCTGAGGTCAAGCCCCTGCTCGCTGGCCAGCCGGCGTGCCAGCGGAGAAGCTTTGACACGGTGCCCGTCACCGTTGGCCGGGGCTTCCGGTTCCGCGGTCGGAGCCGCGGTCTCAGGCTCCTCTCCCGCGGGTGGCGGCGTAGGGGGGACCTCCCCCGAGGAAGCTTCAGCTACCGCAGGGGGAGGTGGGTCCCCTGCGCCGACAGGACCCGCGGGCCGGGACTCGCTGGTCCCTTGCTCGTCTGCTGCAGCCTCGCCGACCCGCGCAATCGGAGTCCCAATCGAGACCGTCTCACCCTCCTGCACCAAGATCTCGCTCAAGGTCCCGGCAAGGTCACTTTCATAGGCCATGTTCGCCTTATCGGTCTCGATTTCCACCAGCTCGTCACCGACAGCGATCTCGTCGCCGACAGCTTTCAACCACTGCAGCACGGTCCCCTCCTCCATCGAGTCGGACAGTCGGGGCATAACGATGTCGGTCACCTCGCATCTCCCCGAAAGCTCGCGCTGGCGGCGCTGGAGGGGTCGCCGCGAAGTAGCCCTGGAAGGAGGGGCGGGGGTGTCCCTCCCGCGCAGCGGCGTCGGTTTTTCGCCCCACCCGCGAGCTCGGATGGCCACCATGTCCCAGGCGAAAAACCCAGCGAGGGGGAGGGACACCCCCGCCCCTCCCAAAGCGCCCAGCTCAAAGCGACCCCTCCAACGCCGCCAGCGCGGCCTGCACGACATGCTCCTCATGCGGAATAGCCGCCTGCTCAAGCCGTTTCGCGTAGGGCATATGCACGTCGGCGCCGGTCACCCGCTGCACCGGCGCGTCGAGGTAGTCGAATGCCTGCTCGGTGATCAGGGTCGCCAGGTTGGCGCCGACGCCGCCGTGCGGCCAGCCCTCCTCGACGATCACCGCCCGGTTCGTCTTGCGCACCGACTCGAGGATCGTGTCGAGGTCGAGTGGGCGCAGCGTGCGCGGGTCGATCACCTCGGCCTCGACCCCGTGCTCGTGCGAGAGCACCCGCGCCGCCTCCTCGGCCACGTGCGCCATCTTGAGGATGCCGACGATCGTCACGTCGCCGCCCTCGCGCCGCACCGCCGCTTCGCCGAAGCGCAGCACCTCGCCCTCCCCGTCGTCGGCTACCTCGCCGCGCGTCCCGTAGAGGCTCTCGTGCTCGATGAAGACGACCGGGTTGTCGTCGCGGATCGCCGCCTTCAGCAGCGCCTTGCCGTCGGCCGGGGTCGAGGGGCAGGCGACCAGCAGCCCCGGCACCTGCAGGAAGAGCGCCTCGAAGCTGTGCGAGTGGGTGGGGCCGAGCTGGTGCCCGCCGCCCCCCGGCATCCGCACCACCATCGGCACCCGCGCCTGGCCGTTGAACATGTAGGGGATCGCGGCCGCGTGGTTGACGATCTGGTCCAGCGCCAGCAGGGCGAAGTTGACGGTCATCAGCTCGACCACCGGTCGCAACCCGCCCATCGCCGCGCCGACCCCGGTGCCGACGATCGTGTTCTCGGAGATCGGTGTGTCGCGCACGCGGCGCTCGCCGAACTCGTCGAGCAGCCCCTCGGTCACCTTGAAGGCGCCCTGGAATACGCCGACGTCCTCGCCCATCACGAAGACGCCCTCGTCGCGGCGCATCTCCTCGGCCATTGCGTCCCGCAGCGCTTCGCGCATGCGCAGCGTCGCCACTAGTCCTCGACCTCCTCGGCGGGCTCCCCTGGGGCAGGCTCCTCCGCATCCCGGTCCCCCTCCTCGACCTCGCCGGCCACCTCCGGCTCCACCCCCAGCTCGCCGTCGCCGTCGCGGGCCGGGTTCGGGCGCGGGGCGGCGGGCTGGCCGGCATAGGCGGCACCCGCCTCGGCCAGCTCCCGGGCCGTCTCCGGCATCGACTCGTCCTCGCGCTCACCGCGGTGGGGCTCCGGGCTGCGCTCGTCGACCGCGTACCAGGCGGCGCTGTCGAGCACGTAGAGGTTTTCGTAAAGGGTGTCGAGCGCCGGTTCCGGCGAGGCGTCGGCGAACTCGACCGCCGCCAGCACCTGCTGCTCGGCCTTCTCGCGCACCTCGCGCAGCTCGCGCTCGCCGAGCACCCCCGCCTCGAGGCAGCGGCCGGCGAAGGCCTCGATCGGGTCTTTGCGCTGCCACTCCTCGACCTCCTCGCGCTTGCGGTAGACCTCCGGGTCGGCGGCGGAGTGGCCGCGGTAGCGGTAGGTGAAGGCCTCGATCATGGTCGGGCGCTGCTCCTCGCGGGCGAGCCGGATCCCCTCGGCGACCGCCTCGCGGACGGCGATCACGTCCATGCCGTCGATCTGCCTCCCCGGCACCCCGTAGCCCTCCGCCTTCTTC
>DASUZP010000176.1:0-11328 GCA_036376775.1 Solirubrobacterales bacterium | reverse complement strand
GGCACCGCCTGCGTCATCCCCTGCGCGATCGCGTCGAAGTCGGTCATGTGGACGAGAACCCTACCGCGTGCCGTGAGGCGTTCCGGGACCAAGCGATACAAGGAAGAGGGAGCCGGAAGGCTGGTTGCCTTTCGGCGACCGATGACGCCGTAGCGCGCCGGTATCCGGGACGCCTCACGGCACGCGATGTACCTCGAACAAATTGGTCCCCAACTCCTGGTCCGGCATGCCGGCGACGATCGCGACCAGGTCGCCCGACTTCGCCACGCCGTGGCGGACCGCCAGCGAGGCGCAGTCGTCGAGCAGGTCGCGCACCTCGTTCTCATGCGCGCTGAGGATCGCGGTGACGCCGAAGAGCAGGTTGAGGCGGCGCACGGTCTCGGCCCGCGGCGAGATCGCCAGCACCGGCACGTTGGGGCGGTGGGCGGAGACCAGACGCGCGGTGCGACCGCTGGTCGTCGGCACCACCAGCGCCGCCAAGTTGAGCCGGTAGACGGCGCCGACGGCGCTCTGGGCGACCGAGTCGGCGACATCCTGGGTCGCCTGATCGGTGCGGGTGAACAGCCACTCGCCGTAGGGCAGGTCGGGCTCGGTGGCGCGGGCGATCTGGTCCATCACTCGCACCGCCTCGACCGGGTGGTGGCCGACCGCGGTCTCCTCGGAGAGCATCACCGCGTCGGTGCCGTCGAAGATCGCGTTGGCGACGTCGGTCACCTCGGCCCTGGTCGGGCGACGCGCCGTCACCATCGAGGCGAGCATCTGCGTCGCCGTTATCGCCGGCTTCGAACGCCGGCCGGCGGCCCTGATCAGCCGCTTCTGCACGACCGGTACCTGCGCCAGCGGCAACTCGATCCCGAGGTCGCCGCGCGCCACCATGATCCCGCCGCTCGCCGCGGCGACGATCTCCTCCGCGTTCTCGGCCGCCTGCTGCTTCTCGATCTTGGCGATCAACGGGATGTCGGAGTCGAGCTCCTGCAACCGCTCGGCCACCGGCTCCAGATCCGCCGCCGAGGAGACGAAGGACATCGCCAGCAGGTCGATCCCATGCTCGACGGCGAACTCGACCCAGCCGAGGTCGCCGTCGGTGGCGGCGCGAACCGTGGCCCCCGGAATGTTCATCCCCTTGTGCGAGGAAAGCGTCCCGCCCACCTCGACCTCCGCGTCAACGCCGCCGTCCTCGGGCTCGCGCACACGCAGGCGGATCGACCCGTCGGCCAGGTAGACAAGTTCGTCTTCGCGCAGCGAGCTCACCCCCGGCCAGTCGACCGGGATCGTCTCCCTGTCTCCCTCTACCTGCTGCGGGGTCAGCTTCACGTGCATCCCCGTCTCCAGCTCGGCGACGTCGCCGCGCAACTCGCCGATGCGCAGCTTCGGCCCCGGCAGGTCTCCGAGCACGGCAACCTCGCGCCCGACGCGCTCTGCCGTGGCGCGGATCGACTCGATCGTGCGCGCGTGGCGCTCGCGGTCGGCGTGGGAGAAGTTGAGGCGGAATACGTCGGTGCCGGCCTCGATCAGGCGCACCAGGATGTCGTCGTCCCAGCTCGCCGGGCCGACGGTCGCGATGATCTTGGTCCGCCTGCCGTACATACGTCACATGACTGTAGAGGCTGTTTGATGTGACATGGATTTGTGTAACACTGATCGAATGACCCAACTGGTCGAGCCCGCGGCGCCGCCCGAGAACGGACCCGTGGACGGCCTCGTCGGGGAAGCACCTCCCTCGCCCGCCGGCCCGCTCGATGCGAATGAGGCAACCGGGCTGCCTGAGCCACCGGCGATCATGCAGCCGCGGCTGCTGCAGACCCTGCGCTTCTCCCAGCGCCAGATCGAGTTCGTCTTCCGCGCCCGGCGCGAGCTCGGCGAGGTCTTCCGCATGCGCGGCGCGCTCCCCGGCCCCGGACCGGCGATCACCAGCCATCCCGACCACGTGCGCTCGCTCTTCACCGCCAAGCCCGAGCAGGCGCCTTCGTTGACCGGCGAGTCGCCGCTGCGGCCGATCGTCGGGCCCAACTCGGTCCTGACCGCGGTCGGGCCGCGCCACATGCGCCAGCGCAAACTGCTGCTGCCGCCCTTCCACGGCGAGGCGATCGAGCAGTACACGCAGATGATCGCCGACGCCGCCGAGCGCGAGATCGGTCGCTGGCCCGTCGGCCGCCCGTTCGCCCTGGCACCGCACATGCAGGCGATCACGCTCGACGTGATCATGGCGGGGATCTTCGGCATCGAAGGCAAACCCGAGCGCGGTACGCCCGAGCACTGGCTGCGCATCGCGACCAAGCGGATCGTCGCCGCCTCGACCTGGCCGCTGGCGCAGGTGAGCGAACTGATCAACCTCAATCGCACCGAGGCGGTCGGCCTGACGCGGGTCGGGCTTGAGCTGCTCGACCGCCCGACCTACGCGGTGATCGAGCAGCGCCGCCGCGCCGAGGACCTCGGCGAGCGACGGGACATCCTCTCGCTGCTGCTGCAGGCGCGCACCGAGGAGGGTGAGGAGATGAGCGACAAAGAACTGCGTGACGAGCTGCTCACGCTGGTCCTCGCCGGACACGAGACGACCGCCAACTCGCTGGCCTGGACCTGGGAGCGGCTGGTCCGTAACTCCGCCGCCCACGATGCGCTTCGCGACGCCGTCCGCGGCGAGGGCGACGCCGGCGAGCAGATCGAGGCGACGATCATCGAGGGGATGCGCTCGCGGCCGGTGATCCCGATCATCGGCCGGCGGGTCAAAGTGCCCTGGCGCCTCGGCCCTTATGCAGTGCCGGCGGAGACGCCGCTGACGATGAGCATCCTCCTCGTCCACCACCGCGAAGACCTCTACCCCGAACCCTTCGAGTTCCGACCCGAGCGCTGGCTCGGCCGCAAGCCCGGGACCTACGAGTGGATCCCCTTCGGCGGTGGCATCCGCCGCTGCCTGGGGGCGGCCCTGGCGATGGCCGAGCAGCGTGTCGTCCTCGAGACAATGGCCCGCCGCCTCGACCTCGAGGCCGACGATCCCGCCCCCGAGCACGCCGTACACCGCAACGTGACGATGATCCCGGCGCGCGGCGCCCGCGTGGTCATCCGCTCGCGGCACAGCTGAGCGACCGCGCCGGACCGCAAAGGCGGCGCTATGGTTTTCGAGCCCGGAGAGGTGGCCGAGTGGCTGAAGGCACTCGCCTGCTAAGCGAGTAGGGGGCGCAAGCTCTCTCGAGGGTTCGAATCCCTCCCTCTCCGCTTTAAGGACCTTGGCCGCGGTTAGTCTCGGGGTGTGCCTCCGGCGTCCGTCCGCTCATATGAGGAGTACGAGGCGATCTTTGCCGAGGTCGAGGCGCCTTTCGCCTTCGTCGATCTCGACGCGATGACGGCCAACGCAGCGGAGATGCTGGGGCGGGCCGATGGGAAGCCGATCCGGGTGGCGAGCAAGTCGCTGCGTTGCCAGGCGCTGCTGGAGCGCATTCTGAGCAGCGATCCCGGCTTCGAGGGGCTGATGACCTTCACCTTGCCGGAGACCCTGTGGCTGGCCGAGCAGGGCTTCGAGAACCTGCTGCTCGCTTACCCGACCGCCGATACCGGAGCGCTGAGCGATCTGGCGCTGCGCTCGGTTGCCAACCCGGAGGGGGCGCCGATCGTGATGGTCGACTGCGCCGAGCACCTCGACGCGATCGAGTCTGTGCTGGGGGCCGCAGCCGCCCCGGTCAGAGTCTGCATCGACATCGACGCGAGCTGGTGGGCGCTGGGCGGCAGGGTGAAGGTCGGCCCCAAGCGCTCCCCGGTGCACACGGTCGAGCAGGCCGTCGCCCTGGCGCATGAGATCGACCGCCGCCCGCAGCTGAAGCTGGCGGCACTGATGGCCTACGAGGGCCAGATCGCCGGCGTCGGCGACCGGCCACCGGGAAAGCGCCTGCGCGGCGCCGGGATCCGCTTCATGCAACGCCGCTCGGCCGCCGAGCTGGCCGAGCGGCGCGGCGCGATCGTCGCCGCGATCCGCGAGCTGATGGAGTTGCCGATCGTCAACGGCGGCGGCACCGGCAGCCTCGAGCTGACCGGCGCCGAGGAGCTGGTCACCGAGGTGACCGCCGGCTCCGGCTTCTACGCCCCCGCCCTCTTCGACCACTACAGCCGCTTCACGCTGACTCCGGCGGCGGGATTCGTGCTGCCGATAGTGCGCAAGCCGGCCACCGGCGTGGCGACGGCGCTCGGCGGCGGCTATCTCGCCTCCGGCCCCGGTGACCCGGCGCGGCTCCCGGCGCCCTGGCTGCCGACCGGCCTACGCCTCGATTCCGAGGAGGGCGCCGGAGAGGTGCAGACGCCACTGCTCGGCGCCCCGGCGGCCCAGCTCTCGATCGGCGACCGGGTCTACCTCCGCCACGCCAAGGCAGGCGAGCTGTGCGAGCGCTTCGACGCGCTCCACCTGATCGAGGCAGGCGAGATCGTCGACGTGGTCCCGACCTATCGCGGCGAGAGCAAAACCTTTCTTTGACGAAGTCCATGTTTTGCCCCTGTGGAGGGCAAAACATGGACTTCGTCAGTCTCCTAGGACGCGTGCGGCGTACTCGTTCGTGAAGACGCGGCCCGGGTCGAGCTCGTCGCGAGCAGCCTGGAACCTCGCCCACTGCGGGTAGAGCGGCGCCAGCGTCGCCGCGGTCTGGAAGTGGCGCTTGCCCCAGTGAGGACGACCGCCGTAGTCGCGCATGATCTCCTCGACCGCCTCGAAGTAAGGGCGCCACTTCATCCCGCGGTATTGGTGCACGGCGATGTATGAAGTGACGCGTTCGTGCGAGGGGCTGAGCAGGGCATCGTCGCCGGCGGCCACGCGCATCTCGATCGGGAAGAAGACCGGGTAGCGATTGGCCCGCACCCACTCGATCACCCGCCGCGCCGCCTCCGGCCCGTGCTCGCGCGGCACCCCATACTCCATCTCGGTGAAACGGACGCGGCGCTCGCTGGCGAAGACCCGGTCGCTGCGGTCCGTGGTCTTGCCGCCCGAGGCGAGCGCGGCAGCGAGCCTGGAAAGAGCAGGTATCGCCCGGGGCAACAAACGGCCCGACGCCGAAAGCGCCTCCAGCGCCCAGTTCTCGAGCACGATGTCGTTGAGATAGGAGGCGATGCGACCACGCGGCCGGGGCGACCCTTCGACCCGGTTGCGCTCCAGCACCAGCGCCGAGTCGGCGTAGGGGAAGGTGAAGAGCTCGAAGTGGTCGTTCGCCTCGGCGCGCCGGTCGAAGCTGTCGAACACCTCCTCGCGCGGCTGGGGGGAATCGATCCGCTCGAGGACGAAGGCGGGAACGCAGCGCAGAGTCACCGCCGAGATCGCGCCGAGCGCTCCGACACCGACCCGCGCAGCCCGCAGCAGATCGGCCTCGGCGCCGTCAAGCTCACGCACCTCGCCGTTGGCCGTGATCAACTCGAGCGCCTCGACCTGGGCCGAGATGTTGCGCAGCTTCGCCCCGGTGCCGTGGGTGCCGGTCGAGATCGCCCCGGCGATGGTCTGGCAGTCGATGTCGCCGAGGTTCTCCATCGCCAGACCGAGCCGGTGCAATTCCTCGTTGAGATCGGCGAGCACCGTGCCCGCTCCGACCTTGACCAGACCCGAAGCCGGATCGGCGTCGATCGTGCCGCTGAGCGCGGCGACGTCGATCATCGTGCCGCCGGTCAACGCCGCCTCGGTGAATGAGTGGCCGCTGCCGACAACGCTCACCTTCCGGCCGGCGCCCGCCGCTGCGACGATCGCCGCGGCCAGCTCGTCGCGGTCTCGCGGCCGGACCACCTCAACCGGCGCGCAGCGCTGGTCCCCCGTCCAGTTGCTCCAGGTTGCGGCCATCGGTCCGGCGTACGCTACATCTAGCTCGCCGCCGCCTGGACCAGCGGCGGCGCCAGCGAGCGGTATGCGTAGGCGGCCGTGAAAAGCAGCAGTGCACCGACCACCAAACTCGGCGCCACGTAGCCCGTTGCGCTTGCCATCCCGCCGCCCGCAAGCGCCCCAGCGGCCTGGCCCGCCGCCCAGGCCATATTCGACAGGCCCGCGGCGAAGCCTTGATGAAGACCGCTCAGGTCGGCCGTCTCCGAGAGGGTGGTCAGAGCCGGCGCGAAGCAGATACCTGCGCCCAGGGCGCCCAGGATCAAGGCGGCAAGGATCGGCCCCAGCGCCTGTCCCGCAGCGATGCCGGCCATCGAGCAAGCGCAGATCCCGATCCCGACGACGAAGGGAATGCGGCGCCCGACGCGGTCGGAGTAGCGACCGGCGACCGGCGCAAGTACAGCCTCGAGGCCGGCGCCGGCGATGAAGCCTCCGGCGATCGCCACGTGGCCGCCACCCAGTTCGTCGATCCGCAGCGGAACCAGCACCTCGACCGCACCGAACATCAGCGAGGGAACGGCGACGAAGGCCGTCGCGGTGAGGATCGGCCGAGTGAGCATCGTCGCCCCGACCTCACGCAGAGGCTGGCGCTCGGGCGGGCCCGCTTCCGGCAGGCGCGCGGCGAACCCCGCAAGCAATACGGCGATGCCGAGCACTGCGCCGAAGACTGCCCCGGTCCCGACCTCGGCCGCGACCGCGCCCACGATCGGCCCGACCAGGGCGCCGGCAACCGCGGTCCCGAGGGCGGTGCCGATGACCGAGCCACGACGCTCTGGCGGAGCCGTCGTGATCAGCCAGGTCAGCGCTCCGGACCAGATCAGCGCCCCCGAAACACCCTGGGCAAAGCGTGCCGCGTCGAGCTGGGCGATCTCGTCGGCGAGGCCAAAGGCAAGGCTGGAGACGCCAAGGAGCAGCAGCCCGCCGATAACCGTGCGGCGCGGGCCAACCCAGGTGGCCACAAGCCCGGCGGGCAACGAGGCGAGCAGCGTCCCGCAGGCATAGGAGGCGGCGAGGATCCCGGCCTGGGCCTTGCTCAACCCGAACTCGTCGACGTAGTCGGGCAGCAGTGGAGCGATCGCCGCGTAGAAGGCGACGTCGAAGAAGACCATCGTCGAAGCAAGGATGAGCAACCGCCTCATACCACTATCCAATCACCGCAGCCCGCTTTTGCTCGGTGCCCTTTCGTCCATACATTTGCAGCTAGCATCGACACATCGTCTGAGCGCCCGGAGGGGTGGCAGAGCGGTTGAATGCGGCGGCCTTGAAAGCCGTTAGGCGTCGCAAGGCGTCTCGTGGGTTCGAATCCCACCCCCTCCGTCAAAGCGAGCGCCTGCCCGGCTGACGGTGGGCCGATCCCCTGACGGTGCTCGGGATCGCCCTTCGAATGCCATCGCCGCGGGAACACCGACCAGGGAGATTCTCGTGAAACGCAGCATTCAGTCGGTCGCACTGCTGCTGGGGGATACTCCTCGTCAGCTTCGCCATGCCCGCCCTGGCCTCGGCTGACACCGTGTTTTCGTGGAAAATCGCTAAATTCGAGACGATCGCAAGTGTCATCGCCGTCTCGTGCCCATCGGCATCTTTATGCGTCGGCGTGCCCATCGGTATCTCTCTGCGTTGCCCCTGACGCGTTTGACAACGTGGCGACCTCCACCAACTCCACCGGCGGGGCCGATGCGTGGACTGTCACCCACGCGGCAGGCTTCGCCGGCTTCAACGGCGTGTGGTGTCCGTCAGTGTCTCTCTGTTGCCGTCGATGACGGCGGCAACGTCGTGACCTCCACCAACCCACCGGCGGCGCGAGCACGTGGACCGTCACCAAGGTGGATGAACACAGTCTCAATGGAGTGACGTGTCAGTCGGAGTCTCTGTGTGTTGCCTTTGACATCTCGGGCAACGTGGTGGTGGGCACCCCCTTGGCTCTGACTCTGCCGGTCAACACCAGCCCACCGGTCATCTCCGGGACGGCTCAAGTCGGCCACACTTTGGCATGCTCTCCGGGAAGTTGGTCCGGGTCGATGCCGCAGACCTACACCTACCAGTGGCAACTCGACGGCGCCTTCATCGGCGGGGCCACCAATGCGGCATCCGATCCCGGCCGCCGCCGCCGGCCACACCCTGGCATGCGTGGTCACGGCCCACAACTCTTTGGGCGCGAGCATCCCGGCAGGATCCGCCCCGACCGGCGTTGTTCAGGCGGAAGCCACCAGTGTAGGTGGCGGTACCGGTGGCAAAGGCGGTACCGGTGGTAGCGGGACGGGTCAAACTGGTGGTGGTTCAGGTGGCAAAAAGGAGGGGTAGGAGGTGCCGATAGGGGCAGCGCTAAACCACAGCAAGCTGTAACTCAATGTACCGTTCCCGCGCTCAAGGGGAAGACGCTTCGTCGAGCCAGGAAACTACTGGCCCGCCACCACTGCAGGCTCGGAGAGATAAAGAAGACCAAGAAGCATCACAGGCACAAGAAAATCGTGGGGCAGCGCCCCAAGCCCGGCAAAGTCCTCCCCGCCGGAACCAAGATCGCCGTACGGGTCTAGCAGTCAGTTCCCGCCTGTACCGGTTCCCGATATCAGCCCGCGAATGCCGACTGGGCGCGCTTGCGTGCGTCGAAGAACAGCATCGGGCCGGAGCGCTTGACGCCGGTCAGCTCGAGGCCCGCATCGGCGAACCAAGACTCTATTTCGGGCTGGGTGCCGAGCGGACCGAAGTCGCCGATGTAGGGCCGGATGAGGAAGCGCTGGCGCAGGCTGTCGCGCCCGCGCACGAAGGAAGAGCCGACCAGGCGGCTGCCGGGCTTGAGGACACGGGCGGCCTCGGCCAGCGCCGCCTGCGGGTCGGCGAAGCAGTGCAGGCCCCAGTAGGAGAGCCAGAGGTCAGCGCTTGCGGAGGCCGACGGAATCGCGGTCGCATCGGCTTCGACGAACTCGGCGTTGGTCAGCTCGCGAGCTGCTGCTCGCTTGCGGGCCCGGCGCAGCATCGACGGCGATAGATCGACGCCCAAATAGCGAACGGCCCGCTCTGCCGGGATAGCGCGCAGGGCGGGGCCCGCGCCGCAAGGGCAATCGATGATCTTCCCGCCGTCCGGCACTTCGCCGGCCGTGGCCATGCTTTCGTAGTACGGCTTGATGTCGCCGCCCCAGACGAGCCGGCTGATGCGGCTGCTGAGGCGCGGGCGCTCCATGTAGGTGCTGTAGGCCGCGCCCCAGGGGGAGTCGTAGAAATCGCCGCGCGTCACCTAATACAGACTAGGTTAGAGCCGCGGTGCGCGGCGTGCGAATGGTCACCCAGGGGCGTGCCTCGGCAGGATCGCCGCGGCGACAGCCGAACTAGCGGAGATGAACCGTGAGCGGTGGCGGCGACGGGCGGAGCGCGCCAGGGACGCTTTCGGGCTGGTCCTGGCGCTCGTCCTGACGACCTACGTACTCGCCTCGGTGCTCTCGAACCGGGGCTGGTCGGCGGTGCTGCTGACGATCGTCACCGGCGCCACCTCGGTAGTCGCCCTGACCAGCTCCCACGTTCGCCCGATCTTTGTCAGGCGGGCACTGATCCTGGCGGCGATTGCGACCGCCCTGGCCTTCGTCTCGGCGGCGTTCGGAGGCAGGCTCGGACTCAACGCCGCCAACTTCATCGAGATCGGCCTGCTGGCGGTGGCGATGGCGGCCGTCCTGCGGCGTGTGATCACCGCCGACAGCGTCTCATCGCGCACCATTCTGGGCGCGATCAGCGTCTACACCGCCCTCGGCATCCTCTTCACCTGGGCCTACGGCCTGATCGACCGGATCGAAGGTGGCGGCTTCTTCGGCACCGGCGTAGCGGTCAAGGGCAGCGACTTCCTCTTCTTCAGCTACACCACGCTGACCACGACCGGCTACGGCGACCTCGTCCCGGCCGGGCAGGTGGGCCGCATGGTCTCAGGCCTCGAGATGATGCTCGGCCAGATCTTCCTGGTGACCCTGGTGGCCGGCCTGGTCAGCCTCTGGCGGCCGGGCGAAGGGCTGCTGCGCCGACGCGAACGACGCGGCGGTGGCGAGCCGCCTGCCGAAGCGCCCGCGTCCCGCTGACGATCGCTAGTCGGAAAGCTCGACGCGCTCGATCTTCTGCTCGTCGAGCGGACGATCGGAGCCGTCGGTCGCGGTCGACTCGATCGCGTCGACCGTCTCCATACCGCTGCTTACCTGGCCGAAGACGGTGTGCTTGCCGTCGAGCCACGGCGCCGCCTCGGTGGTGACGATGAAGAACTGCGAGCCGTTGGTATCGGGACCGGCATTGGCCATCGCCAGCGCACCGCGGACGATCTTGTGCTCGTTGATCTCGTCCTCGAACTTGTATCCGGGGCCGCCACGGCCAGATCCCTCTGGACAGCCACCCTGGACCATGAAGTCCTTGATCACGCGATGGAAGATCAGCCCGTCGTAGAAGCCGTCGGCGGCAAGCTTGCGGAAGTTCTCGACCGTCTTCGGGGCGTCGGAGTCGTGCAGTTCGAGCACGATCTCCCCGGCATTGGTGTGAAGCGTGGCCTGTGACATGGCCGCTCACCCTACCGATCCCCTGACCTCCACCGTGACCGGGCGTGAGGCGCCCGGGGCGTAGGGCCAGCGCTCCTCCGCCAGAGCGACGGCGCGCAGCCGGATCTGCGCCGTGCCGACGATGTAGCGGAAGCGGTAGCGGGCGTGGAAACGGCCGCTGTGATCGCTGCGGGTGACCAGCACCGGCCGCCAAAGGCGCGCCTCGTTCTCGTAGTACTGGATCGCGACCAGCTTGCCGCGCCGCGGCAGCGGCGCCCCGCGGGCGCTGACCCGACCCCAGAGCCGCACCGACTCGCCGGTGCGAAGACCGCGCGGGGCGGCATTGAGAGTCGCGGCGCCGCGCACCCGCAGCGCCAACGCCGGACGGCGGGCGCTGGCCAGCCCCGGATCGCCCTTGTAGACGACGGTGATGCGACGAGAAGGGCCAGCAGGCAGGGCGAAATGGAAGCCACCGTGGCGGCCGGTCCGGATCGCCTCGACGCGCCGGCCCGTCAACGCCCCCCGCGACGGACGCGAGACGACGCGCAACTGCCGTCCGGAAAGCCCGGCGCCGTCGGCGTTGAGCAGGCGGCCGGAGAGGGCGGCGCCGGCACCGAAGGGCACCGTCACCCGCGGACCGCGGCGATGGCGCCAACGCAGCCTGGCGAAGAGGCGCGTCTTGGCCCTGGTGCGCGTAGCGTCGGCGGAGGCGCTCCCCTCCCCATGCTCCTCCGCCTGTCCTGCCGCGGGCCGGCTCGGCCCGACCGGCGGCGGCGTCTTGCGCAGCGCCATCTCGGTGCCGTCGGCGCGGCGGGTGGACGAGGCCGTGTTGCCGGCGCCGTCCACCGCCGTTACACGGAAGACATAGGTGCCGGGTTCGAGGTCGGCGGGGACTGGCGCGACAAGCCGTTTCGTGTCCGCCGCGTCGCCGTTCTCCCGCTTCGTCGGCAGCTCGATCCAGCGTTCGGAATTGAGCCGCTTGTAGGCGAT